>NZ_CP024081.1:1429392-1729392 GCF_003033885.1 Pseudomonas rhizophila | reverse complement strand
AATCGAAGACTCAGGCATCAAAGCGGGTTGATTGGGAAGTGGGGGCTTCGCGCCGCATGATCAGCGTCTGCTGCAACCGCAGCAGAAAGCCTGCTTCAAATGCTTCCTGATAGTCCCCTGGACGATGACGCTTTCGGTTCTGAGACAGCGCCCACCATAACGGTAATGATGAACCCTCGAGCCAAGTCTCTGCGCAACGAACACCCTCCTTTATTACCGGAGCGAACTCATTACCCCACGGTGTTTGGATCGCGGGAGCCCCTTCAGCGGACGGGACAGAGACATACTCATGGATCTGCTGATGAACGCTTTGAGCCGGAATGCCAGTTAAATTCCGGAATGCCTTGTCGTACAACACGGCGGCGTCATCCAACAGCTCTACTGCCAGCTCAACGTCTTGCGGAAAATGAAGCAGAATACTCTGGGCTCCGTTAAGCCGGAGAGTGGCAGCCTGCCGCAATTTAACCGCTGCATCTTCAGGGGTAAGCGATGAAGTATCGATGCTGCTGGGTTTGGGGAGGCCGATGAGAAGCGAGAATTCAAACATCGCGGAATCCAAGCCCGCCCACCCGGTATCAAATATGATAGTCCAGGTTAGGCGATGGTAATCATGCGACGCACCGCTACAAACTATCGGTTTCAGGGCTGTCAAATTTTACCGTCAAGGTCAGAAGGTACTCTTCGATCGAATGAGCACTGTCCAGGTAATTTGCCGTTAGCCCTAGCCCCTTGGCTGGCAGGTTAAGCTTGGCCACTACGCCCAGGGAACGCTTCGATTCACTCGACAGGCTGATCACCACCTTCTGTTCAAGGATCTGGTTGTCTTCATCAGCGCACTGCTCGACCAGGCTACGCATTACCACATCGCCCCACAGCTGTTTGCCACGCAGGTATTTTTCAGCTGCCTCGGTGTTGGGTTTGCCTCCGCGAAACGAGGCATTGATGGAAAACTTTCTGGCCAGTGAATTGCCCACTTTGTTTTCGACTTTGACATCGAGCTTGGCAACAGGAGCTTTGCCGTGCAACTCGTACACTTGGGACGAGGAGTCCTTGCTGACTTCGACCTGCTCAACGGTTACGTCCCGAGCTCCCAGGTATTGGCAGAGCCGCGAAAAATGCCGAAGCTTCTCAATCGCGAACTGATCCGTGGCCTGGCTCAGGTCCACATAGGCGTTACGGTCATACGGGCTCTGTAAGAGCACCGCGCCCGGTCGAAGCAGGTCAGCATCGATAATATTCTGCAGCGCCTGGCTATCTGGCTCATCGACCGTAAGCGGGTACTGCAGGATGTGGGACTGGGGATCAAATAGAAACCCCTTGGCTTCGGGCTCGAGATCATAGAGACACTCATTGATCGTGTTCTCATCCAACACGAGCATCACTCTGCGTGCGCCATGGTCCAGCGGAATCTTGCCTGTTGCCACATTGCTCCCCTTTCGCGCGATGCGCGTACCCTGTTCGTTCATTTGCCGAAAGTTTTCAGCGCCGCCAGTGCGCGTCTGAGCCACGCTGCCCACTCGCGCTGTAAAAGTGTTATCGCCAGGGCTATGAAGCTCTGGCTCGGCTGCTTTTTTTCGAATTGCTCAAGCGCCTCCCGTGCAGCCAAGCGTTTAGGCTCTGAAAAGCTGCGCCCGATGGAGGTAGCGAATTGCTCGAGCGACGCCCACACCGCATCGACACCAGTCGCTCCTGGCCCCTGCCCGGTATTATGCTCGATCCAGCAAACCACTGGCGCCAGCCGGCCCGCGCGGTCCCGCTCCTCCGCGACAACTTGCAAAACGGCTGCGTTGCCTTTGACGAACAGCTTCACGCCATCTTGTGCAAACAGAACAGTACCTCGCACGCTGATGCTGGTCAGTGCGGAATACGTTTGCTCTCGGACCGGGCTGCTAAGTTCCGCTCCACACTCCGCCAGACGCAAATAGTCCGAGGACCTGTTGTCCAGTGCTTGAGCTTGGAAAACCTTGGCATGCATCATGCTGTTACCGTATTGATCAACGTCGCGACCAATCTCGCCGCCTGATCTCGACTCACCAGACTGCCGAGAATGATCGGCGGCCGTTGACTTAGTTTCGACAGGCCTGCATCAAGGTGGAGTTTGACGAAACGATCACGGAAATGCCCCTGACCGGACACGGGTGTGGCGACGTACGTAGGGTCGAGGTCCATATGCGTGACGATCACGACCAGCTTGGGCGATGGCGCCGGAGCCTTCCTCCAGCTTTCAATCTTTTCGAGATCGCGCTTGATACGTTGTTGATTGACCTCTTGAGCATTGACCAGATAAAGGACGATGTCCGCTTCATTGTGCAGTGTTTTCCAGTCCTCGATTGCATCAGGCGCACCGGGAACGTCGCGGGTTTCCTTGAGGTCCAGCTTCAGGTCACCCATTGCAAACCGTGTTCCTTGGACTTTCTCGGTCAGCGTGGTTTGCATGTACTCGTCGGAGACCTCACCACTGGCAAGGAACTTCAATAGAGCTGTCTTGCCGACATTGCGCTCTCCCAATATCGCCACGCGCTTACCTTTGAGGCTGATGATCATGCTGTCCCAGCCATCTTTGATTTCTTCACGTTTCCAGTAAGCGACGCCAGCCGCGACCACAGCTGCGGCTCCGGCAACGATTAGTCTCTCCCAACCCATACGAGCAGTCCCTGTCCTTCGTTTCTCGAATGGCCAGCATTGTGGCCCATTTGCTTATAACCCGTGCGTAAGCATGGAGAGGCTATCGGCTAACCAGTGCCGCACTTAAGTAAGCGGCGGGTTTTATTCTGTGGGAGAGCCGGCTAGCCACTATGCGTCGACCTGAACTGCATAGCCCATGAAGTCAGACGGCGCGTCTGACCAATTGCAAAATCTTTCACACAAAGTCAGCATACCGGCCTTCAAGGGCAGAACGCCACCATGGAAATTGCTTCAGTCAAAAGGAACTTGGAATGCCCCTCCCCCCGCGCCCGACAAAAGAGGCCGTCTGCAGTGAGTTATCGGGCAGCGACGATTCCCTGACCTTCCGAAAAATCGTACCGCCCCTCCCTCGCTATCCCTCATTTGGAAGACTCGGACGAGCCCTCTTAGAGACGCCGCCCCCCTCATGGAGCAGAGCATGAAATTCAGGAAACTCGGTCTTACCCTATCTGGCGGCGGCGGCAAGGGGGCCTATCAGATCGGCGTCTGGCAGGCTATGCGCGACCTGGGCTTGGACAGCCAACTGAGCGCCATCTCTGGCACCTCGGTAGGTGGTCTCAACGGCGCGATGTTCGCTCAAGACAAACTCGATCAGGCCAAATCCATGTGGCTGAACATCGAAAGCCGCAACATGCTTTCCGTACAGGACGTGCCAGGGCTGGCGTCACGACTGGCGCTGCTGACAACAAGCGGCGTGATCTCGCCGATGCTCAGCCACTTGATCAGTACCAAAGGCTTTTTCAAGCAAGATGGCCTCAAGAGCATGATCGCCGAAGGCCTGGACGCAGGCAGGTTGGCTTCTTCGGCGCTGCCGCTGAGCGTGGCGCTGCACAACACTGCCGCCAACCGGGTCGATTACCTCTCGGTACGCGACACCCACACTGCAGCGGACATGCTGCTCGGTACGGCGGCCCTGCCCCTGATCTTCGATGAGGTCGCCATTGACGACGGCATTTATACCGATGGCGGCTTTTACTGGGGCTTGCCGCATAAACAGATTGATAACACCCCGATCCGGCCACTGATCGAGGCCGGCTGCGACACCATCGTGGTGGTGTATCTGTCGCCCGACGACCTGAGCATCGACCCGCGCCACTATCCCGGGGTGCGCATTTTGCCGATCGTTCCTGCCAACAGTCTGGGCGGCGTCACCGCCACCCTCGACTTTTCCAACGAAGGAGCCGCAAGGCGCATGGAACAGGGCTATGCCGACGGCCTGCAGATCTTCCGCCACCTGCAGTTGTTCCTCGACAACGAAGCTCAGTACGAAGCCCTGTGGGAGCGCGCCCGCCTGGCCGCCGAACAGGAGCGCAAGCTCAGCGACAACCTGTACGACGTGGACCGTAAACACAGCAAGGCTGTCGACGATATCCATGACTTCGACCGGCAAGTTCGCAACGACGATTTCAGCCAGAAGCTCGACCTGGCCGACGACGATATGCCTCTCGCACTCGAGCACCTGGCTCTGGACAACACTGCGCTGCTGGCTGACATCGAGCGTCAGCAACTCGAAACTGCCGTCGACAGTTTCCTGGCCCAGAACAGCAACAACCGCCGGGCGGTCGAAATCTCGGTGCTGGACGCCCTCGCCACCCTTTCTCCAGTCAGCGGACGCGCCACCTACCTGCGTGAGCAGGGATTACTGTCGCGCTTCATGGGCGCTATCACCGGCAAAAACCAGCAGATTGCCGCCGAGAATGTCCGCGACGTGGCCCAGGCGCAATTCGCCGCCCTGCGCCTGATTGCTGCAGTTCAGGAAAAAGGTGCAATCACCCTCGAGTTCGCCTGCACCTTGCAAAACCGCCTGAACGGCGCACTCGCCGAAATCCAGCGACTGGGAGATCGTCATAATCAGGATCTGCGGCGCGTCTACCGCTCGCTGGCCGGAGTCTACTGCAAGCTACGCGACCGCCTGAGTATACATGAGAACCGCCTCGACGCCCTGGAACGCACCAGCCGCTTGCACGACTGGCTACTACATCCCAATAGGCGTCATCTTGACGGCAAGGCGCTCAGCGAACTGCCTGCGGCCTTGCGTCTCAGCTGTCTGGCCAACGACTTCTTTCGCCTCACCGACGGCCAGTGGACAGTCCACGAGCTGAACAGCCTCAAAGAAATGTGCCTGCTCGTCGGGCTGGATCATGCTCACCCCGTGCAGATCGGCGAGTTCTGCACCCAGTTGAGCGAGCAACCGGCCTGTCTGCAGGCACTTACCCTGCAACTGGCCGCGCTGCCCCAGGCTAACCTGTTCAACCCGACCGCCCTTTGGTTGCTTGATTTACGCGGCGGTACTGCGCCGACGGACACCGACAGCGTAACGGCACGCTGGGGGTATGGCGCGGCAACGGCGCTACCCGCCTGGGACTTTCTCGCCGAACTGCTCTACCACCTCCAGTGCGCCGGATTTTCGGTGGTACGCAGCAGCGACCTGAGTCAGTACAAGGAGCACTGGCTGGGGCAACTGCAAGTGCTTGACGACCTGCTGGGGGAAAACATCCTGCCCAAGAGCTTCGCCGGGGAGATCAACGCCCTACGCCAGCAGATCACCGGTTTCCACCTCAAGGTACCGCTGATCGGCAAGTTCAGTGCTGGTAAGTCGACCCTGCTCAACTGCTGGCTGGGCGAGGATATTCAGAAGGACGACCTCGGCGCCTGCACCAGTCTGGCCACTGAATTCCACTACGCCGAACCGGGCGCGGAAAAGCTGGTGATCCACTGGCTGGAGGACGCCGGGACTGGCCAGGTACGGCGCGAGGAAAAACCGCTCACAGCCTACGCCGCGCTACTCGACGATCCGCGCACTACCGCCCGGCCACCCCTGTTCGTAGAACTGCACCTGTGCCGCACTGCCCTCGCCCGTCACCCTGATCTGGTGCTGGTCGACACGCCGGGCCTGGGCTCCAGCAACGGCCAACATGAACGTGCGCTAGAGCAATACATCGGAGAAGCTGTGTCGTGCATCCTCTGCGTCACCCGTATCAGTCAGGTCGGTATCGACGAGCTGGCCTTCATTGATCGCCAGCGCTCCTTGGGTCAGACGTTTTCCCTACTGGTCTGCCAGGAGGCACTGAACAGCCGTCAGCAGCGCGAACCCCTGCGCCGCTCCCTCGCCGAACAGGCCGGCCTAGACTCAAGCCAACCGACCCGTGGCTGCTCTGCGCGTGAGGGCGATCTGAGTGGCTTCGAAGACTTGCTCGCCGGCCTCGAAACCCAGAAGGCAATCCTGTTCCAAGAACGCTTCGCTGCGCAGATCAAGGCGTTGTTGGTTCAGGCCGAACGCCTGATTCGCCAGCAACTGGCGATGGACACCAGCGCAGAGCAACTGCTCGAACAGCAGAAGATCCTCGACAAGGGCATGGCCCGACTCGAAGAAAACCATGCCAACGAACAGGACAGCCTGCTACGCGACTGCCGCGCAGCGATCAGCCATCAGGTGCTGGCCACCGTCAACAGTTACCTGCGCAGTCGTCGCCAGGCCTACAAACAGATGCTGCTGGCTGGCCAAGGCATTGGTCCGCTGCTCACCGCCGATGCACGTAACGCTTGCCAGTTGGCCATTGAGCAGAACCTGACCCCGCGTCTCATGGACGCCTGCCAACGCCTGGGCAGTCATATCGAGTTCAGCGCCTTTGAGGGGCCGCAACTCTCCGGCGACGGCCCGGCGGGAATAGAGGCCGACTATGGTTTGGGTGCCTCAGCGGCCGGCGCAGCAGCTGGGGCGGCTATCGGCACCATAGTGCCGGTGGTTGGCACCCTGATCGGCGGCCTAGTTGGCGGTGCGATCGGCCTGTTCGCTTCGCGCAGCAACAAGGAGAGCGAAGCCGAAGGCAAAGCCAATGAGGCGATTGAAACGGTCATCAGCCAGTTGCAAGGCTTGATTCCCGATGCACTCGACAAGCATGCCCGTCAGTTCATCGGCGATATGTGCGACAGATTAGCCGCGCAGTTGACGACGCAACGGGAGAACCTCGATCGCATCGAACAGCAACTGGTAGCAGACCGTGACCGCAAGCAACATATCCAGGACAAGGCCGAACAGGCGCTGAACAGCGTCGCTCGACTGCTCGACCACAGCCGCCAGCAACAATCCCGACCTGCGGAGGCCTGCGCCAATGTCGCTTGATTTCAGCTTATCCTTCGAAGAGCTGGAGGCCGCGCAATCGGCCACCACCAACCCTTACCTGAGAGATCCCGGTAAAGGCTTGCAACTGATTGCCAGCCTGGTCGGACAGCCACGTCCGAACGTGGGCAAGGCGCAACGGCAGCAACTGCCCGCCGCGCTGCACCGACTGATCAATGAGCGCTTCATCGAGCTTACGTCCAAAGGCAGCTTTCCCGGTGAAGCCCAGGCGTTGCGCGAGCTGCAGGCGCTGGAAGCGTCACTGGAAAACCTTGCTCTGTTTCCCGACCTGGCCAACAAGACCGTGGTCGGCGTCGGGGGTGGTTTCAGCGCCGGCAAGTCGCGCCTGCTCAACACCCTGCTCGGCGTCGATCTGCTACCGGAGTCGCTGGAGCCAACCACGGCGATTCCCAGTTTCATCACCCGTGGCGAAGACGGTATCGTTGCGCTGAACACCTTCAACCAGCAGATTCGACTGGACCGCGACGGCCTGCAGGCCATCACCCACGCCTTCACCAGCCACTACCGCGACAGTCTCGACGAGGCGTTCGGTTTTGCCCACGTGCTCAAGCTGTTGATGCTCCACTGCGCAAGCTTCGCCTGGAGCAACCTGGCCTTCCTTGATACGCCTGGTTACAGCAAGGTAGACGCCCTTGGTAGCACTGACAGCGATGAAACCATTGCCCTCAAGCAACTGACCGAAGCCGATCATGTGATGTGGCTGCTCAGCGCCAGGAACGGTTCGATTCGCCAGGACGATCTGGCATTTTTGCGCAGTCTCGATCATCCCGGACCGATTTTCTTCGTCGTCACTCAGGCCGATCTGGTCGGCCGCTCCTCTATCGACGCCATCCTGCACAGCACCGCAGAGGCGATCGAGGCTTCGGGCATTCCTTGCGCCGGACTGATGGCCTGGGCAGCACCGCTGGGAGCCGAACAGGGAGCGTTGATTGCTGGTGACGATATTCGCGTGTGGCTCCAAACGCTGGACGAGGCTCCCAAGTACACCCACCACAGGCGCACTTGCGAACGTGTCCTAGACGGTTATATCCAGCACAACCGGGAAAACCTGTCCAACAGCCGCCGAAAATTATCGCTGTTCAATACCCTTCTGCCACTTCAGGAAAAACTGCCTCAAAGTGAACAGGCAACGCTACAGGAACTGCTCCAGGAGCAACGTACCCGGCAGAAAGTCTTTGCCGAACTTGTCGACGCCTTCACCGTTTTAAAGAACGAAATGCAGGAAATCATCGCGCAGATCATCGGTGACCTGGCCATTGATGCGCTTTCCATCGAAGAGCTCTACGGCAAGGGCTTGGCACTTCATGAGGAAGGCGATTACGACTCAGCGGCTGTCTTCTTCCAGCACGCCGCAGAACAGGGGAACGCCGCTGCCCAGTTTCAACTCGGCATCTATCACGAGCTTGGGCAAGGCGTGTGCGTAGACGAACGCCTTGCGGCGCAGTGGTACCGCAAGGCCAAACACCAGGGTCATGTGCAGGCCCAGTTCTACCTAGGCGTCTGCTACGAGAACGGTGTAGGCGTTCCAGAAAATCTGCAAAGCGCCATCGCCTGTTACCTCCAGGCCGCGGAGCAAGGACACGCCGAGGCTCAATACAACCTGGGCATTTGCCTGACCAGGGGAGAAGGGATTGCCAAAGACGACGAGCAGGCACTGTATTGGTTTGAAAAAGCAGCCAGGCAAGGTCACGAGGAAGCCCGCTTCTACGTGATCACACGATCAGCCAAAAATGGCAGCCCCGCCGGGCAATACGCTTTAGGGGTACTTTACGAAAAAGGCCTGGGTGTTTCCCAGGACCTGGAAAAAGCCATTGTGGCTTACCGCACAGCGGCCGAGGCAGGGCATGCCGATGCCCAATTTGAACTTGGCCGTCGCTACTTAAACGGCGAAGGACTGAGAAAAAACTCCGCTCACGCTATCAGCTGGCTGGAGAAGGCGGCTGCACAAGATCATGCCAAAGCATCTTCACTGCTCAAGAAACAACAAGCAATTGGCCCCTTTTGGTCGCCTGGCACATTTGCGACTTGGCAAAAAATTCTCGGGAAAAATTCGCTATGACCGCCAAAACTTTCACCCTGGCTTCGCTAACCCCGCATGCCACTGTTATTGACGCCGAACAACTCAGTAGTCTGAAAACCTTGCTCGACGGGCTTGAAGTCAATCTCCACGCTGCGCGCGAGAGCGGTCGCGACCTGCGCATCGCTGTCGTTGGCCAGATGAAGGCCGGTAAGTCTTCGTTCCTCAATGCTGCCTTTTTCGGCCGCGACCTGCTGCCCAAGGCTGACACGCCGATGACCGCTGCTTTGACCAAGATTGTCTACGCCCCCAAGGCCAAGGCTGAAGTGGTGTTCTACAGCGCCGACGACTGGGCCGACATCGAACAACGCGCCAACGAGTACCCCAAGGCCTATGCCGAAGCAGAGCGCAAGCTGAGGGAGCCGCCGAAGAGCGACAGCCCTTTCGCCAAAGTTCTCGCGACACCTCGCGCGCGCACAGCGGAGGAGATCGATCGCCACGTTCCCGAAGCCATCCGCTCCTCGCAAGAGCTGGTGGAAATGACACGCAGGAAGGGCCTCGACGTACACGACTACCTGGGTAAAACCGAGGTACTGGACGTCGCTGGTGGCGCAGAAAACCTGGCCTATGCACTGCAGGAATATGTTGGCAGCGGCGGACGCTTCACCGCCATCACCAAGATGTCCGTGTTGCATGTCGACGACAAGCGCCTGCAGGGCCTAGAAATAATCGATACCCCCGGTTTCAACGACCCGGTGGTTTCCCGTGGCCAAATCACCCGTAGCTTCCTTGGCCAGTGCGACGTGATCTTTCTGCTCTCGGCAGTCAGCCAGTTCCTCACCTCCTCCGACATGGCGGTGCTGCGCGAGCAACTACCCGAAGCGGGTATCGACGAAAAGGCGGTGTTCCTGGTCGGTTCGCAGCGCGATCTCGCCCTGCGCCAGGATCGTGGCATAGCCATCACAGCCAGCAAGCTCGCCGAACGGGCACCCGCCGAGAAACGTTCTGCTGTACGAACCGGTGCGATGCTGCAGCTGCTGGACAAGAAAATGACGGATCAGGCCAGCCTGACGCTGGAGGCGCAGATCAACCAGCCCGGCCAGGACAACAAGACCCGGCGCATCCTCAGCGCTGTCAAAAAATCCGCGCCACGATTCATTTCCAGCTGGGCGTGGCTGGTCGCCGAGCACTTCAACTCCCTGTCCGAAGAAGACCGCGAACAACTCGATCAGCTATGCACCGCCACCGGTTTTGCCTTTGAACCGAACAGCCTGCGGCAACTCTCCAACATTACGGCGCTACGCGACGAGATCCTCGCCCAGCGCGAATACAAGCAGCACCTGATCGCCAGCAAGGAACAGCATCTGATCGAAGGCGTGCACAACGGAACACGTGAACGCCTGCAACAGATTGAGCTCAGCCTGCAGGCGCGTAGCGAACAGGTTCGCAACGGCGACATCGGGGAGTTGGAGAGAATCGAGCAGGACATGCTCAGGCGTATGAAAGGCGGCAAGGCGCGCCTGGAAGGCGTGTTTGACGAGCAGTTGGTCAAAGCCAGCCAGCAGTTCGCGCTGTTGAAGACAGACATTCGCGAGCAGGCACAGAAATATTCACGAATACAGGTTGTTCGAGAGACAACCACAGAGAGTTATCAGGTCGACACTTCGTGGTTCGGCGGTTTTTTCGGCCATGACTGGGAAACGCGCTACCGCGACGTGGTCACCACCTACGCCAGCGCCCAGGATGCCATCGAACAGGTCCAGGTTTTCGCCTTGCAGACCACCAAGGCTCTGCAGAAGGCAATCATCGGCTGCGTCGATCTCGATGAGCTGCGCCGAAAAGTGGGTGTCGCGGCGATGTCACTGTTCGACACCGGCAGCGCCGACTTCGATGCAGAACTGATGCTGGCAGAGGTCAACAAGAGCCTGCGCCGCATCACCATTCCGAATGTTAGCTTCGGCGACAAGGACTACAGCATCAGCATCATTAAATCGTTTGGCAGCGAACGGGTTTCAGAGAGCCAGATCAACGGCCTCAAGGAGGCCCAACGCGAAGCTGTGGCCGCGATCATTCGCGACCTGGAAGGCGAAGTGAAGGGCAAGGTGGAGGCTATCGAAAACAGCCTGGGCAGCACCGGCCAGACCTTTGTCGAAAACATGAGCCGCGACATCCAGCAGAGCCTGACCCACTTGCGAGAAGACATCGCCAACAAGGAGCAGAGCATCCAGCAGATCACTGCAGCCCGCCAGGCGGTAGCAAAAGCACTGGCGGCGCTGTGATGGTGAAGTGCCGAGCGCCTGATACCGCGATGAAATATCAGCCAACACGAGACAGTGGCCTGCAAACAGAAGAATTCTAAATGTCCCTTGATTTCAGCTTCTCCCTCGAAGAACTGGAGGCCGCCGAAGCCGAAACTGCCAACCCTTATCTGGCAGATTCGGCACTGGGCCTCCAACTTATCACCCGACTGATCGCCCAGCCTCAGGGCGTGATCCACAGCGAACATCGTCGGCAGTTACACCGTTTGCACCAACTGATCCACCAGAGCTTCGTCAATCTCGCCGCACGCGACGACTATCCGGCCGAGGCACAAGCCTATCGCGAGTTGGTGGCGCTTGAGCAGTCGCTGGAGGACCTGGTTGCTTTCCCCGACCTGGCCAACAAGACAGTAATTGGTGTCGGCGGCGGCTTCAGTGCGGGCAAGTCACGCTTTCTCAACAGTCTGCTCTGTGTCGATGTGCTACCTGAATCGCTTGAGCCCACCACCGCGATTCCCAGTTACATCGTGCAGGGTGAGCGTGAGGAAATCATTGCGCTGAACAGCTTCACCCAGGAGGTCGCGCTGGATCGCAGCGCTCTGCAGGCAATCACCCATGCCTTCCAGAAGCATTACCAGGAAACGCTCGGCGTGGAGGTTGGTTTCGCTCATGTCCTGCGCCTGCTGATGATCCATTTGCCCGGCCTGTGGCAGCGCCTCGCATTCCTCGACACGCCCGGCTACAGCAAGGCTGACCGCAACGACGCCATGCATAGCGATGCACGGATCGCCCAGCGCCAACTGGCCGACGCCGACCACGTGATCTGGCTGCTCAGTGCCAAGAATGGCTCCATCCGCCGTGATGACCTGGAGTTTCTGCGGACCCTCAACCACCCAAAACCCATCTTCTTCGTCGTCACCCAAGCGGATCTGGTCGGTCGTTCACGCATCCAGGTGATCCTCAACAGCACAGCGCAGGCACTCGACGAGGCTGGCATCATCCGAGCCGGGCTGATGGCCTGGGCCGCCCCACTGGGTGATCTCACGGGTCAGCACGTTGCCGGCGATGACGTACGCGCCTGGCTGGATACGCTCAATAACCAGCGCAAGCGCACCCAGAAGCGTTTGGCCTGCGCACGAGTAATGGACGCCATCGTCGCCCACAACAGTAATGCTGTGGCCAATAACCGTGAGCTACTGGCTGCCTTGAACGAGCTCTTGCCTATCGCCGAAAATTTGGCTGAGAAACGGCGTGCAACGCTAAAGCAGCAGATCGAACGCTTACGCAATGACCAGCGCCGACTCAACGAAATGGTCGGCGCCTTCGGTGAACTCAAGCAGGAGATGCTTGAAACGATAACCCGCATCGTCGGTGGTGTAGCCGAAGACGAAGAGGTACAACGCGGCCACGAACTGATCTACCGATTTCGCCGCTCATGGCTCAATCGTCCGCTAGTCATTGGCGAGCAGTTCGAGATTCGGGTGCTGGCGATCAAGCTCGATGTGAAAAAGATCATCGTGGAGTTCGGCAGCGCGATTGCCACCACTGGCCTGAGCTTCAGCATGATTCGCGCAGGCCTGCGAATCGACCCGCAGGTGCTGGTCAAGGGCAGTCTACTGCACGGTGAAGTTCGCCTTGTGGATGATGTGCATGTCACCCTGGCGATCCGCAATCCGCACGCAGCAACATGAGCGCTTCGCCAGCGACCTGAGAAGGTTGCAGGCGATACACACTCGACTGCAGCGTATGACATCACTACGCGTCACAACGAGCACTCATAAGCGTCGCAGCCGAGCCAGCCATTCAGCCACTGTCCGATCGATAACGTCCGCTGGCCGATGGCTCAACGCCTCGCTACCGCATTTGGGGCAGCGAGCAAACCAGTCACCGGGCCCCAATGCATCGCTTCGGGGTGCTACAGTTTTTTTCCAACCACACTCATCACACACAAAAGTGAAAGGTTTGGGTTTGATTGGCATTGCGGCTCTCCTGAACATTTATACATGGTCATTTCCTTCAGCACGCTCAGCAAGCGGGATATGCCTGCTCGATCCGCTGATCAAACTCTCCGCCATACCCACAGTACTCCTGCGGAATACGCTCTATATCCTCGGCAACTTGCACGATGACTTCACGTAACTCCAATGGCTCAAACCACCGAGCAGGAATAGCCGCAGCACCATACTGAGCACCCAACAAATGCCCGGTGATGAGCCCGGTACTGTCGCTATCGCCACTGTGATTCACTGCCATGATCACGCCTTCTTCAAGCGAAGGCGCTGCCAGGGCGCACCACAATCCGATAGCCAGCGTTTCTTCGGCGACCCATCCACCACCGAGCTCGCCTATCCGTTGAGGCGTCGGCTGATAGCCCTCGTAAAAGAAGAAAAGTACACGCTCAATGAGACTGCGTGTTTCTTCCATACCCGGCGTCTGTCCATATTTGGCCAGGCTCTGAGTAACCGCATGCTCCAGGCTGTCTTGCCGATCGACAATGCGCTGGAGAATATCGGCAAACAACCCGGCTGCCAGATAACCCGTAGGATGTCCGTGAGTCAGGCGCCCCGACTGGGCAGCGTAGTCAAAGGCGTTGGCAAAAAAAGCGCATGGTGCAACGCGCATCAAGGCGCCACAGCCTTTGCTGTTGTTCTCGGCAACTGCGCCCAGCCGCGGACTGGCCTTGAGTGCACCCAGGCAAGTCGTGCCAGGGGCGCGCCGAGACCAGAGCTGCGATTGCTTGATCAGCCAGCCGTCCACATCGATCGGCATTGCCGCAGGGTAGTCCTGGGTTATCAGCCAGCGCAGCAATGCATGATGAATGATGCTGGGGACGTGGCAAGCCCCTCGAGCGCTGCCGCACACATAGGCTCGCAGCAAACCTTCTGCCGTGAAAAGCATCATCTGCGTATCGTCAGTGATGGCGCCGAGGGTATCGAATGCCGGAGCAAAATCAACGATACCTTGTGGACCGAACCTGGCTTCAATTGCAGACCACTCGAGAAACTCCACCGGGGCGCCCAGCGCATCACCGACTGCGCCGCCGAGCAGGCAACCCTTGATCCGTTCAAGTCTGTTCATGTCCTTTCCTCATCCCTCTGCCGGGATCAATTCCTGCAAAATCACCAACTTTCTTTGCAACTGCTGAACGTGCTCTTTCTCGGCCCGCAACGCCGAACGCAGTTCGCGGTTTTCCACTTCAGAGATCTGCGCTGTGCGTGCATTTTTTTGGCAGCCCAGAGCCATATGCCAGAGTTCACGCAATCTCAGGCACTGATGCAGTAACACCAGCAGGATTGCCACCATCATCACAAACGCCCCTGTCGAAACCATTTCCGACATACTCATGTCCACTTCCTTCCGTGACTTCAATTCATCTCGAATGCCAGACACACGATATGTAGTACTAAGCGACAGGTCTAGAATGTAGACTTATACAGGTAAAGTATTCGCGCACATGGAGAGGGTATGAAACGCAAGCAATCCATCGAGCAGGTTCGCTGGGATCTGGCACTTCGCTATCGTTTGATCGAGACCGTTGCCTGGTGGGAGGGCCGGTTGACCACGGGACACCTGATCCAGAGCTTCGGCATCAGCCGTCAGCAGGCGTCCAAGGACATCAACACGTACATCACGGAACATGCGCCTAAAAACCTTACATATGACAAAAAAATAAAAGGCTACGTCCCCAGCAAGACGTTCTCGCCGCTGTTTATCGACGACAGCGCCAGCGCCTACTTGCATCTGCTTTACCAGAACAACGAACGCGCTCTGCACATCGATGGGCTCGCCCTGGCCTACGCCCATACCAAGGTACTGGAAGTCCCGGATCGTCCGATCCGGCCGGAGGTTCTGCGTCCATTACTCAAGGCTTGCCGCGATGGTCTGCGCCTGGAAACCGAATACGTATCGCTCAACACGCCAAACGTGGAAATCCGCCTGATTGCCCCTCACACTCTGGTCTACACCGGCATGCGTTGGCATGTGCGCGCGTATTGCGAGAAAAACCGCCAGTACCGCGACTTTGTACTCAGCCGCCTGCGCGGCGAACCGGATCTGCTCGATGAGTCGCAGGACACCCGCGAGCTGGATGAAGAGTGGAACACCGAAGTGCCGATCATCTTCACCCCCGATGGCCGCTTGAACGCCGCGCAGCAAGCCATCATCGAAACCGACTTCGGCATGACGGATGGCCAACTGGTCGTCCCCAGTCGCAAGGCATTGGTGAAGTACGTATTGCGACGCTATCAGGTCGACCCGAGAAACCAGGCAACCAACCCCGAAGCCCAGCAGATCGTGGTCAGCAATATCAAGGAGCTGCGTCCATGGCTCCTGCATGATTAAGACCCATTTCTCGCCAGACGCGCAGCGCTCGCACACTGTTGTCGACCTCAGCGTTGAGTAGCGCTTGCGCCAGCGCGTGTTCGCCCTGGAGCTGGGCAATATTTCGTGGGGTATTGCCGTCGCTGTTCTTCGCGTACAGATCAAGGCCGTATCTGGCGTAGTGAGTGATGAAATACCGGGCGGCCTTCAAGTGCCCATGGGTCACCAGCAGATGCAGCGGCGTATTGCCCAGCACGTCACGGTCGTTGAGGCTGCCGCCGAGCTGGTGACGCGCGTGCAGGATTTTGACATTGCCGTATCGGGCAGGTTGGTGAATGTACTTGTCGTGGGGCATGAAAGTGCCCAAACCGGGCCAATCGCGAAACTGCCGATCGCCAAACGCACCCAGTGACTCAAGCGTGTCCATCCGTTCCCGGCGGCTCAGGCGGTAGGCCATGTCCAGCGGCGTATCGCCGGCCAGATCACGCTGATTCATGCCCACAGGATCGAGCGGCGCTATAACGTCGAGCAATACACACAGGTGCCAATCGTTCAGGCCAAGCTCGGCTCTGTCTTCCATGTGCTCAAGCATGGCTTTCTACCGCACCGTGTCTGACGGCCATGCACAAACCGTTTACCAGGCTCATCTCGTGGGGTGTCACGCAGCGGACAGCGGTAAGGTCCGGGCTGGCAACGATGCAGGAGAGGGATTTGGCGCGACTGACCGCCACGTTCAAGCGGTTCTTCGAGTACAGAAAACCGATGTCACGCGGCAGGTAGTTTTCGTTGGAAGTCGCCATTGATACGATGACAATCTCTGCTTCCTGCCCCTGAAATTTATCCACGGTACCTACCCGGGCACCTGCGGGAAGTGCATGTTTGAGCACTTGAACCTGCAAGTTATACGGCGCCACGACCAATATGTTTTCGATACTGATCGCGTGCTCCTCACCCTCGCTGTCGATAAACCGTTGCTCTAAAAAGTAGGCGTAAAGCGCTTTGACCTGCGTGGCCTCCTCGTTCGAACTCTGGCTGTTGCCGTCGTGCTGAACAGGGCAGAACATCAGCCCGCTGGCGGGTATCTGCGGACGTTGACCGTCCAGCAGCAGGACCTGTCGCTCGGTGCCGGGCGCCGAACACAGCTGCCCTTCGTAAACCGCCTGGGAAATGAACGAGCACACATCCGGGTGCATTCGCCAGGTGGTTGCCAGGAACACGCCACGATCCGCCGCAATGGTGGGCGTGCCGTCCAGCAGGTAGTCGAGTATGGAGTCCCCGGAGCGTCCCGGGTGCACACCCTGCACCGGCTGCGACAATTGCATCTGATCCCCCATCAACACGATGTTGCGCGCCGCCATGCCCATGGCGACCAGGTTTGCGACACTCACCTGCCCGGCTTCGTCGATGAACAGGTAGTCCAACTCTTCGGTAAACGCCTCGTTCGCCAGTATCCAGACCGTACCGGCGGTCAAGCCAATCGAAGGCCCGCATGCAGCGAGAAATGCCTTTTTGTTTTCGATGGAGCGAATGCAGCGGCCTTCGAATTCATTGCCGTCCCCGTCCGCAGACTTTTTCAAGCCGCTGAACGTGACGCCCTCTTCCAGCGCTCGCGCTTCCACCGCCGCCAGCAGGTTATTAATGGCGTGGTGCGAGTTGGACGTGACGCCGATGCGCTTGCCCGCCTTGAGCAAATCGACAATGACGTGCGAGCCGGTGTAAGTCTTGCCGGTGCCTGGCGGGCCCTGAATAAAAAGCACGCTCTGGTCCAGATTGCCCACCACTTGCTTGATGGCGTCCAACGGTGGCAGGCCTGGGTCGAGCAGCGGCGCTCCCGGCGCCACGCCGTTCACCCGTGGAGCACGTCGATGCAGGAAGTCGGTCACGGCCTGGAAACGTTGTCCGCCGGCCAGCACGCTGTCGGCATAACGCAACAACGCGTCGCGCAGCGGATCCGTCGGGATTGGCCGGTCGGGGATCATGTCGAAATATTCAGGCGGAGCCTTTTCTTCCGTAGCCTTGAAGGTCGCCAGCCCCAGGTCGAAGTCCAGGTGATGCAATTCGATGCTGGCCTGGGTCTCGGCGACTAGGCCTCTCGAGCCCGTCCGCAACTTGGTCTCCTGCGGCTCAAAACGGTACTCGTACAAGAACGACCGCTTGATCGGTTCACGCGGTGTCGACGTGCGCTGCAAACCCGCGAGGCTCTCCATATCTTCCAGCAGTTCCTCGGAAGTCATATCGCGGCGACTGAACATTTGCCACCAAGTCGGCTTGTCGGCGCGACGATGGAAGTCGAGCAGCTGGAAGGTCAGCACGCGCACCGGGTCCTCGGCGTGCGCTTCATCGAGCAGCCGCTGGCGATAGCTTTCCAGCCGAATCTCCACATCAGTGGGTTCGGCGCTGGAGGTCACGGTGACGGGCTCAGGTAGGCAAAACCCGCCAGCATCTGCCGGTTTGATGCCCAGCAGCCAGTCACGCAGGAGAAAAGTGGATTTCACGTCGTCTTCGTTGTAGCGCTCGATCTGCTCAAGCAATGCCGACTTGCCGGTCTCCTTCCACTGCTCATAAAACACGATGCTGGCGCCGGCATTGGTCACATCGCCCTCGCGCTGAGCCATGTAAAAGTGCTCGATGTTCTTGATCGAATAACTGGGCTCCGACACCCGGATCGCTTCACGCACCACCTTGTAAAGGTCGATCAATTTGCCGTTGCGCAGCAAGCCGTCCACTTGTGCCTCGCGGGTACCGTACTGGCTCATCAGGCGCTTGATCGCCGTCTCTTCATAGCTGGCGTAGTGGTAGATATGCGCGTCGGGGTAACGCTTGAGATGGGCGGTCACCCAGTCGATGAATTGCTCGAAAGCGATTCGCTCTTCCGCGCGGCTATGCGCCCAGAAGGCTTTGAAAGTTTGCTTGCCACCCTCATTGATGTAGAGCCCGAACAAGTACTCAAGGCCGCCCTCTTCCAGCGGATTGCCTTCCATGTCAAAGAACAGATCGCCCTCGACTGCTGACGGCATCCGATTGAAACCCCGGTGCGCGCCGGCTGCCGGCAGCAGCTCGAACAGAGGTCGATCACTGGAGCGCCCCTGCAGCTGCATACGCGCCTGATGACGCAACTTGCTCAACGACTCCCCCTGCAAGTTGGCGACACGCAAGGTGTCCGGACTTTGGGCCAATTGGCGCAGCGTAGTTACGCCAGCGTGGTGCAGTTTATTGATCTGCGAGCGGCTGATACCTGCGACCGCCGAGAGGTGATCGTCTTGCCGGCGTTGCTCGTCACAGCGCTCGCGCCAACTACAGAACCCGCAATGCCCACAGGGGTCTGGGTAAGTGGCGGGCGGCTCGGCAAGACTTGTGAAGGCGTTGAAACTCTGTAGCACATGTTCCAGATAGTCGGCGTAGTCCGCCACGCGAAAGGCCTGCTCCGTGCGCGCCGCATCACCGAGCACCACGTACATGTAATGCGGCTGCACACCCTGGATCGGCACCAACAGGCGCGAATACAGTGCCGTCTGCACCAAGAACTTGGCCTTGGCGGTTTTCGCCAGCTTGGTGTCGATCACTTCATAGCTGTGCTCACCCAGTGCCGACGCTCGCGGCACTTTGCGCAAAAAATCGGCATGGCCAATCAGGGAACCGTCCTGCAGCGATGCCTGGAAAATAATGTCTGCACCCGCTTGCATCGCCAGAATCGTCAGCTCGACGCGGCGCGCAAAACTCGGGTCGCCCTCGGCAATGTCGACGACATTCGCATATTGGCTTTTGAGGCGCTGCAAATAAGCCGCCTCGTGGGCCAGGCCCTTGTCCTGAATCAAGCGATTCTGTTCACTCGACGGCGTCTTTGCCATCGGGTTGAGCAGGTGCTCAAGATCCAGCGCCGTGAGGTGCTGACACTCAAGAAAACCGCAGAGGTCCGAGGCGGAATAAAGACGTGTGCCATTGCGCAGTTGCATGGTCGAGACTAATCCTGTGATGTGCCCGGGACCGCTGCACGGTAATCGAAGTGAATGTGAGGCTCAGGCCTCCAGCGAGCACTCGCCAAAGAACTGCTCGAACAGCGGCGTTGGCAAATACTCGGCGTCGAGCAGCCCAAAGTGCTTGCCGACGTTGCGACCCAAGGCCATGAGCGTATTGGCGGAATTGGGAGTGCCTGCGTAGCCAGCGGCCAGGATCGATTCGACACGCGCCCCGCCCGTCGCCTCTCGCTGGTACGCCCGCCCCGTGATCAATACATCCACCAGGCACACGCTGACCCGCTCCTCCCCCAGGATGAAGGACTCCAGCACCTCGCTGGACAAGGCCGCTCGCAACCCGTCTTCGCCACCGGCGGCGATCCGCTCCAGCTCTTCGAGTGAACGGTTGAACAGGTCGAACTCCTGCATGGAAAACGCAAAACAGTTGCCTTGCGCGGTCGAGCGGGACACAGCACGTTTCGCTACCTGCCAGTCGACGAATGAGGGTTTATCCGGCTGCCCACCGTCGCGGCGGAACTCCAGATAATCCGCGATCACCCGATTGAACGTATTCCCCGTCGGCACCCAACCCGTGCTCTCGCGATCGGGTTTGTCCTCATCCTCCAGGAGCGCGGCAGTTTTCAGTGCCCCGCCAAAGCAGCGCAGGTCATAGCCGAGCATGAACAGGCTGGCCTCGAACGCATGGCACCGCGCAGGCAGCGTGCCTTGGTCGGTGAACCACTCGGTACGCTCAAGCAGGGCACGGATGATCCACCCCAGGCGCACCTGGCAGCGAGCCCATGCCTCATAGCGAATCGAAGAAAACTGCGGCGCCGCCAAGCCGTTGGTAAACGCTCCGGGATTGCGGATCTGGCTGCCACGCGCGCCACCGGACGGGAACGACAACAACGGTTTGCCCCCCCCCCGTCCATTGCTCACGAAACAACGAATAGAGCATGCCCATGGCAGCACCGACGCGGCTGTCATAAATCGGCGAACCCGACGCATCGAGCAGTGCGTGAATCTTGGTCAGACCAGCGTCGAAACGCTCAACGCTGTTCGCGTCAAGCTCATCCAGGTCATTGTCGCCATCCAGCGCCATGAGCCCGGCCATTTTTCGCAGATAAGCGGACAACTCACCCTGGTCGGCCAGACGATGCAAAAACGGAATGGCGCCGCGCACGCCTCCCCAGCGAAGAATCTGCAAACACGCCTGCAGCGCTTGCGGCTCATCGCCCCGCTCGACTGCACTCTTGAGCCACTCACGAAGCTGACCGAGAGAGCGTTGCGTTTGCGCCCAGGTTTGCGAGTCCACCGATGTCTGATTGCTATCCAGCCAACTGGCCTTCCAACGATAATGTGCCAGCACCTGCTCGAAACCGCGAACATCCTCCTGCAAACCGCCCGGTACAAATTTGCTGGATTTGAAACGAAGCTTGAACGTCAGGGTTGGCAAATTCGTCGCCAGCCATTCAACAAAAGCCTCGACTTCAGGTTGGAGCAAAAACTGTTCATGCTTCATGCCGGCTGCCTTGCAGGTAGTATCGAATGGCCATACCCTAAGCAAAAGGGCCGGGCCCGTCCATGTTGTCTGTTCATACAGGTAAACAATTGGAACAGGTTATGAGGCTCAGAAAAATTCTCTCCGGCAAAAATATGGGGGGCACTCACGGACATGTAGTAAGGACGACAAAACATGAGCGAATCCGCCTTTCTCAGATACAAGGACGTGCTCGTCAACGACCACAGTGCCTCCGCGAAATGTGTACGATCGATCGTGCGGTCGATGCGAGCCCCTTACAGACATGTGGTGTCCGCGGATGATCTGGGGCAGCTTAGTTCGGAGCATTTTGCTGTGGCACAATCCCTGGTGAGCGACTACAGGAAAGGATTGCACAAAGACTCTGAGGCCACAGATGTGCTTCGTGAGCTTGAGCGGCGTTGGCCGGATTACACCGAGGTGCCGTATGGGCTGTACCCGTTCCCGGACCCCGAAACAGTTTTCGTGCCCGAACATGCGGAGCTCATCGATCACTTGCAACCGTTCTTTGGCATCGACCTCAGTATGGTCAATCCCGAATGGTCCGGGCATCTGACCATGCTGGGGCCCATGGAGCCGACAGAACACCAATTTGTGGGGCAAGCGACCGAAGAGACCTGGTGGCATTCTCCGCTCGTGCATACCAACTGGATTGGTTTCAAGGTCGAGCAAGGGCAGTATCGCCTGATGGGCGACCCGCGCTATTTCTTCCTTCATCCGGGCAACCAGGATTTGGCCGACCCGTATGAGGACGCGCGATTGAGTTTGCAGAGAATGTATGCGGATCAGAAAACAGCCTATGAAGCGGCCAAAAAGCTTTATCGGAACTCGGGTCGCCTGTTCTCCCCATCAGCGCTAGCCGAAAGTGTCCCCCTGTACGACGTTGAACAGATGACGTTTGTCGAGCAGATTGGCGGAGTTGCGGACTACTCGAAATTTCCGACTTCCAGTCTTTCGCTTGGTTATGTGGAAAGCGAGGAACACGGAGTTACAGCCGGATACCCGCGCAGCCCCGCTGGCCATCTGTTTCATCACGTGGCGAGCGTGCCCGCCTATCATTATCAGAGCTGGGGGGCGGATCTGATCATGATGTTTTATGAGCCGGTAGAGCAGTTGGTGCTGTTTACGTTTTATTGGGAGCCTTGCGAGGTTGAAGGGTACGCCGGGGATTAGCTTTGCGCGCTTACCTACGATCTGTGATGGTTATCGACACAGTCGCATAAAATGTAGAAGCGCCCTGTCACCACACGGGGCTGTTTTTCTAAGCGTTCGTAAGCACACACTGTAATGCACGCACCACGCTTCGCATGGCATTATGCCCTCATTGCGTCGGCACTCTCGGGATGACCGGTGACTCACTCAAGGATGGAACATGGCAGAGAGCAGCAACTTCGCCTTCTTCAAAGAACACGATTCGGTCTTTTTTCAACTTGCCAATATGGCCGAGCGAGTTTTTTCCAGTGACCCCAACACGACGCTGATCAAACTGCGTCAATTGGGCGAAGCGCTCGCCCAGGATCTGGCGGTAAGAGCAGGCATTGAGTTCGATGCCACCACGTCCCAAGCTGACCTGCTGTACCGCCTGAGTCGTGAAATCAAGCTCGACGGCAACATCCGTAACCTGTTCCATACGCTGCGAGTCGAAGGCAACAAGGCTACCCACGAATTCCGCACCCTGCATCGCGAAGCACTGGATGGGCTGAGGGTCGCCCGCGCCTTGGCGATCTGGTACCACCAGTCATTCGGCAAGGGCGGCAGCGCCTTCAAGCCCGGGCCTTTCACGGTTCCGGTCGATCCGAGTGAGCCTCTGCGTGAGCTGCAGGGACAGATCGAAAAACTACGTGCAGAGCTGGGCGACAGCCGTCAGCAACTTGAGAGCAACCACCAGTTAGCCGAGCTATTGGCGCAAGAAAAGCAAGAGCAAGCCAGTCTCGCCGGACAAATGAACGAGGAAGCGCGCATCTACGAGCAGATTGCTCTGGAGCGCGAGGCAGAGCTATCCAAGGCCCGAGCCGATTTCGAAGCGCGGCTGAAAGTGCTGCAGCAACAACTTGAGGATCAGCCCCAAGCTGCCCAACAGGTCACGCGCAAAACCCAGCAGGCGAGCAGCCAGTTCGATCTCAACGAAGACCTCACCCGCATTCTCATCGATCAACAGTTGAACGATGCGGGCTGGGAGGCCGATTCGCTCGACCTTACCTACAGCAACGGCGCTCGGCCCGAGAAGGGCAAAAACAAGGCCATCGCCGAATGGCCAACCAGCAAGGCGAAAGAGAACGCTGATTACGTGCTGTTTGCCGGCCTCATGCCTGTCGCCATCGTCGAAGCCAAACGCAAGCGCGTCAACATAGCCGACCGCATTCCCCAAGCCGAGCGCTATTCACGCCAGTTGATCGTGACTAACGATCTGCAACCGGCCGGGCAGAGCGTGGGGTGGGCCGACGGCCAGGGCAGCCACTTCAAGGTCCCGTTCGCCTTCGCCTGCAATGGTCGCCCCTTCATTAAGCAACTCGCCGAGCTGTCCGGCATCTGGTTTCGCGACTTGCGCAACCCGGCCAATCTGCGCCGGCCGTTGCAGGACTTCCACACACCAGACGGCCTGCTCGACCTGCTCAAGCGCAGCCGTGAAGACGCCGAGGCGAAGCTACAGCAGGAAGGCTTCGCCTACCTCAAGCTGCGCGACTATCAGGAAAACGGCATACGCGCCGTCGAGCAGGCGCTGGCCGCCAATCGCCGCCAATGCCTGCTGGCCATGGCCACAGGAACCGGCAAAACGCGTACGATCATTGGCTTGATGTACCGCCTGCTGAAGGCAGAGCGCTTTCGCCGTATTCTTTTCTTGGTTGATCGCAGCGCACTGGGGGAGCAAGCCATTGAAGCCTTCAACGAGGCGACGCTGGAACAGAACCACACGCTGGCGCAAATTTACGACGTCAAAGAACTCGGTGACATGGCTGCCGAAGCAGAAACACGGGTTCAGGTCGCTACCGTACAGGCCATGGTCAAGCGCATCTTCCAGTCGGATACTCCGCCGCCCATCGATGCCTTCGATTGCATCATCGTCGACGAAGCCCACCGCGGTTACACCCTCGACCAGGAAATGACTGAAGGCGAACTGGCGGTGCGCGACTTCAACCAGTACTTGTCGCAGTATCGGCGCGTGCTCGATTACTTTGACGCCTGCCGCATCGGCCTCACAGCCACGCCAGCCAAGCACACCAGCGAGGTCTTCGGTGCCCCGATATTCACCTATAGCTACCGTGAGGCCGTAGCTGACGACTGGCTGATCGATCATGAACCGCCAATCCGCTACAAGACCCTGCTGAGCGATAATGGCATCCACTTTGGCAAGGGCGAGAGCGTCAGCGTCATCGATACGAGCACCGGCGAGGTGGATGTCGCCGAACTCGAGGACGAACTCGACTTCGAAATCGAGTCTTTCAATCGCCGCGTGATTACGCCCGGTTTCGACAAGGTCATCTGCGAGCAACTGGCACAAGAGCTCGACCCGTTGGGCGACGAAAAAACGATGATCTTTTGCGTTAACCAAGCCCATGCCGAGCGGGTCAAAAACCTTCTCGACGAAGCCTTCAAGTACGTTCACGGCGAGGATTACAACCAGGCGGCTGTACAGATCATCACCGGGCAAAGTGACAAGGTCAAACAACTGATCCGCCAGTACAAGAACGAGCGCTACCCGAGCATTGCCATCACGGTCGACCTGTTGACCACCGGTATCGACGTACCGCGCATTTGCCACTTGGTGTTCATGCGCCGGGTGCGTTCGCGCATCCTCTACGAACAGATGAAGGGCCGCGCGACTCGCCGCTGCGATGGAATCGGCAAGACGGTATTCAGGATCTATGACCCAGTTGACCTGTACGCTGCCCTCGAACCAGTAGATACAATGAAGCCGCTGGTGAAAGACCCGAACATCAGCCTCGAACAGCTGGTCAGCGAGCTAACTAACCCAGCCAGCCTCGATGCTCCTGGTAACCAGCCGGACACTAGCCATGCCCACGACGTCCTGGACCAGTTTAGCCAGCGGGTCATGCGCATCCTGCGTAAGGCCAGCCATAAGGCCGAGCAAAAGCCAACCCTAAAGGCCAAGCTCGCCGAACTGGAAAACACCTGGGGCATAGCCCCGGACAAACTGCATCAGCACCTGCACCAGCTCGGCCCACAGCAAGCTGCCCAGTTCATCCAACAGCATGCCCAACTGCTCGATCAGCTCGCCACAGTTAATGCCCTGTTGGGATCGCTGAACTATCCGGTGATCTCCACTCACACGGACGAACTGATGGTCCGTGAGCAAAACTACGGCAGTTACCAAAAGCCTGCGGACTATCTGGAAAGCTTCAACGACTTCATCAAAAATCAGTTGAACCAGTCGGTGGCCCTCGGCGTAGTGATCAACCGCCCGCAAGACCTGACTCGTGAACAACTGCGCGAAGTGCGCCTGCTGCTCGACGGGCATGGCTACAGCGAGGTGAACCTGCAAAGCGCCTGGCGCAACCAGACGAACCAGGAAATCGCTGCCAGTATCGTCGGCTTCATCCGCCGCGCTGCCCTCGGAGAGGCTTTGCTGCCATTCGAGCAGCGCGTAACCAAGGCGATGGAGACGATTTACGCCCTGCAGCCTTGGACTCAAGTTCAGCGTAAGTGGCTGGACCGCCTGGCTAAGCAGCTGGTTCACGAGGTCATTATTGACAAGAAGCAGATTGGTGAAGCGTTCAAGGGCGATGGCGGCAGCACGCGGCTGGACAAAATGCTCGGCGGCAACCTGGGCGTGGTGCTGGATGCCCTGAACGACAACCTTTGGGCACAAACGGGATGAGACCGATCTGGAACGCCGGATTGGCCAGCGTGTTCGTTCATAAGGGATAATGCCCCTGCTATATGACTTATCGGCCGCGATACCTAGAGACGCCTCATGACCCCTGCTGAGCTTCATCAGATCCTTGCCCGTGGTGAAGACAGTCGCCATCAGTTCAAGCGCGATTTCAACAATATCGATGCCTTGGCAGCCGAGTTGGTGGCGCTCGCTAATACGTCCGGTGGCTACTTGCTGATTGGCGTAGACGACTCCGGCACTGTGAGCGGGTTGAGCAGCGCGGACATTTCGCGACTCAATCAGCTGCTCTCCAACGCGGCCTCACAGAATGTCCGCCCGGCGATCAATCCATTGTCCAGCAACCTTCAGACCGAGCACGGGCTGGTCATGGTGGTGACAGTCGAACAAGGGCTGAATAAACCCTATGTCGACAACCAGGGTCGCATCTGGGTAAAGAACGGCGCCGACAAGCGTCGGGTCACGGCCCGTGAAGAACTGCAGCGTTTGTTCCAGCAGGCCGGGCTGGTGCGCGCCGATGCGGTACCGGTCGCGGGCAGCAGCGTGGCGGATATCGACGCCAAAGCGCTTGGCGAGTACTTCCAAAGACGCTTTCGGCAGAGCCCCGAACAGACAGGTTTGGAAACCACCCGCATCCTGGAAAATCTTGGCCTCGCCAGTGGCGACACACCCAATTTGGCCGGTTTGCTGCTCTTCGGCCAAGCGCCACAACGCCTGTGCCCGGCGTTCGATATCAAGGCCGTGGCGTTTCCGGGCACGGTTCTGCATGACCGCCACTATCTAGACAGCGAAGATATCGACGGCAATCTGCAGGAACAGTACCGACGCAGCCTTGCCTTCATAAAGCGCAACCTACACCACGTGCAGCGCCAGCAGGGCTTCAATACCCTCGGCCAGCTGGAAGTGCCGGAGGAGGTGTTTGAAGAACTGTTGGTCAATGCCCTGATCCACCGCGACTACTTTGTCAGCGCCTCCATCCGGATCATGATCTTCGCCGATCGCATCGAACTGATCAGCCCCGGGCACCTGCCTGACGTGCTCGATACCGAGAAAATTCGATTTGGCCTGTCCAACCGTCGCAACCCGACGCTCACCTCCCATGCTGTGCACATTCTTCCCTATCGCGGTTTGGGCACCGGCATCCCGCGCGCTATCGATGCTTGGCCAATGATCCGGCTGGAGGACGACCGGCAGAGTAATCAGTTCAAGGTGGTGATTCAGCGCGCCGTTGAAAAAGGGCCTCTTTCGGCCCCAAGTGGGGACCAAGTAGGGACTAAGTCGGGACCAAGTAGGGACCAAGTAGGGACTGAGTCCGCTGTCGAAGAAGAACAAGCCGAAACTCACCTGTCTTTGCAGCAAGAGCAGATAACGATGCTGTGCAAAATGACAGGCGATCACACTGCGCCAGAGCTAATGACCTTCGTCGGGCGCAGAAACCGCAGCAAGTTCCGCGAGCAGGTTTTGACCCCACTACTGACGATTGGCGTGGTCGAGATGACCATTCCAGACAAGCCCAACAGCAGCAAGCAACGCTATCGCCTGACTGCGGCCGGCCGAGCGCTAAAGGCCGAACAACGCTCCTCAGGCGACTGAGCCCAGACAACCACTTCTTTGCGCCAGCGCAATCTGGCGCTTTACACACTTCGCCACAGGTACCCCATGACCAACTCCGATATCGTCCAGAAACTCTGGAACCTCTGCGACGTCCTGCGCGACGATGGCATCAACTACAGCGACTACGTCACCGAGCTCGTGCTTCTGCTGTTCATCAAGATGGAATACGAACAGGTGCAGAACAACGACAGCTTCGGCCACAAGCTGCCCGAAGGCGCGCGCTGGCCAGACCTGGCTGGCAAGTCCGGCGTTAACCTGCTCGATCACTACCGGCAGATGCTGCTGGACCTTGGCAAAAACCCTGACCCGCTGATCGCCGCCATCTACGCCGACGCTCAGACTCGCCTCAAGGAACCGCGCCACCTCGAGCAGTTGATCAAGAGCCTCGACGGCATCGACTGGTTCAGCGCCCGCCAAGACGGCCTCGGCGATCTTTATGAAGGCCTGCTGGAAAAGAACGCCAGCGAGACCAAGTCCGGCGCCGGCCAGTACTTCACCCCGCGCCCGCTGATCGACAGCATCATCCGCTGCATCAAGCCGCAGCCGGGCGAGACCATACAAGACCCAGCCGCCGGTACTGCGGGCTTTTTGATCGCTGCTGACGCCTATATCAAAAGTCAAACCGACGATTACTACGACCTCGACGCCAAAGCCCAGGCATTCCAGCGCAATCGCGCCTTTGTCGGCGTAGAACTAGTGCCGGGCACTCGCCGTCTGGCGCTAATGAACACACTGCTGCATGGCATGGAAGGCGACGAAGAAGGCGTGGTGCACTTGGGGAACGCCCTAGGTCAGACCGGGGCCAACTTACCCAAGGTCGACGTCATCCTCTCCAACCCACCATTCGGCACGGCCAAGGGTGGCGGCGGCCCGACTCGTGATGACCTCACCTACCGCACCAGTAACAAGCAGTTGGCCTTTCTCCAACACATCTACCGTGGCCTCAAGCCGGGCGGCCGCGCCGCCGTGGTGCTTCCGGACAACGTGCTGTTCGAGGCCGGGGTCGGCACTGACGTGCGCCGCGACCTGCTGAACAAGTGCAACCTGCACACCATCCTGCGTCTGCCTACAGGCATCTTCTACGCACAGGGAGTTAAGACCAACGTGCTGTTCTTTCAGAAGGGCACCGTGGAAAACCCGCGCCAGGAGGAAGGTTGCACCAAGCGCGTGTGGATCTATGACCTGCGCAGCAACATGCCCAGCTTCGGCAAGCGCACCCCCTTCGGCCCGACCCACCTCAAGCCGTTTGAAGATGCCTATGGCGATGATCTCAACGGCGGAAGCCTTCGCGCGGAGAACGTCGAGGGTATTGGTGAAGCCAGCCGCTTCCGCAGTTTTACCCGAGATTACATCCGCAACGAACGTGGCGACTCGCTAGACATCAGTTGGCTGAAAAACGAAAGCACCCTAGATGCCGCCGATCTGCCCGCTCCGGAAGTATTAGCGGGTGAGGCCATGGCTGAACTGACCGAGGCGCTGCATGAGTTGGAAGAGCTGATGAAGGCGCTGGGGGCGGGGGATGAGGTGGTGGCACAGAAGCAGTTAATCGCGGAGGTGATGGGGTTGGCGGTGGCTCAGGAGAATGGGGATGAGTGAGTTGCCAAACGGGTGGACCAAAGCGTGCATTGGTGACTTGGCCGACCTGAACCCAAAGCAAGCATTCGATGATGAAACCGTCGCTGGTTTTGTACCTATGTCCCACGCACCCACCAGCTTTCGCGACAAACTGCGTTTCGATGAGCGTCCGTGGGGCGAGATTAAAAAGGCTTACACAAACTTTAAAGACGGAGACGTAATTTTCGCCAAGGTCACTCCCTGCTTTGAGAACGGCAAGGCGGCCTTTGTTGAAGGTTTGCCTAACGGCGTGGGTGCTGGAAGCAGCGAGTTTTTCGTGCTCCGCCCCAGCTGCGATGGGGTATCGGCTAAGTATCTGCTGGCCTTGGTCAAGAGCTACGACTTCCTACTCGGGGGGGCGGAAAACATGACAGGCGCTGTTGGTCTGCGTCGGGTGCCCAAGCAATTTGTAGAGCGTTATTTAGTGCCGGTACCGCCGGCGGCTGAACAAACCCGCATCGCCGCCAAGCTCGACGAACTGCTGGCTCAAGTCGATACCCTGAAAGCCCGTATCGACGGCATCCCCGAGCTGCTCAAACGCTTTCGTCAATCCGTGCTCGCTGCCGCAGTTTCCGGGCGGTTAACGGAGGAATGGCGCGCGAAGAACGGCGCCAAAATAGAAGTAGAAGGCTCGGCGGCGGAGACTTCAGAAGAGTTTGCATGGCCTATGGTTCGCCTCGGAGATGTAGCTTTAGACTTTTCATATGGCAGCTCTGCCAAATCTCAACGTGCCGGAGATATTCCTGTCCTTCGAATGGGGAATATCCAAGGCGGCCGTTTGGTTTGGGATGACTTGGTCTTTTCTTCCAACCCGGAGGAACTCAAGAAGTACTCTCTGCAGGTGGGGGACGTGCTATTCAACAGAACAAACAGCCCTGAGCTGGTCGGCAAAACTGCGACGTACAAGGGAGAACAACCTGCCATTTATGCGGGGTATCTGATTCGAGTCAGGTGCTCCGAGCACCTTATCTCTGACTTCCTAAACTACTGCCTGAACAGCCCTCAAGGGAAAGATTACTGTTGGCAAGTCAAAACCGATGGGGTCAGCCAGTCAAATATCAACGCAAAAAAACTGGCTGATTTCCGGTTTGGTCTGCCCTCCACTGAGGAGCAAACTGAAATAGTCCGTTGCGTCGACCAACTGTTCTCTTTCGCTGAACGGTTGGAAGCCAGAATCAGTGACGCCAGAATACGTATTGACCGCCTGACCCAAAGCATTCTCGCCAAAGCACTCAGAGGCGATCTCGTGCCGCAAGACCCGAACGACGAACCAGCCGACCTGCTGCTGGATCGCATCAAGGCCCAACGCGCCGCCGCCCCTAAAAACAAGCGCGGTCGCCGATCCACCACGGAAGACTAAGCCTGACATCAGGAAGAAAACAAACCATGTCCGTTCCGACCTACGATCAGTTCATCGAGCCCGTCCTGCGTTTTCTCGCCGCCCATCCGGAGGGTGCCACTGCGGGCGAGGCTCACGAAGCAGCTGCCCTGACGCTTGGCCTGAGCGAAGCGCAGCGGCAGGAGACCATCGCCAGCGGCCAGGCCACCTATAAAAACCGCTCAGGCTGGGCGCATGATCGGCTGAAGCGCGCCGGCTATTCCAGCAGCGCAAAGCGTGGCTACTGGCAGCTGACCGACACCGGGCGCGCATTCGCTCAGGCCAACCCTGCCCCATTGAGCGCAGAACTGGTAGAGCATCTAGCTGTGAACTTCATGAGCGTGAAGCTGAAGACAGCGCCGGACGCCGCCTCGCTGGATGAAAGCAACGACACGTCAACGCCGATTGCCCAGACCGACCTCGCCACTAGCAGCCCGCAGGAACGGCTGAACCAAGCCATACTCGAACTGCGTACTAGCGTTGCGGGCGACCTGCTGGACAGCCTGCTGCAAGCGAGCCCGACGCGCTTCGAGCACATCGTACTCGACGTGCTGCACAGCCTTGGCTACGGCGCGAACCGTCAGGCGCTGCAACAAGTCGGCGGCAGTGGCGACGGCGGCATTGACGGCGTGATCTCGCTGGACGCGCTGGGGCTGGAGAAGGTCTACGTGCAGGCCAAGCGCTGGCAGAGCACCGTCGGCCGCCCCGACCTGCAAGCGTTTTATGGCGCCCTGGCCGGGCAGAAAGCCACACGCGGTGTGTTCATCACCACTTCCGGCTACACCGTCCAGGCCGTTGACTTCGCTCGCTCGGTCGAGGGGCTGGTGCTGGTCGACGGCAAACGCCTGGTCAATTTGATGCTCGACCACGAGGTGGGCATCAGCTCGCAGCTTTACAAGGTGCCCAGGCTCGACAGCGATTACTTTGACGAATCACTCGGCTGAGCCGAAGTTGCAGCCCAAATACCTGAGCGCAACTGGGTGTCGCTCCTAAGCAACTTAAATTTAGGGATGAAAGTAGTTATCAAACGCCGTCGGCTACACTTCGACCTAGAATCCTTATAGAGGCTGAGCTCAACAAGCATCATCCATGGGAAGCCAGATTACGCAGCATTCCAAGTGGTATTCCAAGCAATTGGACTCATCAACTATTAGTCAATAAAATCAGCTTTCTACAGGCTTATTTCAGATTACCCCGGCCATACTCGCCCTGATGGCATACGATTTCCAACTCACAGTCATCCGCCTGCCGCAGCGAAGGCCTCTAGGCTCATTGTTTCGAATTCAGCAATTTGGATAAGCGCTGGCGGCAAGCTCCTGCGCTTCGATATCCGGGAGCGATAGCCCTGCGCTATGCGTTGCACGCTGAGGCCCTGACAATGGCCAGTGTTCTGGGGGTGGAACTGGTCTGTTCCTCGTATAACCCGGCATCGCACAAACGTCGCCAGGCCTGAGGTGTAACCCCGATCTGGCGGCGGAAGGTACGGATGAAATGGGATTGGTCACAGAATCCGTGGCTGTGGGCGATGTCGGTCAGCGAGGAGTCGGTCGTGAGCATGATCTGACGCGCAGATTCGATGCGACGACGTGCGACGTAGACCAGCGGCGTTACACCAAAGGTATTTTTGAAAGCATGCGAGAAGTAACTGACACTCAAGCTGAGAACAGCGGCCAACTGATTTGTGCGTATTGATGAGTCGAGGTTAGCGTCGATGTAGTCAACCACCCGTTTGGCTTGCCAACTGGATAGGCAGCCGTGGCGGCTTTTTAACTGACTATCGCTCTTTTGCAACATGACCAGGGCGCGGGTCAGGCATAGGCAGGCTGAATCACGGTCAATGCTCAGGTGCGCTTGAGCATCTCTAAGCAATTGCATGACGCCGTCATAAGCCTCGTCGGAAATACAGCGCTGAGTCTGGCTGTCTACTGCAGTTGCCGGGGTAACGGCATGCAAGGTGGCACGCATGGCGGTGCTCCACTGTGGATCTTTATGTCCATGGCGCCATGCTACGCCGTGCACTGATCGCACATAAGACAACAATGGGGGGCGCGCGCCCCCCTCAAAAGTGGGGTATTACACAGTGATGATGCCGCGCTGAATGCCGAGAGTGACCGCATGGGTGCGATTGCTGGCACCCAACTTGTCCATGATATTTCTTAAATGCCCCTTGATGGTGTCTTCCGTGATCATGAGTTCCGCGGCGATTTGCTTGTTGGGTTTACCCATTGCCACACATTGCAGAACTTGGATTTCACGAGCGGTCAGGCAGTCGTGGCTTAGGTGATCAGCCAGTTCAACAGCTATCTCTGCCGGGAAATGGTTGTTACCTGCAGCAATAGAGCGGATGGCATCCAGCAACTCCTTGCGTAGACTACTTTTCAATAAGTAGCCGATAGCTCCCGCCTTGATTGCATGTAAGGCCCGTACATCACCCCGATAGGTGGTCAGAATGGCAATGCGTGCGCAAGGAAACTCGGCGCGAATGGCATGAATCGCCTCGATGCCATCCATCTCGGGCATTTGTAGATCCATCAGGGTGACGTCCGGGCGCAGCGAGCGAAATAGCTGAAGCGCTTCGTGCCCATTGGTCGCCTCGCCGACCAGCGCTATGTCTGATTGGGCTTCAAGGACGGCGGCTATGCCCTCGCGCAGCAGAGGGTGGTCATCGACGACCAGCACGCGTATCTGTTCATTCTCTGGGTGCACACTCAGGGCCTCAATTGGGTCAATACACGTAGCCACTGGCTAAGTCGTCGCGGGATACGTCGATAGGCCGTTGCCGCGGGTACAGTCAGTTGAATTTCAGTGCCGCTGTGGGCTCCTCTTTGAATAGACAGCCGTCCGCCGATTTTTTCGGCCCGCTCCAGCATGCCGTGTAAGCCCCAGTGATTGGGGCGGATATTGGGCGGCAGATACTGTGGGTTGATGCCGCTACCATTATCGCCAACGCTCAGCTGAAATGCGTGTTTGGTGTAGACGATCTGGATTTCCACGTTCTGCGCATTGGCATGTCGAAAGGCGTTCATGATCGCTTCACAGCCTATCCGGTAGCTTTCTTCACCGACTATAGGGTGCAGCGGCAGTGGCGTGCCGTGGCTGCTCAGGGTAAAGCGCGTACTGCCTTCTAGTTGCAACTCACTCGTGACAGCGGCAAATGCATCGATCAGGTTCAGAGCAGGCTCGTTCAGATCACGCAGATTATTCACCCGCTCTCGTGCCTCCACCAAAACCTGATCTGCACGGTCTAGCGCTCTCTCCATTCTGCCTCGAGCCGGATGAGTACTGGGTATTTGCTCAGTGGCGGCTTGGAAACTCAACATAAGGCCCTGCACACCCTGAAGTAGGGTGTCATGCAGTTCACGGGCGATTCGCTCGCGCTCGGCGTGTCGCTCCTCAAGGCGGTCCCGCAGATTCTGGGCCGAACGGCGAATATTGAAGCGATGCAGCATCCACAAAACGCTTACCACTGCTAGACCGCTCAATACTATAAACAGTGGGGTGTGGTAGAAAACGGGTCGAATACTGAAGCTCAGCACGGCCTCTTCGGTGCTCAGTAGCCCATCCTGATTGGAGGCTAATACGCGGAACCTGTAATCTCCGGGGCCGAGCCCCGTATAGATGGCGCTACGTTTTGAACCCGCCTGCTGCCAGTCTGTGTCGAACCCCTCCAACAAATAGCGAAAGTGCAAGCCTTGCATACCTGAGAGGCTGAGCGCTGTGTAAGAGATTTCGATGCTTCTTGGCTCTGCTCCCAGCCGTGACAACTCACTGGGTGGGGGTTCCTTACCATCGACATTGAATGATTGGATAACTACCTTGGGGGCGGCTTTACTCTGCACGTATCGAGTTGGATCGATCCAGGTCACGCCCTTACTGGTGCTAAACCATAGACGTCCATCCGTACTACGCACTGCAGTGGGTAATGGAAGTACTTGGTGGGGGTCGTTGGCCAGGCCACCAATCACCTCATAGCTGCGGTAACTTATCTGATATAGCGGGTCAGCGATGGCGCGCTTTAATTCACGAGCGGTCAACTGATAGACCCCGGCTTTGCCGTGGAGCCAGAGATCATAGCTACCGTCGCCTTCAGGTTCTCTGGGAGGTACGGCTAGAATCGCGTAGATATTGTCGAACAGTCCATTGTCCGGTAGATGAAGGCTGTGGAAGCGCTCACCATCGAAGAAGGCCACTCCACGCTGGCCACCAACCCAGGTGAGATGGCCCTGATGTAGCATCGCGGTGACATGACCAACCTTTAAGCCTTCGTCCGCCCCCCAGTGTCGTTGTACCTTGCCGTCGTGAGTCACAATCAGGTTATTGCGGTAGCCGAACCAGAGCCTGCCAAGAGGATCAGTGGTAGCGCTGACAGGCATTAACTGGCTTGGATCAGCATTAGGCGGGGCAACGATTGACCAACGTCCGTCTCGAAGAACGAACAACCCTTTGCGGTTGATCGAAACCCACAGGTCGCCCGCCTGATCGAGAGTCATCGCGCGTACGGCTGAGTCAAGCGCATCCTGAGTTGGCAATGAGGCAACTCGCTCGATTTTGTCTCCTTGCGCACGCCATATACCGTTGCTGCCAGCCATCCAGATATTACCGTTAGCATCACCGAAGGCATTACTAATCGGTGCCGGTATATCCAGAGTGGTCAACCCCGTACTGCTCAGGCGCATTGCAGGTAGGTTGCTGGTACCTGCCCAGACACTGCCTGCCGCACCGGCAACCAATGCGAAATTCTGGGCGTTGTGTGGAAATGCGGCCGAGACCATAGCACTTGGCCGAAAACGGTCTAGCCCGGCGCTAGTGCCCACCCAAATATTGCCGTCGACATCTTCGAGTATTGGGAGAACGTTATCTGCACTCAAGCCATCCTTGGCCATAAACGCTTCTTGGTGATTGAGGGCGTCAGTTATCGATAGAGCGTTGCGGCTGGCAGAGGCTGGCACATAGCGAACGCCCTTACCGCTGGTACCCACCCATATCGCCCCGGCGCTGTCGAATAACAAACCATTAGCACCGTCGATTACGGTCACCTGGGTCGCCGCATCGCCTTCGCTTGGCACGATTCGGCGCAGCGAACCGCCATAGCGTTCGGCCATCCAGATGGCCCCATCTGGAGCCTGAGCCATTTGACTCACCCAACCCACCGCAATGCCTGCATCGACAAACGCTCGGGCACCCGACGGCAGGTAGAACAGGCGATCTTCATTGGCTGCCCATAGCGTCCCATCGCGGTCGAGGAGTACCGCGCGGGCATGTCGTCCCGGAAAGTTCCAGTCGGTACCGATACGTTGCCAGGCGTTACCGTCAAACCGTGCCAAACCATCATTTGCGGCGATCCAGACTGCGCCACTGTGATCCTTGGCGATGCTATAGACCACTCCGCCAGGCAACCCAGCGCTGACTGGGTAAGTGGTTATGCCCGTGTCGGTGATCAGGCTTATGCCCCCAGTACGGAGACCGGCCCACAGGCCCTCATCCTCCGCCTTGAGTACGGAAATGATGCCAAGCGGGTTACCGTCTGGCGGGGTATAGCGCGCGAAGTCCAGACCATCAAAGCGATAGAGCGAATCGTTGGTTCCGAGCCAGAGATAACCGTCTCGGGTCTGGGCCAAAGCCCCTACCTGGCTAGGTCCCTCATCAGCGACGGTCCAACGGTGGTGCTCCAGCGTGTCCAGTAAGTAGTCGGAGGCCGTTGCCGTCGTACTGAACCATGGCAGGCAAACCAACAGCATATGGATTGCCAACGCCGTGCATGTGCGCCAGCGATTTCCTGGGGTGAGCAACTGCTGTTTGGTTGGGTAAGATCCCAATACGCTAATCACCGCGCGAACCTGAAAAAAATCAAAAACGACCCAGCTGAGTTTGCGCCCATTCAATTGTGTAGTCAGCTACTTGCTCCCAACCTGGTTCGGTGATGAGCCAATGGCTGTACCCGGCAAAGCACTTGAGCGAGGTGCTGGCCGCAGAGCGGTTGTAGTGCCGATAGTTCGACGTCACCACGCATGGCCGTACGCTGTGATCGTTCTCGGCGGCGATCAACAGCAGCGGTGCTCTGCGGTCATTGGCAAAATCGACATAGGTGCCAATACCGAAAGCCGCTTCAAAGAAAATCCGCCCCGGTGCTGGCACGATATGGTTTGCATATAGCAGCGCAATATCCTGGATCGCCATAGCCTGGGTAAATTGTTGGGTAAATTCTGGTAGCGGAAAATACATGACTCGCTTCCAACTGCCCCAAGCCATGCGCATGGGTATCGCCCTGGAGAGAACGCTCAAGCGCGGTATTACCCCGCGAGGGGGTATCGCTGCAATCGCAATGCCGGCACAGCCAAGACCACGATCCAACAGCATCTGAACGAGCAGACCGCCCAGCGAGTGGCCAATCAGCAAGGGCGGCTGAGGCATGCGCCGAATCAGCGCTGCATAGTGCTCAATAATTTGTCTGATCCCAAGCCGTGGGAAATCGGTATGTGGCGCGCTGCGCAGCCTCTCTGGCGGCCCCTCCGATAAGGGCCAAGGTGGCGCGATACAGGTGTAGCCGCATGCCCGATAGCGACTGGAGAAATTATCCCAGGCGGCGGCAGACAGCCATTCGCCATGTATGAATAGCACGGTTGTATTCATCCCTGATCCCATAAGAAGCGTTTTTCCGAGGCGCGAGTGAGATTGCGCTCGTGCATCAACGCCTCAATAAGAATCAGCAGATTGAGATCCACCTTGCGCATGTCATTGCGGTTCATGCGTTGACTCCTTTGTGAATGCGCTCAGGTGTGGGACTTAGTGGGGGTCAGGTAGTGATGAATGCGTATGGCGACCCCGACCGCTTGGAACTGGCGAGCCGCAGCCTCGATGCGTTGTTCGGCACGGGTTACCCGGCCGTGGTGGCGCAGATGTTCAAGCCAGGACTCATCAAAGAAAAACTCCAGCCAACGTTGCGAATGCTCACTGTCCTGGACCAGCCCCCAGGAAAAGGCACCATTGCGCATTCGCATGCTGCGTACATCCTGCATGGCAAGGCGAAACTGTTCTGCCTGCGACGGGTCGACTTGATACTCAAGGGTGATCATCACTGGACCGCGTTCCTGGTCCTGGTCATCGGCAAGGATCGGTGCAGGCCAGTGCAGGGACGGGGCCAGGTCTTCGGTCTCGGTGACCGGCAAATGGAAGTGCAGGGTCAGTACGATGCCCACCAGCAGAACCCCGCCTGCGATCAGCAGGGTGAGGCTGATCGACAGGTGGCTGGCGACGAAGCCCCACAGCGCGCCGCCGGCCGCCATGCTGCCGAAGAACACCAGGATGTATACCGACAGTGCCCGCGCCCGCACCCAGTTGGGTACGGAAGTCTGTGCTGCCATTTGCAGGCTCGACAACACGGCGATCCAGGCCGCGCCACTGATCATCATCACCGGTATCAGCCAGTACAGGTTGCGCACCCCGGCCAGCGCGCAAAGCACCAGGGCGTAGAGCAGGCTGGAGCCGGCCACCAGGTGATCGGGGTTCACCGCATCACGGATGCGCGGCAGTAAAGTAGCGCCGAGCACTGCACCGACGCCGACACTGCCGAGCAGCAGACCGAAATCGCTGGCGCTGCCGTTCAGTTCAGCGCGTACGATCAGCGGCAGCAGCGACATGCCGGCACTGGCACCGACGAAGAACGCCGCCGACCGCACCAGCACCGCTTGCAACGGCTGGGAGCTGCGGCTGTAGCGCCAGCCTGCGCGCATGGCACCGAGCAGCCGTTCCGCCGGGAACAACGCGGGTGTCTGCTCGCGTTTCCAGGTATACAGCACCGCCATCACCGCGAGGAACGATACGGCGTTCAGCGCGAAGGTGGCCCAGGGGCCGGTGAGGCTGACCAGTACCCCGGCAATTGCCGGTCCGATGGCCCGGGCGACGTTGATGCCAAGGCTGGACAGGGCGATGGCCGAACCGAGGTCGCGCTTGTCGACCAGTTCGGGCGTCAAAGCTGACCAGGCCGGCATCATCAGTGCAGTCCCCACGCCCATGCTCAGGGTCAGGAGGAGCAGCAGCGCGACGGTCATCATGCCGTTTAGCGTGAGCAGAGCCAGGAGCATCGCCACCGCGGCCATCCACACTTGCACCATAAGCAGGTAGCGACGCTTGTCGACGATGTCGGCCATGGCTCCCGCTGGAAGAGCAAGAAAGAACATCGGCGCGGAGCCTGCAACCTGCACCAAGGCAACGTGCATGGGGCTGGCTGAAAGCGTCGTCATCAACCAGCCGGCCCCTACTTCGTGCATCCAAGTGCCGATGTTGGAGGCAATGCTGGCCAGCCATAGCCAGCGGAAAGTGCTATGGCGCAGCGCGCTCCAGGGGGAGCGCTTTTCGATAGTCGTGTCCATGTTCAGAAAGCGAAACAGGAGCAGCCGAAGGCACCCCAGAAACCTTGGTAGTTACTGACGGGTACGGATGACCGACGCACCTTGTCATGGCTATGCGCATGCACCGCGCAAGGGCCTGAGCATTGATGCACCTGAGTCAGCAGCGGTGAAGCGGGACGCCAGTGGCCGGGGACCTTGGCAACCGGTGACCAGTCCGGCATGACCGGCAGGCTCGGCGGCGACAGCTGGTCGAATTCCGCGGCGCCGTAGACCACTTTGCCGTCGACGACGGTCAGCACCGACTCGATCCACTTGATCGCCTCTTCCTCGACACTGAAGAAGTCCGCCGACAGGGCCGTGAGGTCAGCCAGTTGCCCGACCTTGATCTGGCCCTTCTTGCCTTGCTCTGACGAAAACCAGGCACTGCCATGGGTAAAGAGCTGCAGGGCGGTGTCACGCGAAAGGCCGTTGGGGTACAGCTCCAGCCCTCCAACGGTTCGGCCGCTGACCAGCCAATAAAGCGAGGTCCAGGGATTGTAGCTGGAGACGCGAGTTGCATCAGTCCCTGCACCGACTGGTACACCTTCAGCCAGCATGCGTTGAATTGGCGGGGTCTGTTCAGCGGCCTTGCTGCCATAACGGTCGACGAAATACTCGCCTTGGAAGGCCATGCGGTCCTGAATGGCAATGCCACCGCCAAGGGCGCGTACCCGCTCGATGTTCTTCGGACTGATGGTTTCAGCGTGATCGAAGAACCATGGCAGGCCATTGAACGGAATGTCGCGATTGACTCGCTCGAACACATCGAGCATTCGCGAAATGGATTCGTCGTAGGTCGCGTGCAGCCGGAACGGCCAGCGCTGCTCGACCAAGTGACGGACCACGGGTTCCAGGTCCTGCTCCATAGTCGGCGCAAGGTCTGGCCGAGGTTCGAGGAAGTCTTCGAAGTCTGCGGCAGAGAACACCAGCATTTCACCGGCACCGTTGTGCCGGAAGAAGTTATCGCCATCGCCAGGCTTGACCATGGCGCTCCAGTTCTTGAAGTCGGTCAGCTCTTCCTTGGGTTTCTGGGTGAACAGGTTGTAGGCGATGCGCACGCTCAACTGGTTGTGCTTGGCCAGCTCGCGGACCACTTCATAGTCGTCCGGATAGTTCTGAAAACCACCACCAGCATCGATGGCACTGGTCACGCCAAGGCGGTTGAGTTCGCGCATAAACTGGCGTGTCGAGTTGACCTGGTATTCCAGCGGCAGCTTTGGCCCCTTGGCCAGGGTCGAATAGAGAATCATCGCGTTGGGTTTGGCTACCAGCATGCCGGTGGGTTCGCCATTGCTGTCGCGGACAATCTCTCCGCCCGGCGGATTAGGCGTATCGCGGGTATAGCCGACAACGCGCAGTGCCGCCCGATTCAGGAGGGCGCGGTCATAAAGGTGCAGAACGAATACCGGCGTATCTGGTGCGGCCTTGTTCAATTCGTCCAGGGTAGGCAGGCGACGCTCGGCAAACTGGAATTCATTCCAGCCCCCCACGACCCGAACCCATTGCGGAGCAGGCGTGCGATCAGCCTGATCCTTGAGCATCCGCAACGCGTCAGCGAGAGATGGAACACCCTCCCAGCGCAGTTCCAGGTTGTAATTCAGGCCACCACGGATCAGGTGCAGGTGCGAGTCATTGAGACCTGGGATCACCGTACGCTTTTGCAAGTCGACAACCTGGGTCGCATCTCCGCGGACCGCCATGGCCTCTGCGTCGCTGCCCACGGCGATGAACTTTCCGTCCTTAATGGCCACAGCTGTTGCTTGCGGCTTTTCACGATCCACGGTGTGCAGACGGCCGTTGTAAAGAATCAGATCGGCTTCCATGGAACCTCCCGCAGGGTTGGCGAAAGAGCTGCCGGCGGAGCCGGCAAAAGGCAGGGCAGACCAGAGTGCTCCCGCTGCTCCGAGAACGGAGCTGGTAGCGAGAAACCGGCGACGGCCTTTGTCTGACAGATCTTCACTCATGATCATTCCTCGTGGCGTTGTGGGTTGAGCCAGGCGCCTGGCGATCACTCGAATCCAGCCAGCTCCGTTACGGCGGGTAGACCCGAACCGATTTGAAGTCGGGTCGACCTATAGTGCCGACCCGACAGAGGTCAGATCTTCGCCGCAACAGGCTCCAGCGTCGGCCCGTGTGTTACCCGCTCAGGAGCCTTGTGCACCATGGTGTAGGCGTAGTCGACGCCCATGCCATATGCGCCAGAGTGCTCTTTGACCAATGCCATAACGGCGTCGTAGGTATCGCGGTTCTTCCAGTCACGCTGCCACTCCAGCAGAACTTGCTGCCAGGTCACCGGGACAACTCCAGCCTGAATCATGCGTTGCATGGAGTAATCGTGCGCAGCTTGGCTGGTACCGCCAGAGGCATCGGCCACCATATAAATTTCATAGCCGGCATCATGCATCGCGGACAGTGCGAAAGTCGTATTGCAGACTTCGGTCCACAAGCCAGAGACGATCACCTTGTTACGGCCATTCTTTTTCAGCGCATCGCGTACTTTCTGGTCGTCCCAGGAGTTCATCGAGGTACGCTCAAGGATCGGTGCCTCAGGAAAAACGGCCAGTAATTCCGGATAGGTATGACCCGAAAAGCTTTCTGTTTCGACCGTGGTGATGATGGTTGGAATAGAGAAAATCTTCGCGGCCTTGGCTAGGCCCACGGTGTTGTTCTTCAATGTCTGCCGATCAATGCTTTGTACCCCAAATGCCATTTGCGGCTGTTGATCGATGAAGATCACTTGGCAATTGCTTGGTGTCAGCACTTCGAGTTTTGGATTGGTCATTTCAATCACCTGGTGTGTTCGCGCGTGAATGCTGATGATCGCCATGGCGTAAACGCAGTGCTGCAGTCATGGCGATGTCGTAGATAGGCCAATTTTTAGTAGGCCCTCAGTCCCTCAATCTTGCTGAAAGCCATGGGTACTATCTCCAGAGCGGATGCCTGCGAATTGGACAGGCTTACGGTTCTGGAACATTTATGCGGTGAATGTGTGGCTTTAGGGCCGTTGGTTTCTACGGGCCCTTCTTGACAGGGTCCATGCCTGACGTGGCCAGCCCACTCGCATGCCCCAGTAACCAGTGCTCGAATCGTGCGCCACGGACTTCGGGATGAAAAACTGCAGACCGAGTACGTTTGGCCCATGGGAGAAGGCCTGATTGCGGCACAGTGGCAAGGTACGCAGGGTCAGGATGGGGGTTGCGAAAGAGATGAGTACCGAGCAGTCCTGGCCATGAGGATGTGTTCGAGGTCCTTCAGCGCGGCCGCTGCGGTGGCGATCGGCTCAGCGCCACAGCCGATTGCCAGCGTCTCGCCCATTGCGTCGCTGCTGATACGGATCGCTTTGCTCTTTGCGCTGACGTGGGCGAACGGGTCGGACAGCGGATAGGCCTTGATGCCGACGCTGGCGCGGATAACACCGTCTGCGCAGGTGAGGCTGGCGATCAGCTTGGGAACGAGCCCCCTCTCGCGCCACGCCTCGATGCGCTCTGCCGTGACCGACTGAATACCTTCGACCACCAGGTCGTCCATCGTCAGATCGGCACCAAGACCGAAGTTGGCCAGTAGCAGGAGCTTGCACGCGGTATCCCAGCCTTCCGTGTCGTTGCGCGGGTCAGCTTCGGCGAACCCTCCTGCCTGCGCTTCACGCAACGCCGCATCGAAGCTGAGGCCCTGTGTGCTCATGGCGTCAAGCAGGTAGTTGGTCGTGGCGTTGAGGATGCCCTCGAGGGCGAGCACCTTGCAGCCGGCCAGGCTATGGTCGAGAAGATCGAGTGTCGGCAGGGCGGCAGCGGCTGCACCACTGAGTTTGAGCATCGCCCCCGAGGCCTGCGCGAGTTCGCGCAATTGTCGCCCGCTGTGGACCAGAGCGCCCTTCGATATAACGATGCAGTCCAGACCGGCCGACAGCGCCGTACGAAGGTAGGCAAGACCCGGCTCGCCGCTGCGAAAATCGCTCGGCCCTGCCTCGATAAGAACGTCTGCGCCGCTCGCCATCACGAAATCCGGCCCTGAAAGACCCGCCTGCAGTGCATTCAACTGATGCGGGTGCAGGCCGTTCGCGTCAGCCAGGCCTGCACGTGATCCGCACACCGCGACCAGGCTAACGTCCACGCCGTAAACCTGGCGATAGCGCTCGTGTCGGGACAGGAGCAGGTCGGCTGTGGCACGTCCGACGCCGCCGAATCCGGCGATTGCAACTTTGAGCGTTTGCATGAGTTCGCTCCTTTGGCCTCTGCTTGGCATGGTAAGCCGCTCGGTTGCCGCTTGCCACAGCCAACGCTTCCCCCACAAACCCCGGCATCACCAAGCTTTTACATCATCCGCTACAACTCAAGCATCAAGACTCCTCACCTCATTCCCCAACCGCACCGGCGCCTCCCCAGTAATCTCGTGCAGCAGTGCGGTGACGGTCTCTCCCTCGATCGCCCCCTGCTCCTGCAAAAGGTCCGCCACCGCGCGGACGGCAAACCAGTAACGATGCACAAGGCAACTGCTACGGGCGATGGCTCGGGATTCGGCGTCGAGCAACAGGCGTGGGGGCAGCAGGCTGATCAGTTCATGCCCCCGGACGAGGTCTGCGCGGCCACTGCTTCGGAACAGCCGGTCGGATTGGCGATGTCGGTAGATCGCTTCGGCCACAGGCCCTGAAAAGCAATGGATCAGGTCGCGTTCAATAAAGTCGACCATCGATGGCAAATATTCAGCAATTCCCCGGGCGGTGAAGGCCGGGCGCAGGACGAGGTAATCGGCCTCCACTAACCCTTCGGCGTGTTGCGGGTGACCGAGCAGGTCGAACATCGGTCCCGCGCGGGCTTCAGCCCGGGTGCGTACGGTGACGCGTTTTATAGGCTGGCCGTTCCACCAAAAAGCCAAGGCGTGGCCGGCTTCGTGGATGGCCGTGCTGCGGGGGCGTTCGTTCATGGTCCGGTCCTCTCCCGTAACCAAGCGCTGGCCCTATCATCTGCCTCGACCGGCAAGCCGGGTAAAAGAATCTGCCTATTAACCATTAATACTGCGGCTATTAGCGATCTGCCACAGAAAGACTAGCCTTGATTCAGCGCCAGCGTAAGCTGGCCGGATCAGACCTGATAAGAGATACGAAAGCGTTCGAAACGTACTGGGCTTGCCGTGGGCCACGATGCGGGCAATCGACGTCGATTGCCGGAAGGCCGAACGATCAATGAGCGAACTGTGAGCCCTGCATCTACGTATTGATTTTCACCTGTCGCTATAGAGCCCGCGCGGGCTGGATAGCTGGATGAATACGACCAAGGTAGCTCCTCATGGCAAACGAATCGAAATGCCCGTTCAATCATGCTGCGGGTGGTGGCACCACAAACCGTGACTGGTGGCCCAACCAGCTGAATCTGAAAATCCTGCACCAACACTCCCCGCTGTCCGACCCCATGGGCGAGGATTTCAACTACGCCGAAGCATTCAAAAGCCTGGATTTCCAGGCCCTGAAAAATGACCTGAATGCGTTGATGACCGACTCCCAGGACTGGTGGCCGGCGGACTTCGGGCACTACGGCCCGCTCTTTGTCCGTATGGCCTGGCACAGCGCCGGCACTTACCGCACCGGCGACGGGCGCGGTGGCGCAGGCTCCGGCCAACAGCGTTTTGCGCCCCTCAACAGCTGGCCGGACAACGTCAGCCTCGACAAGGCGCGCCGGCTGTTATGGCCGATCAAGCAGAAGTACGGTCGCAACATCTCCTGGGCCGACCTGATCGTGCTTACCGGCAACGTCGCGCTGGAATCCATGGGCTTCAAGACCTTCGGTTTTTCCGGCGGTCGTCCCGACGTCTGGGAGCCGGATGAAGACGTCTACTGGGGTTCCGAAAACAAATGGTTGGGCGGCGACACCCGCTACGGCAAGCCGGATAAAGCCGCGATGCAAGATCCCGGCGAAGGACAACTGGTGGCCGAGCCGGGCAATGAAGAAAGCCGTACCGATCTGGGGCGCAATCTGGAGAACCCGCTGGCCGCCGTGCAGATGGGGCTGATCTACGTCAACCCGGAAGGCCCCGAGGGTCAACCTGACCCGGTCGCTGCCGGGCTGGATATCCGCGAAACCTTTGGCCGCATGGCGATGAACGATGAAGAGACCGTGGCCCTGATTGCCGGCGGCCATGCCTTTGGCAAGACCCACGGCGCAGGGCCTGCGGACAATGTCGGCGCCGAGCCTGAAGCCGCCGGCCTGGAACAACAGGGCCTGGGCTGGAAGAACGCATTCGGCACCGGCAAAGGCCCCGATACCATCACCAGTGGTCTGGAAGTGACCTGGACCACCACGCCCACCCGCTGGAGCAACAATTATCTGGAGAATCTGTTCGGGTTTGAGTGGGAGCTGACCAAGAGCCCGGCCGGTGCGCATCAGTGGACCCCGAAAAACGGTGCTGGCGCGGGCATCATTCCGGACGCCCATGATCCGTCCAAGCGTCGCAATCCAACCATGCTGACCACTGACCTGGCGCTGCGCTTCGACCCGATCTACGAAAAAATCTCACGGCGCTTCCTGGAGAACCCGGACCAATTGGCCGACGCCTTCGCCCGGGCCTGGTTCAAGCTGATCCACCGCGATATGGGCCCGCTCTCGCGCTACCTCGGCCCGGAACTGCCCAACGAAGAGCTGCTCTGGCAGGACCCTATCCCGGCAGTGGACCATGCCCTGGTCAACGACAGCGACATCGCGTCCCTCAAAGGCAAGCTGTTGGCCTCGGGCCTGTCGGTTTCACAACTGGTGTCCACCGCCTGGGCGGCCGCGTCCAGCTTCCGTGGCTCCGACAAGCGCGGCGGTGCCAACGGTGGCCGGCTGCGTCTGGCCCCGCAGAAAGATTGGCCGGCCAACCAGCCGGAACAATTGGCGCAGGTGCTGGCGACTCTCGAAAAAATCCGGGACGAGTTCAACGGTGCCCAGTCTGGTGGTAAAAAAATCTCCCTGGCGGACCTGATCGTGCTGGCTGGCAGCGCCGGCATTGAACAGGCGGCGAAGAATGCCGGGCTCAGCGTGACGGTGCCTTTCTCGCCGGGGCGTATGGACGCCAGCCAGGAGCAGACCGACGTCGAGTCGTTCGGCTTTCTTGAACCCATCGCCGATGGCTTTCGCAACTACCTCAAGGGCAGGTATCGCGTATCCGCCGAGGCACTGCTGATCGACAAGGCGCAACTGCTGACCCTCAGTGCACCGGAAATGACCGCACTGATCGGCGGCCTGCGCGTACTCGATACCAATGTCGGCCAAACCCGGCATGGGGTTTTCACCCAACGGCCAGGTGCGTTGACCAACGACTTCTTCGTCAACCTGCTGGACATGGGCGTGGAATGGAAACCGCTCTCAGACGACCAGCAAACGTTCGAAGCCCGCGACCGCAAGACCGGTCAGGTCAAATGGACCGGCACTCGTGTCGATCTGGTCTTCGGCTCCAACGCCCAACTACGGGCCCTGGCCGAAGTGTATGCCAGCGCCGATGCGCAGGAGCAGTTCGTCAGCGACTTCATCGCGGCGTGGGTCAAGGTGATGAACCTGGATCGGTTTGATCTGAGGTGAGGTTGTCAGGCGCTGAGAGAAGCCCTCAATCTGATCCAGGTTGAGGGCTTCGTTCTCTGCTCATTGCCACCCGCCTCTCATGAACTTTTCTTCACCCCACGCGTTCGCGTGATTGGGTAAAGTCCCCTCGCTCATTCAAGAAACTAAGGTTTTAGCCCGCCCTCCCGCGGGCTTTTTTTTGCCTGGAATTCAGGATAACCCTGAGGCGCGCAGCAAATTCTCCAGCCAATGCCTGACACTCCAAAAAAATCCTTTCAGATCCAGAGTCGGCAGCCGATACAGCCCTGTTACACGTTTTAGCTGGCTCAAAAACAACAATCTTCCAGCGTACCGACGATCAAGCAGCACAACGTTCCTGGAGGAATATGATGAATAGCTGGTTTGGCAACATTAGCGTCAACATGAAACTGGGCCTGGGCTTTGGCCTGGTGCTGGTACTGACCTGCGTCCTGGCGCTGACCAGTTGGACCAGCCTGGGAGGGCTGATCGACCGCAGCAACTGGATGAGCGACATCACCAAGCTCAATGCCGGCTTGACCAAACTTCGGGTCGTGCGCCTGCAATACATGCTCACCAATGGCGACGAGACCGCCGCACAGAATGTGCAAACCACCCTCGATAGTTTCGTTGCGCAACAGAACGCGCTGCTGAGCAGCTTCAAGAGCCCGGAAAACGTCAAGCTGCTCAAGGAGCAGAGCGCGACGATCAGCGCCTATCAGGTGTCCCTGAACAAAATGCGCAACGCCTACCGCAGCGCCAACACCGCCCGCGACGCGATGACTGCCAACGCCGGGACCGCTTACCAGCTGATCGAGACGATCAATACCGACGTTCAGCAAATGCTCTCGAGCGACCAGCGCCTGGAACAGTACCAGGCCATCACCGAGGCCAAGCAGGCGTTCATGTTGGCCCGCTATGAAGTGCGCGGCTACACCGCCAACAGCAACCCCGAAAACGAACGCAAGGCCGTCGCCCAACTGGACGCCGCCCTCGCTTCGCTCCAACCGCTGAATGCGTATTTCGCCAGCACCCGGCAAGGTGAGCTGCGTCAGCTCGAAGCTGCCCTGACTCAATACCGCAGCTCCGTCCAGGCTTTCACCCTGGCCATTGCCGAGGCGGCGCAGGCTCGCAAGGAAATGACCGACCAGGGCACGACCATCGTCTCCCTGAGCGAACAGCTGTATCAGATCCAGCTCGACCGTCGCGATGCCGAAAGCGCCCAGGCCCGCACCCTGCAACTGGTCAGCACGTTGTTGGCATTGCTGGTAGGCATCATCGCGGCGGTCATCATCACTCGCCAGATCACCCGACCGCTGCGCGAAACCCTGGCCGTGGTCGATCGCATTGCCAGTGGCGACCTCTCGCACAACCTCATCGTTACCCGTCGCGATGAGCTGGGCGTACTGCAACAGGGCATCGCACGCATGGGCGTGACCCTGCGCGATTTGATCAGCGGCATCCGTGATGGCGTGACCCAGATCGCCAGTGCTGCCGAACAATTGTCCGCAGTAACCGAGCAGACCAGCGCCGGCGTCAACAGCCAGAAAGTCGAGACCGATCAGGTGGCGACCGCCATGCACGAGATGACCGCCACGGTTCAGGAAGTTGCCCGCAACGCCGAAGAGGCATCCCAGGCAGCCGCCGCGGCAGACGGTGAAGCCCGTGCCGGCGACCAGGTGGTCAACGAAGCCATCGCCCAGATCGAGCGCCTGGCCAGTGAAGTGGAGCGCTCCACCGACGCCATGACCGTGCTGCAACAGGAAAGCGACAAGATCGGCAGTGTCATGGACGTGATCAAGGCCGTCGCCGAACAAACCAACCTGTTGGCCCTGAACGCGGCAATCGAAGCGGCGCGCGCCGGTGAAGCCGGTCGTGGCTTCGCGGTGGTTGCCGACGAAGTCCGTGGCCTGGCCCAGCGCACACAAAAGTCCACCGAGGAAATCGAAGGCCTGGTGGCCGGTCTGCAGAACGGCACCCAACAAGTGGCCGCCGTGATGAACAACAGCCGCAGCCTTACCGACAGCAGCGTAGCCCTGACCCGCAAGGCCGGTGTATCACTGGAAAACATCACCCGCACGGTGTCGAACATCCAGTCGATGAACCAGCAGATCGCCGCCGCCGCCGAAGAGCAAAGCGCCGTGGCCGAGGAGATCAGCCGCAGCATCATCAACGTACGCGACGTGTCCGAACAGACCGCCGCCGCCAGCGAAGAAACCGCAGCGTCCAGTGTTGAACTGGCCCGCTTGGGTAATCAGTTGCAGATGATGGTGAGTCACTTCCGGGTTTGATCATGACAAGCGCCCATTTCCCGGAAGAAATGGGCGCTTTGCGCAATGTCATTACAATCAGTCAAAAAGATCCATCACCTTGGCTCTTTCGTCACGTGGCGGCAGATCTAGCCCAACGCCCCCGCTCGCCCATCAATGTATCCAACCTCGTTACACACTAATCCCATTGGTAAACACCAACCGATTGCCAAACGGATCGACCACCGTCATGTCCTGGCTACCCCACGGCATGGCCTGAATCTGAGGGCGGGCGAAGGGGTATTGCTTGGCCAGCAGTTGCGCCTGGAAAGCTTCCAGTTCATCCGTTTCGATACGCAGTGCCGAGCCCGGGGTGCAGTCGCCATGATGTTCGGACAGGTGCAGCACGCATCCGTCGCGAGAGACTTGCAGGTACAGCGGAAAATCGTCACCAAAGCGATGTTGCCAGTCGACGGTAAATCCCAGGAAGTCGACATAGAACGCCAATGCCTTGGTTTCATCGAAGATCCGCAGGATCGGGGTGGTTTTACCGAAGCTCATGGGTTGCTCCCTGGCTGAAAAGACCCAGTTTAGATGGGTTGAACTCATTGCTTCGGCTATATCACCGGCTTCTTTAATATCGCAATGCCACCACTGAGAAGCAGATCACAAGGGCATTCCATTGTGTTTCCACCTCTCAAGCGCCGGGTGACGAACTGAATCCACGGCGTAGATCCCCTTCTCGCGCCAGAAACCGCCCGTGCCTGCGCCCATTCGCCCGGCCCTCGCGGTAGCTCAAGACGCCGTTGACCCAAACCCCATCGATACCTTCGGCGGCCCGTTGCGGCTCGTTGAAATCGGCGACATCCCTGATGGTATGAGGATCGAACAACACCAGATCCGCCCAATGCCCTTCCCGAATTTCCCCACGGTCCTTCAGGCCGAAGCGCGCCGCCGACAGGCCGGTCATCTTGTGCACGGCGGTGTGCAACGCAAACAGCCCGATGTCTCGGCTGAAATGCCCCAGCACCCGCGGGAAAGCCCCCCACAAGCGCGGATGCGGAAACGGATCCTCCGGCAAACCGTCGGAGCCGACCATGGACAACGGGTGGGCGAGGATTCGTCGTACGTCGCTTTCGTCCATGCCGTAGTACACCGCGCCGGCCGGTTGCAGGCGCCGCGCGGCCTCCAGCAGCGGCACATCCCATTCGGCGGCGATGTCAGCCAGATCGCGCCCTCCCATGTGCGGATGAGGCGTCGACCAGGTGATGGTGATGCGATGGGCATCGGTCACCTGCTTGAGATCCAGGGTCGAGGAGCTGGCCGCATAGGGGTAGCAATCACAACCGACCGGATGGGTTTTCGCCGCATTCTCCAGCGCCGCGAGCACCTGCGGACTGCGCCCCCAATTACCGGCACCCGCACATTTGAGGTGGGAAATGATCACCGGGCTGCGGGCGTGACGGCCGATCTGGAACGCTTCGTCCATGGCCTCAAGCACCGGTTCGAATTCGCTGCGCAGATGGGTGGTGTAGACCGCACCGAATGCGCTCAGCTCTTGGGTCAGTTGCATGACTTCGTCGGTGGAGGCCGAAAAGGCGTTGGCGTAGGCCAGGCCTGTGGATAACCCCAGTGCGCCGGCCTCCAGGCTTTCGCGCAGTTGCTGACGCATGGCGGCGATTTCTCCCACGCTGGCGGTGCGCAACAAATCATCCATGTGGTTGCTGCGCAGCGCCGTGTGCCCCACCAGCGCCGCCACGTTGACCGCCGGCGTGGCTGCTTCCACCGCCGAACGATAATCATCGAAACCCGGATAGACGAACGCTTGGGCGGTGCCGAGCAAATTCATCGGGTCCGGCGGCTCGCCCCGCAAACTCACCGGCGAAGCGCTGATACCGCAATTGCCGACAATCACCGTGGTCACGCCCTGGCTGAGTTTGGGCAGCATCTGCGGTTGGCGAATGACCACCGTGTCGTCGTGGGTGTGCACATCGATGAACCCTGGAGCCAGCACCCGGCCGGCGGCGTCTATTTCTTCGATTGCCCGGGCATCGCGCAGGTCGGCGATGCGCTCGATGCGACCGGCACGGATCGCCACGTCGGCGCTGTAACCGGGGGTGTTGCTGCCATCGATGACCCGTGCGTTGCGGATAAGCGTGTCGTACAGCATCTCAGTCTCCCAGCGGCAAGTGATCATCGCCACCGCGGTAATCGTCCAGGGCGAGTTTGACTCGCCGCAGACGCTCTTGATTGTCTTCGGGGTGGGCCAGCGCAAGCTCGGTGGCGAGCACATCGATGGCCAGCAGCATGCCGTAGCGCGCCGCCGTGGGCTTATAAATGAACGAGGTTTCCGCGCCTTGCAGGGGCAGCACCACATCGGCCAGTCGGGCCAACGGTGAGTCGGCGCGGGTGATGGCCAGGATGGGCGCACCATAACTGCGCGCCAGTTCCACCGCGCCGAGCAGTTCCGGGGTGATGCCGGTGAGTGAACAGGCGATGACCAAATGCTCCTGGCTCAATGAGGTGGCGGTGATGCGCATCATCACCGGATCCCGGCAGGCGGCGATCGAGTAGCCAAAACGCACCAGCCGTACTTGTAACTCCTCGCCGCACAACGCCGACCAACCGCCGAGCCCGAACGCATGAATCATCCGCGCCTTGCCGAGCATCCGCACCGCGTCGCTGAACCGAGACTCCTCGAATGCCGACAGGTGCTGACGCAGCGTCGTCTCGATATCGCCGACGATCTGCCCATAAAACGCCGATTGCTCGGGCGCGCCGGCGGGGTCGAGAAACCGGCTGCCGACGCCACTGGCCTGGGCCAGTTGCAGGCGCAAGTCCCGCAGGTCGCGGCAGCCAACGGTACGGGCAAACCGTGACAGCGTGGCACTGCTGACTTCGGCCCGCTGGGCCAGTTCATCCAGGCTGGCCGAGGCGGCGAACCCTACGTCGTCGAGCATCAGCCGGGCGATTCTTCCTTCGCCGGCGCTGAAGGAATCCTGACGGGAGCGAATCTGGTAAAGGATGTCCATGACGGCACCTGTGTTGGAGCGCTGCGATTAAAGCAAGCGCGCAAGTCCTAGGGTCAGGCCGAACGCAACCAGAGAGATCAGCGTTTCGAGTACGGTCCAGGTCTTGAAAGTTTGAGTGACGGTCATATTGAAGTATTCCTTGATCAGCCAGAAGCCGCCGTCGTTGACGTGGGAAAAGATCACCGAGCCGGCGCCGGTGGCCAGCACTAGCAGCTCGGGATGGGGATAGCCCAGACCGATCGCCACGGGGGCGACGATACCGGAGGCCGTGGTCATCGCCACCGTGGCCGAGCCGGTGGCGACACGCATCAGGGCGGCGAACAGCCAGCCCATGACCAGTGGTGATAGTTGAAATTCCTGGGCCAGGCCGACGATTTGTTGAGTGACCCCGGCGTCCACCAGGATCCGGTTCAAACCACCGCCAGCGCCCACCAGCAACGTAATACTGGCCGTTGGCGCCAGGCATTCATTGGTGAACTTGAGGATCGACTCACGGTTGAAGCCCTGGGCAAGGCCCAGCGTCCAGAAGCTGAGAAGGGTCGCCAGCAGCAAGGCAATCACCGAGTTGCCGATGAACAGCAGGAACTGATTGAAGCCGCTACCCGGCTCGGAGATCAGGTTGGCCCAACCGCCGATCAACATCAGCACCACCGGCAACAGGATGGTCCCCAGGGTTATCCCGAAACCTGGCAGATTGGCGCGGGGTTCGCGGTCGAGGAATTGTCGCGCCAGCGGGTTATCGTCCGGCAGTTGGATGCGCGGCACGATGAACTTGGCATACACAGGGCCGGCAATGATCGCGGTAGGAATACCGATCAGGATCGCGTACAGCAAGGTCTGCCCCACCGAGGCCTGGAACGCCTGCACCGCCAGCATCGCTGCCGGGTGCGGCGGCACCAGGGCATGCACCACCGAGAGACCGGCGACCATCGGCAACCCCACCATCAGGATCGACACGCCCACGCGCCGGGCAATGGTGAACGCGATGGGCACCAGCAGCACGAAGCCGACTTCGAAAAACAACGGCAGCCCCACCAGGAAGGCAATACACACCATCGCCCAATGGGCGTTGCGCTCGCCGAAGCGCTCGATCAGCGTTTGCGCCATGCGCTCGGCCCCGCCGGACTCGGCCATCATCTTGCCGAGCATCGTGCCCAAGGCCACCACCAGCGCGATGTGCCCCAGGGTCTTGCCCACGCCCGCCTCATACGCCCCGACCACACTGGACGGCGGCATCCCGGCCAGCAGCGCCAGGCCAATGGACACCAGCGTAATGACAATGAACGGATTAAGCCGATATCGGGCGATCAAAACGATCAGCGCAATGATGGCGATGGCCGCGTAGACCAACAGCCAATAACCGAATGCAGGGGCCATGCGTTACTCCTCGAATGGGGTCACGTCGTTGTGTTTGTGAAACTCATAAATCATTTCGAGGAGCAATCTTCAAACGTACTGAAAGTAATTTTCGTACACAGACAAGAAATGTCGCTGACGGACATCGCTCACCAAATGCCATGTAAATTCAGCGCAGGATTTTCATCCCTGGCCGTCTCCCGTGGCGAGGAAGCGTGCGCCTTGCGCACTGCGAAGCCGCCCCGAAATCATCCACACGACGACCAACCACTGGCCGCACCGCACTCAATTCCGTACCATCCCCACCCTGTTTTTGCACCACGCCCACGGCAGTCGACTCTCAGGCGCTGCCCCGCCAGGACAATCATGAAACCAGCACGTCTTCGCGCCGACGCCCTCGCCGGCCTCACCACTTCTTTTGCCTTGCTGCCCGAATGCATCGCGTTCGCCCTGGTGGCTCATCTCAACCCACTGATGGGGTTGTACGGCGCTTTCATCATCTGCACGCTGACCGCGCTGTTCGGCGGGCGGCCAGGCATGGTGTCTGGCGCGGCGGGATCGATGGCCGTGGTGATTGTCGCGCTGGTGGTGCAACACGGCGTGCAATACCTGCTGGCGACTGTGCTGCTGGGCGGGTTGATCATGATGGCGTTCGGGCTGTTGCGGCTGGGCAAACTGGTGCGCATGGTGCCGCACCCGGTGATGCTCGGTTTCGTCAACGGCCTGGCGATCATCATCGCCCTGGCGCAACTGGAGCACTTCAAGAGCGGCGAGACCTGGCTCAGCGGCGGCCCGTTGTACCTGATGATCGGCCTGGTGGCGCTGACCATGGCCATCGTCTACCTGTTGCCACGCCTGACCCGCAGTGTTCCGCCGGCCCTGGTGGCGATCCTGGGGGTTGGCCTGGCGGTGTACTTTTTCGGGCTGCCGACCCGCACCCTGGGTGATATGGCGCATATCGCTGGCGGCCTGCCGGCTTTTGTCTGGCCGGACATTCCCTGGAACCTGGATACCTTACGGATCATCGCGCCCTATGCGGTGGTGATGGCAATGGTCGGCCTGCTGGAAACCCTGCTGACCCTGAACCTGACCGACGAGATCACCGAGAGCCGCGGCTACCCGGACCGCGAGTGCGTGGCGTTGGGCGCGGCCAACATGGCCTCAGGACTGTTCGGCGGCATGGGCGGTTGCGCGATGATCGGCCAGACCGTGATCAACCTGAGTTCGGGCGGGCGCGGCCGGTTATCCGGCGTGATTGCCGGGGTGATGGTTCTGCTGTTCGTGTTGTTTCTGTCGCCGTTGATCGAACGCATCCCATTGGCCGCGCTGGTAGGCGTGATGTTCGTGGTGTCCCAGCAGACCTTTGCCTGGGCCTCGCTGCGGGTGATCAACAAAGTGCCCGTCAATGACGTGTTGGTGATCATCGCGGTGACGACCATCACGGTATTCACTGATCTGGCCACCGCCGTGCTGTGCGGCATTATCATTGCGGCGCTCAACTTTGCCTGGCAACAGGCCCGGGAGCTGTACGCCGATACGCATCTGGAAGCGGACGGCAGCAAGCTCTATCGCCTGCACGGCACCCTGTTCTTCGCCTCGACCACGCCGTTTCTCAACCAGTTCGACCCGGCCAACGATCCGTCCCAGGTGACCCTGGACTGCCGTCACTTGAGCTTTGTCGACTATTCGGCCATCGCGGCGCTCAAGACCCTGCGTGAACGCTATAGCAAGGCCGGCAAGCACCTGCGGGTGTTTCACTTGTCCGAACGCTGCAAACAGATGCTCAAGCGGGCCGGTGTCCACCACGACTGAAGAGAACACCGCTGCGTCAGCCCAGGCGATGAATAGCTGCGACACACCGTCGCAGCCCAATCCTTCGCCCTCTTTCCATGCCGTATACTCGCCCCGCCTTTTCAACCTCGCCCACGCCGGAGTGTTTCGATGGATCCTGTGGTTTTCGAAGAGTGGATGATGACTGGCCTTGTCAGCATCCTGATCATTTTCATGGGTTTCATCGTCTGGGATCTGGCGAAGAAGTCCAAGGCCGGGCGTTTTGGCTCGTTCATCCTGTTTTTTGTGCTGGGACTGGGCGTGGCGGCATTCGTCATCAAGAGCGTGGTGATCGGCCTGATCGAGACGGGCACCTTATAAACGCGCCGGCACTTCCTTCCACTGTCCCTGATCCAGCCCTTCAAGCGTCCAGTCACCGATCCTGACCCGCACCAGACGCAATGTCGGCAAGCCCACCGCGGCGGTCATGCGCCGTACCTGACGGTTGCGCCCTTCGCGAATCACCAATTCCAGCCAGCTGGTCGGCACGCTTTTACGAAAGCGCACCGGCGGGTTGCGCGGCCATAGTTGCGGTTCGTCCAGTTGTCGCGCTTGTGCGGGCAAGGTCATGCCGTCGTTCAGTTCCACGCCAGCGCACAGACGCTGCAATTGCTCGGCACTGGGCTCGCCTTCTACTTGCACCCAATAGGTCTTGGCCAGTTTGTGCCGGGGGTCGGCGATGCGGGCCTGCAACTGCCCGTCGTTGGTCAGCAGCAGCAACCCTTCGCTGTCGCGATCCAGCCTCCCGGCGGGATAAATGCCGGGCACGTCGATAAAGTCCTTGAGCGTCGCCCGCCCTTGATCGTCACTGAACTGCGTCAGCACATCGAAGGGTTTGTTGAACAGGATCAGCCTCGGCTCGGCCGGCGGGGCCTTGGCCACACGGCGCGGGGCGGATGCGGGAGGTTTCGCGCCAGGGCGGCGGGAAGCGGGACGTGGCGGACGAGGCATGGCAAACACAACATCTAACGGTCTGGGCCAACCATGCTAGTGGCCCGACCGTTAAATAACCACTGCCCCTTCAACCGGGATCAGTTCATCAGCGGAACGGCGGCTCGTCGAAGCTGCGCAACTTGCGCGAGTGCAGCGAGTTGAGTTCGTTGCGCAACAGGTCCAGCGCCGCGATGCCGATCTTCAGGTGCTGGTTGACCGCCCGTTCGTAAAACGCGTTGGCCGAACCCGGCAATTTGATCTCGCTGTGCAGCGGTTTGTCCGAGACACAAAGCAACGTGCCGTACGGCACCCGCAAGCGGTATCCCTGAGCGGCGATGGTGCCGCTTTCCATGTCCACCGCCACGGCGCGGGACAGGTTGATCAACGGACGCTCCTGGGCCCAGCGCAATTCCCAGTTGCGGTCGTCGTAGGTCAGTACAGTGCCGGTGCGCAGGCGCTTCTTCAGCTCGTCGCCCTTTTCACCGGTGACATTGGCCGCCGCTTGCTGCAAGGCCATCTGCACTTCAGCCAGGGCCGGGATCGGAATATTCGGCGGCACGACCCGGTCGAGGATGCCATCGCGACGCATGTAAGCGTGGGCCAGCACGTAGTCGCCGATGGTCTGGGACTGCCGCAGCCCACCGCAGTGACCGATCATCAGCCAACAGTGGGGGCGCAGCACGGCGAGGTGGTCGGTGATGTTCTTGGCGTTGGACGGCCCGACGCCGATGTTCACCAGCGTCACGCCGTGGCCGTCGCTGGCCTGCAGGTGATAGGCCGGCATCTGGTAGCGGTGCCAGACCACGCCCGCGGCGATCGCCGAGGCTTCACCGTGGTCCATGCTCTTTTCGATGATCACGTTGCCCGGCAGGACCATGCGCACAAAACGCGGGTCGCTGCGCAGTTGCTCCAAGCCATGGACAATGAACTGATCCACATAACGGTGATAGTTGGTCAGCAGGATCCACGGCTGCACATGGCGCCAGTCGCTGCCGGTGTAATGCACCAGCCGACGCAGGGAAAAGTCCACCCGCGCCGCGTCAAACAACGCCAGCGGCAGCGGGTCGGTGTTTTCCCAGTCATAGAGGCCGTCGGCAATGCCATCGGTGGCGGCCGACAGGTCGGTACTGGGGAACACTCGCGCCAGCACCGCGGCAGTCACGCCGGAGCCGGCCAGTTCATCACCCTGCTCCACCACGTAGGGATAGGGAATGTTCTGCTCGCTGACACCCACTTCGACGGTGACGGTAAAGTCGTGCATCAGCGGGACCAACTGCTCCAGCAGGTATTTACGGAACGCAGCCGGATGGGTGACGGTGACACTGTAGGTGCCCGGCAACTGGACCTTGGCGTAGGCGCGGGTGGTTTGCGGGACTTCGCCATGGCAGTGATAGGTCAGGCGCAGGGCGGGATAGCGAAACAACGCCCGCTGTTCGGCATCCGGCTCGATGCGATCCTTGAGGTACCGCTTGAGCGCCTGGTTCAGCGCAGTGGTCGCACGCTCGTGCAGGGCCGCCAGACGATCCACGGCTTGTTCGGCGGTTTGAACGACAATAAACGCTTCGGTCACGATCAGCTTCCTGTGTTCTGACTTGCAGGCCTTCATCTTGCCTGCATCGTCGGCCGACGGGAACAGTGGCGTATTGGGCGCGATCGATCATCCACCACAAATCCCCATGTAGGAGCGAGCCTGCTCGCGATAGCGGTGTATCAGTCACCAGAGATGTTGAATGTGCCGACGCCATCGCGAGCAAGCTCGCTCCCACCCTTGATCGCCGCCAGCCGCAGGTTCTTCATTCACCGCAGATCCCCTGTGGGAGCGAGCCTGCTCGCGATAGCGCTGTATCAGTCACCAGAGATGTTGAATGTGCCGCCGCCTTCGCGAGCAGGCTCGCTCCCACCCTTGATCACCACCAGTCGCAGATTCTTCATTCACCGCAGATCCCCTGTGGGAGTGAGCTTGCTCGCGATAGCGCTGTATCAGTCACCAGAGATGTTGAATGTGCCGCCGCCATCGCGAGCAGGCTCGCTCCCACACTTGATCGCCGCCAGCCGCAGGTTCTTCATTCACCGCAGATCCCCTGTGGGAGCGAGCCTGCTCGCGATAGCGGTGTATCAGTCAGCAAAGATGTTGGATGTATCTACGCCTTCGCGAGCAAGCTCGCTCCCACAGGTTCGGCGTTTAGAAACCTTGGGGCGTGGAGCGTGCCACGATGGCCTCGACATTCAGGCCTCGGGGCAAGGCGCCGTATGCCCGGCCAGCCGAACCCAGGCGGCTGGCGATGAAGGCATCGCTGACGTCGCTGTTACCCGCTTCCAGCAGCAGCTTGGCTTGCAGGCCGATGGCGATCTCTTCAGTCAATTGCCGGGCGCGGTACTGGATGTCAGCGGTATCCTTGAACGCCGCCTGCAACCGATCGATGTGGGCAGCCAGGCGTTTGTCGCCGTGGCCGTCACCCAGCTCGGTGAACAGCACTTCAAGCACGCCCGGTTCCTTGGACAGCGCCCGCAAGACATCCAGGCACTGCACATTGCCGGAGCCTTCCCAGGTCGAGTTCACTGGTGCTTCACGATAGAGGCGCGGCAGGATGCTGTCTTCGACGTAACCAGCGCCGCCCATGCATTCGGCGGCTTCGTTGATCATCGCGGGGGCGCGTTTGCAGATCCAGTATTTGCCCACCGCAGTCACCAGCCGCGCGAACTTGGCCTCGTGTTCGTCACTCAAGTGGTCCAGCGCCCGGCCCATGCGCAGGCTCAGGGCGAGCGCGGCTTCGCTTTCCAGCGCCAGGTCGGCCAGCACGTTTTGCATCAGTGGCTGTTCGCTCAACAATTTGCCACCGACCTTCCGGTGCGCGCAGTGATGGCTGGCCTGGGTCAGGGCCTGGCGCATCAGAGCACTGGAACCGACCATGCAATCGAAGCGGGTCATGGCGACCATCTCGATGATCGTCGGCACGCCTCGCCCTTCTTCACCGACCATCCAGGCCAGCGCACCGCGGAATTCAACTTCGCTGGAGGCGTTGGAACAGTTGCCCAGCTTGTTCTTCAGCCGCTGGATATAGAACTGATTACGGGTGTCGTCCGGGCGATGGCGCGGCAGCAGGAAACAGCTCAGGCCCTTGTCGGTCTGGGCCAGGGTCAGGAAGGCATCGCACATCGGCGCCGAGCAGAACCACTTGTGGCCCACCAGCTCATAGGCCTGGCCCGGACCGCTGGCGCCCACCGGATAAGCTTTGGTGGTGTTGGCCCGCACGTCGGTGCCGCCCTGCTTTTCAGTCATCGCCATGCCGAGGGTCACCCCGGCCTTGTGGGCCATGCCGACGTTTCGCGGGTCGTACTCGGTGGCGAGCGCTTTGGGCACCCAGAGCTCGGCCAGGTCCGGTTGCAAACGCAACGCCGGGACGCTGGCGAAGGTCATGGTCAGCGGACAACCGGTGCCGGCTTCAGCCTGGCTGTGCAGATAAGTCATCGAGGCTCGGGCGACGTGGGCGCCGGGTTGCGGCTGGGCCCATGGCAGGCTGGGCAAGCCATGCTCGACGGCGGTGCGCATCAACTGGTGGTAAGCGGGATGGAATTCCACCAGATCGATGCGATGGCCGTAGCGGTCGTGACTGGAAAACACCGGCTTGTTCTGGTTCGCCAGAAACCCCGCTTCCATCAGCGGCCCACCGGCCAACTCGCCATACGCATCGATCCGCCCTTGCGCCCAACCCGCACCAAAACGCTGCGACCACTGTTGCAGCGGCAGGTCGATGCGATAGAGGTTGGCGCCATCCAGGGACGGTGGCTGATTGGTGACCTCGTGGGTTTCGGCGAACTGGTGCAGGTTCATGACAGGGCTCCTTGGTCGGCCAGCAGAGGTTCAGTTAAGCACCGCCCCAAGGCCGAACAAAGTGTCATACCCGCCTAAATATCGGCGCTTTCACCCTGTTTTTGACAAAGTACCCGCCGTTGCAGAATCGTGCGCAACACCTCGAATTTCACCGGTTTGCTCAGGTAATCGGTCAACGCGCCCGACGTGCAGCGCTCGTGATTCGGATTGGGACTGACCACAAACACCGGCAGGTCCTCGCAGCCGGCGAGCGTACGGATCTGACAGCAGACCGACACCCCGTCCAGCGGTGGCGACTGGCAATCGAGCAGCACGGCATCAACACTCTCGCCCTGCAGCACATCCAGTGCCGCGCGGCCGCTGTCGGCGGTACGCACCCGGTAACCGAGCTTGAGCAACATGCCGCGCATCACCAGCAGATCAATGCTGTTGTCGTCAGCCAGCAACACCGTGCAATCCTGGGGCAACCGCGCGCTTTCTCGCGGGCTGAACGAAAATGGCGTGGGCGCCTCCACGGGCACGGCCATTTCCACCTCGACATCCAACTGGAATCGGCTGCCGCGACCGGGTTCGGAGGTGTGAGTCAGGCGTCCGCCCAGCAACTCCACCAGCTGCCGACAGATCGCCAGCCCCACGCCGAGACCGCCGTATTCCCGGGTCATGGAACCGTCCAGCTGGAAGAAGCGCTGGTACAAGCTCGCCTCTCCAAGGTCCGTGAAACCAATACCGGTGTCGATCACGGCAAAGGACAACACCAGCCGATCGAGCCCCGACGGTCTGCCACTGACCCGCAGCGCCAGGCCCCCTGTGCGGGTGAACTTGACGGCGTTGTCCAGCAGGCATTCCAGGCATTGGGCCAGCTTGCCACTGTCACCGATCAGCCGGTCCGTCAGGCCGGGTGCCACGTCGACCTTGAAATCCAGGCTCTTGACCGCCGCATTGGCACCGAACTGCACCTGCAAGGCGTCGACCATCGCGCGCAGACTGAACGGCGCCGGGTAGGCCTTGAGCTTGCCGGCCTGCAACTCTGTAAGGGTGAGGATGCCGTTGACCATGCGCATCATGTCCCGCGCAGAACCTGCGGCGGTCTGTTGATACTGGGTCAGCTCCTCATTCATTTCGACGGTTTCCATCAACTCCAGCGAACCGATCACGCCATTCATCGGCGTGCGCAGCTCATGGGTCAAGGTGGCGAGGAATTCATCCTTGAGTTTGTTGCCATGGGCCAATTGCTGGTTGAGCACTTCAAGTTTCTGCCCGGCGTCGAACAGCGTCTGGGCCTGCTGCTCGCGCATGGCATTGATACGGTCGGCCAGGGCCAGGGACAACAGCGCTACTTCGATGGCCGAGCCGATCTGGCTGGCGTACATGGTCAGGAATACGTTCGGCAGATAACCGAGCACCATCATCGTGTTGACCACGCCCCCCAGCAGAAACGCCGACCAAGCGATGATGAAATAACGCGCCACCCGCAGGCCACGCCACCAGACGAACAGCCCGGCGGCGAAAATCACCACGGTAAACACCAGCGCCAATGCCGTCGCCAGGCGCAAGGCCAGGGCGTAACTGGTCATCAGCGACAGGCCCACCACTACGGCGCTGTAGGCGATCAGCGCCAGCAGCAGCCGGTCAAGCCAACGACTGTGTTGCGCGGTTTGCAGGAAGCTGCGCGCAAACTGGCTGCCGAACAGACCCGCACAGCCGATGAAAAAGGGGGTTGCGGCATTGGCCCACCAGGGGTTGTCCGGCCAGAAATACTCCACGGCCGCTCCGTTGACCGACAACTGATACAAGCCGAACGAGGCGATATAAACGATGTAATAAAGGTAACTGGTGTCCCGCACGCTCAGGTAAATGAACAGGTTGTAGACCAGCATCCCCAGCAGTACGCCATAGATGGTGCCCAACACGTACAAGCGCACAGGTTGTTGCTCAAGATAGGCCGTGCTCGACCACAACGTCAGCGGCGCCTGGATCGACCCCTGGCTTTGCAGGCGCAGGTACACGGCCTGGCGTTGTTCAGGTTTGAAGTCCAGGCTGAACAGGTAGTTGTTCTGGCGAATTTCACGGCTGGCGAACGGCAAGGCATCGCCGGTCTGGCGAACCAGGCGATACGCCCCGGCGCTGTCAGGCAGATACAAGTCCAAATGGTCCAGCGGCGGATAGGCCAGCTCCAACAACCAGGTGCGTTGGGCGTCCGGATTGCCGGGACGGTAGTGCAGGTCTATTTTCAGCCAGAATGCCGAGCGCGAATAACCAGCGTTCAGCGTGGCTTTGTCATGGGGCTTGAAGTGACCCGCCGCGGCCTCTGCCAGGACATCGTCGATGGTGGCCGTACCGTGGGTGTCTTCGAACACCTGCAGGGCATGGCCCAAGGGCAGGCTTTGGGTGAATTCATCGAATTCGAGGGCGCTTGCCAAAGCGGGCAAGCACAGCAGCAACATCAGCAAATAGCGCATTTAAGCCCCAGCGTGGCCTGTCCGGTTGAATCAGGAAGCCCCCCATTCCCTGAGTAGACGTAAAACCGGCATTACCTGTTATTGGTTGGATCCATTTCTAGCATAGCCGCTGATGGCCAATTTGCACCATTGAAATTTTTCCTACAGATGGCTCTAGAACGGGCGTTCCAGCGCCAAGCATTGAGATAGAGCTGTTGCTTTGGTCAGGTCGGCAACGGGTGGATCAAAAGCAATCATCAGAGCAAGCAGTCCAGCATAAAACCCTCAGAGTCCGACCACCGACAAAACAGGTTTGGTGGTAAGCTCGCGCACCATGAATATCTACAGCTCTCGCCCCGTTGTCCTCTGTCTCTCCGGCCACGACCCCAGTGGTGGCGCCGGTTTGCAGGCAGATATCGAAGCCCTGCTCGCCCAGGGTTGTCATGCCGCCCCGGCCGTTACCGCGTTGACCGTGCAGGACACGGTTAACGTGAGCGATTTCCGCGTGCTCGATCGGGAGTGGGTGCTGGCGCAAGCCAATGCCGTGCTCAACGATTCGCAGGTAGCGGCGGTCAAGCTGGGGATGCTCGGCTCACTGGAAATGGTCGACACGGTAGTCGAACTGCTGCAGGCGCACCCGCATTTGCCCATGGTCTGCGACCCAGTGCTGCGAGCCGGTGGCGGCGGACGATTGGGCAAGGATGAAGTCGGCTACGCCATGCGCGAACGCCTGTTACCCCTGGCAATCATCGCCACCCCCAATCTGCCGGAAGCACGCATCCTCGCTGAACTGCCAGAGGGCAGCGCCGATGAATGCGCCGAAAAACTGCTGCCCTTCGTCAAGCACCTGTTGATCACCGGTGGTCACGGCGACGAACATGAAGTCCACAATCGCCTGTACAGCCGCGATGGTCGCCGCGAAACCTTCACCTGCCAGCGCTTGCCCGGCAGCTACCATGGTTCCGGCTGCACCCTGGCCAGCGCCCTGGCTGGACGACTGGCCCAGGGCGAACACCTCGCCAGCGCGGTCAAGACAGCACTGGATTACACCTGGCGCACCCTGCGCGATGCCGAACAGCTGGGCAAAGGCCAGTTCGTCCCGCGTCGCCTGCCGCTGGATTTCTGCTCGTAGCCCCGGAGGCTGTGGAATGAAACTACGTGGCCTTTACGCCATCACCGATAGCCAACTGCTGGCCGGCAAATTCCTCGCGTATGTGCAAGCGGCACTGGAAGGTGGCGTCACCCTGCTGCAATACCGTGATAAAAGCAGCGACGAAGCCCGTCGTCTGCGCGAAGCCGAAGCGCTGCGCAATCTATGCGAGCGCTACAAGACCCGATTGATCATCAACGACGACGCCGAACTGGCCGCGCGCCTGGGCGTCGGCGTTCACCTGGGCCAGACCGATGGCCCTCTGGCGCCAGTACGGGCGCTGCTGGGGCGCGACGCAATCATCGGCTCCACCTGTCATTCCAGCCTGGAACTGGCCGAACAGGCCGCCAGCGAGGGCGCGAGCTATGTCGCGTTCGGACGCTTCTTCAACTCCAACACCAAGCCCGGCGCACCCAGTGCAAACCTTGAACTGCTCGACCAGGCCCGGATCAAACTGCATATACCGGTGTGCGCCATCGGCGGCATCACCCTGGACAACGCCGCCCCGCTGGTGGCTCACGGTGTCGACCTGCTGGCCGTGGTCCATGGTCTGTTCGGCGCCGACAGCCCCCAGGAAGTGACGCGCCGCGCCCGTGCCTTCAACGATCTGTTGCAGATCAAATAATTTTTCGATTTCGAGAGCCCAACCATGTCCCGTTCCGAAACCCTGTTTGCCAATGCCCAAAAGCACATCCCCGGCGGCGTGAACTCCCCCGTTCGTGCGTTCAAGAGCGTTGGCGGCACCCCGCTGTTCTTCAAACACGCCGAAGGCGCGTACGTGACGGACGAAGATGACAAGCGCTATGTGGACTACGTCGGTTCGTGGGGCCCTATGATTCTGGGCCACAGCCATCCGGACGTGGTGGAAGCGGTGCGCAACCAGTTGCAGCACGGCCTGTCCTACGGTGCCCCGACCGCTATGGAAACCGAGATGGCCGACCTGGTCTGCTCGATCGTGCCGTCGATGGAAATGGTGCGCATGGTCAGCTCCGGCACCGAGGCAACCATGAGTGCGATTCGCCTGGCACGGGGCTTCACCGGTCGCGACAGCATCATCAAGTTCGAAGGCTGCTACCACGGCCACTCCGACAGCCTGCTGGTCAAGGCCGGTTCCGGCGCGCTGACCCAAGGTGTACCAAGTTCGGCCGGCGTGCCCGCAGCGTTTGCCAAGCACACCCTGACCCTGCCGTTCAACGACCTCGAAGAAGTCGAGAAGATGCTCAGCGAAGTCGGCCAGGAAGTGGCCTGCATCATCGTCGAGCCTGTGGCTGGCAACATGAACTGCGTACCGCCGGCGCCGGGTTTCCTCGAAGGCCTGCGCAGCCTGTGCGACCAGCACGGCGTGGTGCTGATTTTCGACGAAGTGATGACCGGTTTCCGCGTAGCCCTCGGCGGCGCCCAGGCCCACTACGGCGTGACACCGGACCTGAGCACCTTCGGCAAGATCATCGGCGGCGGCATGCCGGTCGGTTGCTTCGGCGGCAAGCGTGCCATCATGGAATGCATCGCGCCGCTGGGTCCGGTCTACCAGGCCGGTACGCTGTCAGGCAATCCGCTGGCCATGGCCGCCGGCCTGACCACCCTGCGTCTGATCAGCCGCCCGGGCTTTCACGCCGAGCTGACCGACTACACCACCCGTCTGCTCGACGGTTTGCAGATTCGTGCCGACGCAGCGGGCATTCCGTTCGTGACCACCCAGGCCGGTGGCATGTTCGGCCTGTACTTCAGTGGCGCCGATGACATCGTGACCTTCGAAGATGTGATGGCCAGCGACGCTGACCGCTTCAAGCGTTTCTTCCACCTGATGCTCGACGGTGGCGTGTACCTGGCACCGAGCGCGTTCGAAGCCGGCTTTACCTCCATCGCCCATGGCGAGGCCGAGCTGAAGATCACCCTCGACGCCGCCGAGCGGGCCTTCGCCGCATTGAAGTAAGCCTGTGGATAACTGACGCCGGCTGACGCTGGCGTCAGTGATTGACGACAACCTCTTGCCCCTTTTCCTACGTATTACCCCTCGAAGCTGCCGTTAGCGCTCCCTCGCAGCAGAAAAACGAGTAAAGACTTTGTAAGGATGGCCCTGCTTATTTCATAATGCGCGCTTATTGGATCCCCCGGAGGGTCCGCGTGCCCCTCAGAGGTAAGTCGATTCCCATGAACCGCACCGGCCGCACCCTTGCCCTGGGCTGCCTGTTGCTCCTTCAGCCGCTGCTGGCGAACGCACAAGCAGGCGGCAACTCGTTGTTGATCCCGGCGATGGGCCGTTGCACGCTCAACACCCAGCCACAAGATCTCGCACCGGCACTCGACGCCTGTCAAAAAGCGGCGGACGCGGGCGATGCACAAGCGCAATACGAGTTGGGCGAGTTCTACTACGACGGCAAGGCTGCGCCGCGCGACCTCAAACTGGCCCTCAGCTACTTCGAAAAAGCCTCACTGCAAGGCCATGCCCAGGCGCAATACAAGCTGGGCGGCATGTTCTTCCATGGCGAAGGCGTGCCGGCCAACAACGTGCAGGCCTACATTGTCTTGAAGATGGCAGCGGTCAATGGCGCCGAAGAAGCCCTGGACACCGCCGACGAAGTCGCCGAACAGATGCCCCGCGACGAACTGGAAGTCGCGACCCAGGTGCTGGGGCAGATCTTCCGCAAATACCTGATGGAATTGCAGAACGCCGACGGGCGCACGCCCTTCTCGCCACTGCCCTGAATCCACCACGGCCTTGAGAGCCTAATCGCGAGCAGGCTCGCTCCCACAGTTAATCCCGGGTGTTCACAAATAATGTGCACACAGAAGATCCAGTGTGGGAGCGAGCCCGCTCGCGATTGGGGGCAACTCTGTCTTGGCGCTTACTTCTCAGGCATCGGCATCGGAAACGGCATGACATTGCCGACCGCGCCGCGGGCTTCGCTGATTTTCGGGGTGCCCAGGCGCTCGACCTCGTCGATACGCACGATCGAATGCATCGGCACGAAGCTGCGCACCACGCCTTCGAACTGCGCCTTGAGCTTTTCTTCGCTCGGATCGACGACCATTTGCGTGCGCTCGCCAAAGACGAATTCTTCGACTTCCAGGAAGCCCCACAGATCACTTTGATAGATCTGCTTGGCGTACATTTCGAACACCTGGCCCTGGTTGAGGAAAATCACCTTGTAGATTGGAGCTTCACGTTTGGTCATGGCAGGCGAAACACATCGGCGGGTAAAAATGAGGGCGCGAACTATAGCATAGCCACTGCTCGCGCAGCGGTAGGAACCGGGTGACTTGTTCCCTATAATGCGCGGTTCTTTGAATCACGTGATGACTCCGTCCATGGCCAAGAAGCTTTACATCGAAACCCACGGTTGCCAGATGAACGAGTACGACAGCTCGCGCATGGTCGATCTGCTGGGTGAACACCAGGCCCTGGAAGTCACCGCCCGTGCCGAAGACGCCGACGTGATCCTGCTCAACACCTGTTCGATTCGCGAGCGCGCCCAGGACCGGGTGTACTCCCAGCTCGGCCGCTGGCGTGAACTGAAACTGGCCAACCCGGAAATGGTCATCGCCGTGGGCGGTTGCGTGGCCAGCCAGGAAGGCGCTGCCATTCGTGACCGCGCGCCCTACGTAGACGTGGTCTTCGGCCCGCAGACCCTGCACCGCCTGCCGGAGATGATCGACGCCGCGCGCATCACCAAACTGCCGCAAGTCGACGTTTCGTTTCCGGAAATCGAAAAATTCGACCACCTGCCCGAACCCCGTATCGACGGCCCGAGCGCCTATGTGTCGGTGATGGAAGGTTGCAGCAAGTACTGCACGTTCTGCGTGGTGCCCTATACCCGTGGTGAAGAAGTCAGCCGGCCGTTCGACGACGTCATCGCCGAAATCATCCACCTGGCGGAACACGGTGTGCGGGAAGTGACGCTGCTGGGGCAGAACGTCAACGGTTATCGCGGCCTGACCCACGACGGGCGCCTGGCGGACCTCGCCGAGCTGATCCGCGTGGTGGCGGCCGTGGAGGGCATCGACCGTATCCGCTACACCACCTCGCACCCACTGGAGTTCTCCGACAGCCTGATCCAGGCCCATGCCGAAGTGCCTGAGCTGGTCAAGCATCTGCACCTGCCGGTGCAATCGGGCTCCGACCGGATCCTGGCGGCCATGAAGCGCAACCACACGGCGCTGGAGTACAAATCCAAGCTGCGCAAACTGCGGGCGGCGGTGCCGGGGATCTGCATCAGTTCAGACTTTATCGTGGGTTTCCCCGGCGAAACCGAGAAAGATTTCCAGCAGACCATGAAGCTGATCGAAGACGTGGGTTTCGATTTTTCCTATTCCTTCGTCTACAGCCAGCGTCCCGGCACTCCGGCCGCCGATTTGGCGGACGAAACCCCTGAAGAAGTGAAAAAAGAACGGCTCAACGCCTTGCAACATCGCTTGAACCAGCAAGGTTTCGAGATCAGCCGACAGATGGTCGGCTCCGTCCAGCGGATTCTGGTGACCGATTACTCGAAAAAAGACCCGGGCGAATTGCAAGGGCGGACCGAAAACAACCGCATCGTCAACTTCCGCTGCGACACTCCGGCCCTGATCGGCCAGTTCGCCGACGTCCACATCGATGCCGCGCAACCGCACTCGTTGCGCGGTTCGTTGGTCCAGTAACACAAAGTTTCCTGTGGGAGCGAGCCTGCTCGCGATAGCGGCGTGACAGTCAATATCGATGTTGAATGTGACGCCGCTATCGCGAGCAGGCTCGCTCCCACAATGGGTTGCGCCAACCCTGTGATCAGATTCGCCTCTTTAAGAGCTTTCGCACCCAGCCTACTGGCGTTATCCTTGATTTCATCTTAATTGCCCCAGGGCGGCTAAAAACGACCTTGAACGCACCCATCGAACCACATCGTTTCATTCTCGAGCCCTTTGAGGCTCGCCGCTTCGCCAATCTGTGCGGGCAATTCGACGAGCATCTGCGCTTGATCGAACAGCGCCTGGCCATCGAGATCCGCAACCGCGGAAACCAGTTCGAACTGATCGGCGAACCCAAGCACACCTCCTCCGCGGAAAACCTGCTGCGCCGCCTCTATCGGGAAACCAAGGGAAGCGAGCTGTCGCCGGACACCGTCCACCTGTTCCTGCAGGAGTCGGCCCTCGAAGAACTCGAGAACCACGCTCCGTCAGAACCTGCCGTGGCCTTGCGCACGAAAAAAGGCATGATTCGCCCTCGCGGCTTGAATCAGCAGCGCTACGTGAAGGAAATCCTGGGCAACGACATCAACTTCGGCATCGGTCCGGCCGGTACCGGCAAGACCTATCTGGCCGTGGCCTGCGCCGTCGATGCGCTGGAACGCGAACAGGTGCGCCGTATCCTGCTGGTGCGTCCGGCGGTTGAAGCGGGGGAAAAACTCGGTTTCCTGCCCGGCGACCTGGCCCAGAAAATCGACCCGTACTTGCGTCCGCTGTATGACGCGTTGTACGAAATGCTCGGCTTCGAATACGTCGCCAAACTGATCGAACGCCAGGTCATCGAGGTCGCGCCGCTGGCCTATATGCGTGGCCGTACGCTGAACAACAGCTTCATCATCCTCGACGAAAGCCAGAACACCACGGTCGAGCAGATGAAAATGTTCCTGACCCGGATCGGCTTCGGCTCCACCGCGGTGATCACCGGGGACATCACCCAGGTCGACCTGCCCCGCGGCACCAAATCCGGGCTGAACCATGTGATCCAGGTGCTCAAGGACGTGCCGGGCATCAGTTTCACGCATTTCATGCCCAAGGACGTCGTGCGCCATCCATTGGTGCAGCGCATCGTCGAAGCCTACGAGCGCTTCGAGAATCATCAGGATGAGCTGGCGACCGCTGAGAAGGGCAATCGCCACGATGCTTGAACTTGACCTGCAACTGGCCAGCGAACGCCCCGCTCCCAGCGAGGCTCAGTTACGCCAATGGTGCGAGCTGGCCCTGCGCCAGCGCAGCGCCGACTCGGAACTGACCATCCGCCTGGTGGACGAGCCCGAAGGCCGCGAGTTGAACCACACCTGGCGGCAGAAAGACTACGCCACCAATGTGTTGTCGTTCCCCGCCGACGTGCCCGACGAACTGCTCGACATTCCGCTGCTGGGCGATCTGGTGATCTGCATCCCGGTGGTGGAGCGCGAAGCGGCCGAACAAGGCAAGACCGCTGAGGCCCACTGGGCCCATCTGGTGATTCACGGCTGCTTGCATCTATTGGGTTACGACCATATAGAAGATGACGAGGCCGAGGAAATGGAATCGCTGGAACGAACGTTGCTTGCAGAGCTGGGTCACCCCGACCCCTACGCCGGCGACGAACACTGATACATCAACCTGTAACGACAAAGGATTCAGAGTAATCGCTATGAGCGAAGATCGATCGAGCAACGGGCAGAAGTCATGGCTGGGCAAGCTCACCCAGGCTTTTGCCCATGAGCCGAAAAACCGCCAGGAGCTGCTGGAGCTGCTGCGCGATGCACACCAGAACAAACTGCTGGACAGCGAAGCGCTGGCCATCGTCGAAGGCGCCATCCAGGTCGCTGACCTGCAAGTGCGGGACATCATGGTCCCCCGTTCGCAGATGGTCAGCATCAAGGCGACCCAGACACCTCGCGAATTCCTGCCCGCCGTGGTCGATTCCGCTCACTCGCGCTACCCGGTAGTCGGCGAGAGCCATGACGACGTCATGGGCGTGCTGCTGGCCAAGGATCTGCTGCCGCTGATCCTTCAGGAGAACGGCGACAGTTTCAACATCAAGGACTTGCTGCGCCCGGCCACCTTCGTGCCCGAGTCCAAGCGCCTGAACGTGCTGCTGCGTGAATTCCGCGCCAATCACAACCACATGGCCATCGTCATCGACGAATACGGCGGCGTGGCCGGGCTGGTCACCATCGAAGACGTGCTCGAGCAGATCGTCGGCGACATCGAAGACGAGCACGACGTCGAGGAAGACAGCTACATCAAACCGCTGCCCAGCGGCGACTTCCTGATCAAGGCCCTGACGCCGATCGAGAACTTCAACGAGTTTTTCGACAGTCAATTCTCCGACGATGAGTTCGACACCGTCGGCGGCCTGGTGATGAGTGCTTTCGGGCACCTGCCCAAGCGCAATGAAACCACGGAAATCGGTTCCTGGCGCTTTCGCATCCTGAACGCCGACAGCCGTCGGATTCACTTGCTGCGCCTGTCACCCATTGCCCGATAAACCCTGCGAGACCCGCTAAGGACACACATGCGCTGGACAACCCGCCCCGGCTGGCCCGGTAACCTGCTGGCCATGGCGGCTGGCGCGATCACCACCCTGGCCCTGGCGCCGTTCGACATCTGGCCGCTGGCACTGCTGGCGGTCGGGCTGTTCTATGCCGGTCTGCGCGAGCTTTCACCGCGCCAGGCCCTCGGCCGTGGCTGGTGCTTCGGTTTCGGCCTGTTTGGCGCCGGCACCAGCTGGATCTACGTCAGCATTCACAACTTCGGCGGCGCCTCGGTGCTGCTCGCCGGTTTCTTGATGCTGCTGTTCATCGCCGCCATTGCTTGGTTTTTCGCCCTGCCCGCCTGGCTCTGGGCCCGGTGGTTGCGGCGTAACGAAGCTCCGCTGGCCGACGCCTTGGCCTTCGCCGCCCTGTGGCTGGGCCAGGAAGCCTTTCGCGGCTGGTTCCTCACCGGGTTTCCGTGGCTGTATTCCGGTTACAGCCAACTTGACGGCCCCTTGGCCGGCCTCGCGCCGCTGGGCGGGATGTGGCTGATTTCCTTCACCCTGGCCCTGACCGCCGCGCTGCTGTACAACGCGCCACGGTTGATCCGCGCCGGGCGCAAAGGCTTTATCGCAGCGGGCGTGATCCTGCTGATCGGCCCGTGGGTCGCCGGCATGGCGCTCAAAGACCATGCCTGGACCAGCCCTTCGGGTGATGCGCTGAGCGTCGCGGCGATCCAGGGCAACATCGAACAAAGCATGAAGTGGGACCCCGAGCAGCTCAACGCGCAACTGGCGTTGTACCGCGACATGAGCTTTGCCTCCAAACGGGTCGACCTGCTGATCTGGCCGGAAACAGCTGTGCCGGTGCTCAAGGAATCTGCCCAGGGCTACCTGGACATGATGGGCACCTTCGCCGCCGAGCGAAATTCGGCGCTGATTACCGGCGTTCCGATTCGCCAACTGGTGCACCAGCAGAAGCGTTACTTCAACGGCATCACCGTGACCGGTGAAGGTGACGGCACTTATCTGAAGCAAAAACTGGTGCCATTTGGCGAATATGTGCCGTTGCAGGACATTCTGCGGGGGTTGATCGCGTTCTTCGATCTCCCTATGTCGGACTTTGCCCGAGGCCCGGCCGACCAGCCTTTGCTGCAAGCCAAGGGTTACCAGATCGCGCCGTTCATCTGCTATGAAGTGGTCTACCCGGAGTTCGCCGCCGGCCTCTCGGCGCGTAGCGACCTGCTGCTGACCATCAGCAACGACACCTGGTTCGGCACCTCGATCGGCCCGTTGCAACACCTGCAAATGGCGCAGATGCGCGCCCTGGAAGCCGGTCGCTGGATGATCCGCTCCACCAACAACGGCGTCACCGGCCTGATCAACCCCTTCGGCCAGATCACCGTACAGATCCCACAATTCGAGCGTGGCGTACTGTACGGCGAAGTCGTGCCGATGCACGGGCTGACGCCCTACCTGCAATGGCGCTCGTGGCCGTTGATCATCGTGTGCGTGTTGCTGCTGGGCTGGGCGTTGATGGCGGGACGGATGGCCAAGACGGTTTAAGGTTGCTCGTTCCCACGCTCCGCGTGGGAATGCAGCCCGTGACGCTCCGCGTCATTGGTGGCCGACGCCAGCCCGCCTTGGAACGCAGAGCGTCCCTTGAGGCGTACCCACGCAGGAGCGTGGGAACGATCCGGGAACACTTCAACGATAAAACAACCTATACCCCACCTGCCCCACCGCCTCGTTCATCAACTGCCCCGATTGCCAGATCGACTTGAACTCCGGCATCCAGCCGCCCAGCGGGCGGGCGTTGTCCTGCCCCAGAAAGCCCACCGGTGCAGGAACCACTTCAAACCCCGAGCGCTCGAAACTCCAGACTGCCCGTGGCATGTGCGACGCATGGGTCACCACCACGACTCGTCTGATGCCCTGCGGCAGCAACATCTCGGCGCTCATCTTGGCGTTTTCCCAGGTCGTGCGACTGCGCCCTTCCTGCCAGCGCACGGTGACACCAAAATCATCGAGCATCGAATCGGCCATCAATTTCGCTTCACTCGGCGGGGAGCCATAGTGCAAGCCGCCGCTGGTCAGCACCGGCAATCCCGATGCCTTGGCCAGTCGCGCCGCATACCGCTGGCGCTCCAGACCGATGCCGGTGGGCTGGTCGGTGCCCCAGGCCAGGTCACCGCGATCGCGGCCCGAACCAAGCACCACGATGGCATCGGCACGTTGCGCCAGCGTCACCCATTCGCTGCGAGGCAGCGGTGGCTCGCGCTCCAACGCCTTGGCGCTCCATTGCACCACCACAGGCAAACTCATCAGCCAGAAACCGCCCACCCCGGCAATGAAACACAGGCGAGCCAGGCGCGGCCGGGAGTGGCGCCACCACCAGGCAAGCACCAACAGCAGCAAAAGAATGCCGGGCGGCAATAAAAGTTGTTTGATGAAATAGCGAAACGGCATCGGGCATCTCCATAGATGCCCGAAGCCTAGGTGGGTTGACGCAAAGCGACAACAGATTCGAAATAACCTTGAACCAAAAAAAGCGACAAGCGTGAATCCGGCTTTACTTGAACTGCAGTGACCGGACTTTTACAGCATCCCTGGTGGGCGTCCGATCCTTGAGCCATACAACCTTGGCCGAACGGGGCGTATCGAGGCGCTTGAGTAGCTGAGCCCCACTTGTGGGGGCTTGATGCCCGACCTGCTCAAGGTAAGCCTTGACCAGCTCGAACTCTGCGGGGGTCAAGCCACGCAGTTCCAGCTCTGCCGGGCGTTCATCGCGCAAGCGACCGGCGGTTCTTGCAGCGTCCAGGGCCACCCCGAGACGATCGATCAGTTTTTCGTACAACTCAGGTGTAGTTACTTTACGTTGTGATTCAACCATCCCTCACCTCATTGAAGATAAGACTCACTCCCCATTGAGAAGCTTAGCTTCGCTGGGCAAACCGGCAGGGCGCCGCGACCAACGGCCCTGAACAGCGGCCGTCACCGGGTATCGACAATGCCCCGGCACGCAATCAGGGTTTCCCTCGGCAGAGCACGGTCATGTATGCTACGGCGCTTCCTGTAACTCCACTTCCAGCTCGGCTGGGCATCGAAAACGCCGTATCAGGCGTCGTCTGCGTCCAGCATGGCAACGAAGAGGATTGGGCCACCCCATTCAGTACAAAAGTAGCCATGCACGAACACTATCAGCCCCGTGAAATCGAAGCCGCCGCCCAGTCGTTCTGGGACGAGCAAAAGTCCTTTGAAGTCAGTGAACAGCCAGGCAAGGAGACTTACTACTGCCTGTCGATGTTCCCTTACCCCAGCGGCAAGCTACACATGGGGCATGTGCGCAACTACACCATCGGCGATGTGATCTCCCGCTACCAGCGCATGCAAGGCAAGAATGTCCTGCAACCCATGGGTTGGGACGCTTTCGGCATGCCGGCGGAAAACGCCGCGATGAAGAACAACGTGGCCCCCGCCAAGTGGACCTACGAAAACATCGCCTACATGAAGACCCAGCTGCGCAGCCTGGGCCTGGCGGTGGACTGGTCCCGCGAGGTCACCACCTGCAAGCCTGATTACTACCGCTGGGAACAATGGCTGTTCACCCGCCTGTTCGAAAAAGGTGTGATCTACCGCAAGAACGGCACCGTGAACTGGGACCCGGTGGACCAGACCGTACTGGCCAACGAGCAGGTGATCGACGGTCGCGGCTGGCGCTCCGGCGCGCTGATCGAAAAGCGCGAAATCCCGATGTACTACTTCAAGATCACCGCCTACGCGGATGAACTGCTGGAGAGTCTCGACGAGCTGACCGGCTGGCCTGAACAGGTCAAGACCATGCAGCGCAACTGGATCGGCAAGTCCCGGGGCATGGAAGTGCAGTTCCCCTACGACGTCGCCTCCATTGGCGAAGCGGGCAATCTGAAAGTCTTCACCACCCGTCCGGATACCCTGATGGGCGCTACCTATGTCGCCGTGGCCGCCGAGCATCCGCTGGCGACCCTGGCCGCCCGCAACAACCCCGAGCTGCAGGCGTTCATTGCCGAATGCAAAGGTGGCAGCGTCGCTGAAGCCGATGTCGCCACTCAAGAGAAGAAAGGCCTGCCGACCTCGCTGTTCGTCGAGCATCCGCTCACCGGCGAAAAACTCCCGGTATGGGTCGCCAACTATGTGCTGATGCACTACGGCGACGGCGCCGTCATGGCTGTTCCGGCCCACGACGAGCGCGATTTCGAATTCGCCCACAAGTACAACCTGCCGATCAAGGCCGTGGTGCGTACCAGCGCCGGTGACCAGACCCCGGCGCCATGGCAGGACGCTTATGGCGAACACGGCGAACTGATCAACTCCGGCGAGTTTGACGGCCTGGACTTCCCCGGCGCGTTCGACGCCATCGAAGTGGCCCTGATCAAGAAAAACCTCGGTGCCTCCCGCACCCAGTTCCGCCTGCGGGACTGGGGCATCAGCCGCCAACGCTACTGGGGCTGCCCGATTCCGATCGTGCACTGCGATACTTGCGGTGACGTACCGGTACCGGAAGATCAACTGCCCGTGGTCCTGCCCGAAGATGTGGTACCCGACGGCGCCGGCTCGCCCCTGGCGCGCATGCCCGAGTTCTACGAATGCAGCTGCCCGAAATGCGGCGCGCCGGCCCGGCGTGAAACCGACACCATGGACACGTTCGTCGAGTCCTCGTGGTACTACGCCCGCTACGCCTCGCCGCACTATGAAGGCGGCCTGGTGGAAAAATCCGCGGCTGACCACTGGTTGCCGGTGGATCAGTACATCGGCGGCATCGAACACGCCATTCTCCACCTGCTCTACGCGCGCTTCTTCCACAAGCTGATGCGTGACGAAGGCCTGGTGAGCTCCAACGAGCCGTTCAAGAACCTGCTGACCCAAGGCATGGTGATCGCCGAGACTTACTATCGTCGCGAAGCCAACGGTGCCTACACCTGGTACAACCCGGCCGACGTCGAACTCGAACGCGACAGCAAAGCCAAGGTCATCAGCGCCAAACTGATCGCCGACGGCCTGCCGGTGGAAATCGGCGGCACCGAGAAGATGGCCAAGTCGAAGAACAATGGCGTCGACCCGCAGTCGATGATCGACCAGTTCGGCGCCGACACCTGCCGCCTGTTCATGATGTTCGCCTCGCCACCCGACATGAGCGCGGAATGGTCCGACTCCGGCGTCGAGGGTTCGCACCGCTTCCTCAAGCGCGTCTGGCGTCTGGCTCAAGCCCACGTCACTCAGGGCCTGCCGGGTAAACTGGACGTCGCCGGCCTGAACGACGAGCAGAAAGCCGTTCGCCGTTCGATCCACCTGGCCATCAAGCAGGCCAGCCATGACGTCGGCCAGAACCACAAATTCAACACCGCCATCGCCCAGGTGATGACGCTGATGAATGTCCTGGAAAAAGCCGCGCAAGGCACCGAACAGGATCGCGCACTGGTTCACGAAGGTCTGGAAGCCGTGACGCTGCTGCTGGCTCCGATCACGCCGCACATCAGCCACGAGCTGTGGAACCGCCTGGGCCACGCTGACCCGGTGATTGACGCCAGCTGGCCGGTGGTGGACGAAACCGCGCTGGTGCAGGACAGCCTGACCCTGGTCATCCAGGTCAACGGCAAGCTGCGCGGCCAGATCGAAATGCCGGCCGCCGCCACTCGCGAAGAAATCGAAGCCGCCGCACGGGCCAATGAAAACGTGTTGCGCTTCGTCGATGGCCTGACGATCCGCAAAGTGATCGTCGTGCCCGGCAAACTGGTCAACATCGTCGCAAGCTAATTGGATCGGGCGCCGGCTTGGGCCGGGCGCCGAATATAACCTGCGGGGCCGCACTGTCGAGCCATAGGGTTTCAAGGGGAGCAACAAGATGATCAAACGTAATCTGCTGGTAATGGGCCTGGCGGTCCTGTTGAGCGCCTGCGGCTTCCAGCTGCGCGGCACCGGCACCACCGAGCTGGCCATCACGGAGCTGGACCTCAGCGCCCGGGACGCTTATGGCGAGACCGTGAAGATGCTGCGCGACTCACTGGAAAACAGCGGCGTGAAGGTCTACAACGGCGCGCCGTACAAACTGGTGCTGACCAGTGAACAGCAAAGCCAGCGCAGTCTGAGTTACGCCGGTGCCGGTCGCTCGGCCGAGTACGAACTCAACAACGTCCTGAGCTATGAGATCCGCGGCCAGAACAATCTGGTGCTGCTGGACGACAAACTGCAAGTGCAGAAGGTCTACCTGCACGATGGCAACAACATCACCGGTTCCGACCAGGAGTCGAGCGAAGTGCGTGTTGAAATGCGTCGTGACCTCGTGCAACGCATGATGCTGCGCCTGCAACAACTGAGCCCAGCCCAACTGGACCAGTTGCAGCAGACCGCCGACGCCCGCGCCAAGGCAGAAGCCGACGCACTGGAAGCGGCACGCAAGGCTGAAGCGGAAACCCCGCAACAGTCGCCGATGCAAATCCCGTCTGAATAAGCCTTGCGGGGCGCTCCGGCGCCCCGCTCGCCTTCTCTTATGAAGCTCGCTCCCGCCCAACTCGGCAAACACCTGCAAGGCGCCCTCGCGCCGGTCTACATCATCAGTGGCGATGATCCGCTGCTGTGCCAGGAAGCCGCCGACGCCATTCGCTCTGCCGCCCGTCAGCAAGGCTTCGACGAACGCCAGGTGTTCGCCGCCGACGCCAGTTTCGACTGGGGCACGCTGTTGCAGGCTGGGGCGAGCATGTCGCTGTTCGCGGAAAAACGCCTGCTGGAACTGCGCTTGCCATCCGGCAAACCCGGTGACAAGGGCGCCGCCGCGCTGATCGAATATTGCTCACGGCCGGCTGAAGACACGGTGTTGCTCATCAGCCTGCCAAAACTCGACGGCAGCGCGCAAAAAACCAAATGGGGCAAGGCCCTGGTTGAAGGTCAGCAGACCCAGTTCGTACAGATCTGGCCGGTGGACGTCAGCCAGTTGCCCAGCTGGATCCGCCAGCGCCTGTCCCAGGCCGGCTTATCGGCCAGCCAGGATGCGGTGGAACTGATCGCCGCCCGGGTCGAAGGCAACCTGCTGGCCGCCGCTCAGGAAATCGAAAAACTCAAGCTGATGGCCGAGGGCGGGCAGATCACCGTGGAAACGGTACAGGCCGCCGTGGCCGACAGTGCGCGTTTCGATGTGTTCGGGCTGACCGATGCGATCCTCAACGGTGAAGCCGCCCACGCCCTGCGCATGCTCGAGGGCTTGCGGGGCGAAGGCGTCGAGCCTCCGGTGATCCTCTGGGCTCTGGCCCGAGAGTTACGCCTGCTGGCCAACCTCTCATTGCAATACAGCCAGGGTGTACCGTTGGACAAGGCTTTCAGCCAAGCCCGTCCGCCGGTGTGGGACAAACGCAAGCCGCTGATGAGCAAGGCCCTGCAACGCTACTCGGCACCGCGCTGGGCACAACTGCTGCTCGAAGCCCAGCGCATCGATGCGCAGATCAAAGGTCAGGCGGCAGGGTCGCCATGGATGAGCCTGAGCCGCTTGTCGCTGTTGATGGCTGGGCAGCGACTCCCTTTGCCCGCTGAGTAGTCACTCGGCAGAAGCACACTGCATACCTGTGGCGAGGGGATTTATCCCCGCTGGGTTGCGAAGCAACCCCAAAACTAGGCGCCGTGGAGTGTCAGGCAGTTTGTAATGGGGACGCTTCGCGCCCCAGCGGGGATAAATCCCCTCGCCACGGGTCATCTTCCACCACAAGTTGCGTGTCCGTCTGATGACACTTCTTGCACACCCCAGGGACTGGACAACCTCCCGACTCTGCCCCATGATTTGCTCCGCAAAACCACCCCACGAGAGATCCCATCATGAGCAAAAAGCCATCCAAGCATGGCCCCAACAAGGCCAAATCCATCATCGCCCAGCCCCTGTTCCGCAGCCGCCAGGAACGACCCGCCAAGGGCAAAGGCAGCTACCGCCGCGAAGCCTTCCAGTCTGACAACTGGGAGGCTTCTTGCTTTGTGGCGGCTTGAAACACCCGGACCAGCCCTATTCTCCTTTGCGCATGATAAGGTCAGCATCTGATTTGTTTATCTGGACCCGTGCATGCCCTTTTGTCTTTCCCGTCGTTGGCCCCTGCGCCAATTGATTGCAGCCACAAGCGTCGTTCTGCTTGTCGCCTGCGCAGAAAAACCTACCGCCGCCGACGCCCAACCGCTCAAGACCGTCCCTGCCGTGCCTGCTCCTGCCATCGTGCCGCCCGTGGTCCCGACCGGTGACAACCTGGTCATCGCCCCCACGCAAACTTTCGCCGAATGGCAAGCCGGGTTTCGCAAGCAAGCCCTGGCCGCGGGAATCCGTGCCGACCTGTTTGATCGCGCCTTTATCGGCGTCAGCCCGGACATGAGCGTCATCAAAGCCGACCGCAGCCAGCCGGAATTCAGCCGTCCGGTGTGGGAATACCTCGATGGAGCGCTGTCGCCGCTGCGAGTACGCCGGGGCCAGACACTGGTCCAACAGCATGCCGACATCCTGCAAAGCATCGAGCAGCGCTATGGCGTCGACCGCCAAGCCTTGGTTGCGGTGTGGGGCATGGAAAGCAACTTCGGTCAGTTCCAGGGCACCAAGTCGGTGATCAACTCCCTGGCGACTCTGGCCTATGAAGGGCGGCGCCCGGGGTTTGCCCATGCGCAGCTGATCGCCGCACTGCAGATCCTGCAAGACGGCGACATCGCTCCGGAAAAAATGCTCGGTTCCTGGGCCGGAGCCATGGGCCAGACCCAGTTCATTCCCACCACGTACAACACCCACGCGGTGGATTTCGATGGTGACGGCCGCCGCGATATCTGGGGCAGCGCCACCGACGCCCTGGCCTCGACCGCGCACTACCTGCAAAGCTCTGGCTGGCAGCGCGGACAGCCGTGGGGCTTCGAGGTACAGCTCAAAGAAGGGTTCGACTACCCGCTGGCCGACGGCGCGATCCGCAAACCCGTCTCCGAATGGCTGCAACTGGGCGTCAGCCTGCCCAACGGCAGCCAGGTCCCAGCCGGCGCCGAACACTTGTCGGCAGCCCTGCTGCTGCCGGCCGGCTATCGCGGGCCGGCTTTCCTGGTGCTCGATAACTTCCGCGCCATCCTCAAGTACAACAATTCCTCGTCGTACGCCCTGGCGGTGAGTTTGCTGTCAGAACGCTTCGCCGGCGCGGGGCTGATCAGCGGGCAATGGCCAAAGGACGATCTGCCCTTGAGCCGTAGCGAGCGCTTCGAACTGCAAACCTTGCTGGGCAAACACAACTTCGACGCCGGCACGCCCGACGGCATCATCGGCGCCAACACCCGCAAGGCCATACGCAGCGCCCAGCAGTCGTTCGGCTGGCCCGCGGATGGTTATCCGACGCACAAGCTGCTGGAAGGGTTGCGTAACCGCTAGATCGCCTTATGGCCGCTGCCCTCATCGCGAGCAGGCTCGCTCCCACAGCTGACTACCAAACGCGGTCCAGTGTGGGAGCGAGCCTGCTCGCGATGAGGGACTTTCAGGCAACAAGCGCTCGGCTGACCACCACATCCTGCTCCAGCACCAACCTCTTCTCCCCCGCATCCAGCGTCACCAACGCGCCCATGGGCAACGTCAGGTTCGGATCGCAATGCCCACTGCGCCAACCGGACAACACCGGGATGCCAAACGGCTCGAAGGTCTGCTGGAACAGCTTGTTCAACGCCTCAAGGTCCACCCCGGCGACATCCCCCAGCAACACACCCCGCAACTTTGCCAGCGTGCCAGCCAGCCGTAACTGAGTCAGCAGACGGTCGATGCGGTAAAGCGGCTCGTTGATGTCTTCCACCAACAGGATCACGCCTTCAGCATCGATTTCGTAGGGCGTGCCCATGGTCGCGGCAATCATCGACAGATTGCCCCCCAGCAAACGCCCGCAGGCGATGCCGGGTGCGACGGTAGTCAATGGATAAGCTGCGGGATGGCTCAGCACACTGCCGGCCTTCAACTGCCCACGCAACAGGCTGAAAAAAGAAGTGACGGTGGAGGGTTCCTTGTCGCCGAGAAGATCGGCGTTGAGCAACGGGCCATGAAAGGTGACGAACCCTGCATATCGGCTGATGGCCAGGTGCAAGGCGGTGATGTCGCTGTAGCCGACGAAGGGCTTGGCGTTGCGCCGCAACAGGTCGAAATCGATGCGATCCAGCAAACGCGGGGTGCCGTAGCCGCCGCGCAGGCAAATGATCGCTTTTACTTCTGGGTCGGCGAAGGCGGCATGCAGGTCGTTGAGGCGTACTTCGTCGCTGCCGGCCAGGTAGCCGTCCTTTTCGTACACACCTGGGAATATACGCAGCTCATGGCCCCGGGCGCGCATCCATTGGATGGCTTTGTCCGTTTCCAGGTTTGCTGGACCGGCGGGGGCGATGACGGCGATCAGGCCTTCGGTCGGGAGTGCTGGGACGGGGTGATGTGGATTTAGGGTGTGAGTGGGTTCCATGAGTCTCCCGGTTTTTAGGCATGCTTATGGGTGTATATCCGTTTTTTGCGTAACGGCGGCTGGCGGTTCCGCTCTTACAGCGGGTCACTTTTGGAAGAGCCGGATGCCGGACCAACCAAAAGTAACCAAAAACGCTTTGCCCCACCACTCGGCACCTCGCTTAGGCTCGGTGTGCCCGAACGCAGGCATTGCTCCGTGGGCCCGCCGCGAAGGGCCATCCATGGCCCAGCGCGGCTATCCCGGCATCCATGCCGGGATGCCCACTGCGCAATACCTGCGTTCGGCCAGCGTGGTTTAACGGGGCGTCCAGATCAAGATCAAGATCAAGATCCAAAGCAAAGCAAAGCAAGAGCTGGGCATGTCCAGCATCTATGTGGCTGAACCACCGCTATCGCGAGCAGGCTCGCTCCCACACTTGATCTTCAGCAGCCACAACACTCATATAACCCGCAGCCCCCCTGTGGGAGCGAGCCTGCTCGCGATGAGGCCAGCAAAGCCAGTATCCATGTATCTGAACCACCGCTTTCGCGAGCAAACCCGCTCCCATAGGGGAAACGCGATACCCCCAAACCAGGCCGGCTGTCAGGCCGCCTCGCGGTGGACGTTGATCTGGGGCGCCCCGTTAACCACGCTGGCTGAACGCAGGCATTGGTTCGTGGGTAACCCGGCATGGATGCCGGGTTACCCACGAACCAATGCCGGAGTGAAGGCATGCCGAGCCTAGGCGAGGCACCGAGTGGTGGGGCAAGAGCGTTTTGGTTACTTTTGACTGGGCCGGCTTCCGGGCTCTTCAAAAGTGACCCGCCGTAAAGGCGGAACCATAAGTAGCCGTTACCGAAGAAACGGATATACACACCACTCCAAAAACCAACGCTAGAAAATCAAGACCCGAGCAACTCAGCCTTAACCAACTTCGCCTGCTCATCCGCATGATACGAAGACCGCACCAACGGCCCGGAAGCAACGTTCTTGAAGCCCATCTTGTACCCTTCCTCAGCAAACCAGGCAAAGGTATCCGGGTGCACAAAACGCTGCACCGGCAGGTGACTACGCGAAGGCTGCAGATACTGACCCAGGGTCAGCATGTCGATGTCATGCTCACGCATGCGCTTCATGACCTCGATGACTTCTTCGTCAGTTTCCCCCAGGCCCAGCATCAAGCCGGATTTGGTCGGAATGTGCGGCATCATCTGCTTGAAGCGTTGCAGCAAGGTCAACGACCACTGGTAGTCCGAACCCGGACGCGCAGCCTTGTACAGGCGCGGTACGGTTTCCAGGTTGTGGTTGAAAACATCCGGCGGCTCGGCGGCGGTGATTTGCAGTGCGATGTCCATGCGACCGCGATAGTCCGGCACCAACGTCTCAAGCTGCACGTTCGGTGACAGCTTGCGGATTTCGCGGATGCAGTCGGCAAAGTGCTGGGCACCGCCGTCACGCAGGTCGTCGCGGTCCACCGAGGTGATGACCACGTACTTGAGTTTGAGGTCGGCAATGGCGATGGCCAGGCTTTCGGGTTCGTTCACGTCCAATGGCTTCGGCCGACCATGGCCGACGTCACAGAACGGGCAGCGACGGGTGCAGATGTCGCCCATGATCATGAACGTAGCGGTGCCGCCGGAGAAGCATTCCCCCAGGTTCGGGCAGGACGCTTCTTCACAGACGCTGTGCAGTTTGTGTTTGCGCAGCAGCGCCTTGATGCGGTCGACTTCCGGCGAAACCGGGATGCGCACGCGGATCCAGTCGGGTTTCTTCGGCAGTTCGGTGGTTGGGATGATCTTGACCGGGATGCGTGCAACTTTCTCGGCGCCGCGCAGCTTTACGCCGGCCTCGACCTTGGCACGCGGGGCCGGACGCTCGGTAACATCCAGCGTCGGGATCATGGTTTGCACAGCATCAGTAGTCATATCAGTCGATTCCGCCCGTGAGGGTCGTCTGCTCAGCGTAGTCGAGGTGTTTGACGAGCTGCGCGCGCAGCCGGGCACTTACCTCGGCAAATTCAATCGATCCTGTGTGATCGCACAGCTGGGTCATCGCCAGCCCCGCATAGCCACAGGGATTAATCCGTCGAAACGGCTCCATGTCCATGTCCACGTTCAACGCCAGGCCATGAAACGAACAACCGTGGCGGATGCGCAAACCCAGAGAGGCAATTTTCGCCCCGTCGACGTAGACACCCGGAGCATCCGGCTTGGCCGCTGCTGTCACGCCGTAGCTGGCCAGCAGTTCGATCAGGCAGGTCTCCATGCGGGTGACCAGCTCGCGTACGCCGAACCCCAGCTTGCGTACGTCCAGCAACAGATAGGCCACCAATTGACCGGGGCCATGGTAGGTCACCTGGCCACCGCGGTCGGTCTTCACCACCGGGATATTCCCCGGCAGCAACAGGTGTTCGGCCTTGCCGGCCTGGCCCTGGGTGAACACCGGCGGGTGTTGCACCAGCCAGACTTCGTCACCGGCGGTGGTGCCGCGGTCGTTGGTGAAGCGTTGCATGGCATGCCAGACCGGCTCGTAAGCCATCTGGCCCAGCTCGCGAAAGCCCAGCGTGCCCGGCATCACAACACCATGTGCACGAACCCGGTCGCTCGCAACTCGCTGTTGATGTCGTACAGCTGTTCCTGACCGGTGGCAATGATGTGCAACTGAATCGTCGTGTACTTGCCGTTGGTACTCTGGCGTTCGGCCAGGGTCTTGTGATCAACGGTGGCGTGTTTTTCAAGAATCGCGATGATCTTGTCCTTGAATCCCACACCGGTGTCGCCAATTACCTTGATCGGATAATCCTCGCAAGGGAACTCGATCTTTGGCGCCTTTACTTCTGAGTCTGTCATGGCGTAACGGCCTCGTAAGCCGTGGTAACGCACATGGCCCCGCACCGGAAAGGAACGGGGCCATGCAGGTCAACACTTCAATCAGTTGAACAAGCCGTAGAAGAATAGACGGATGCTATCCCAGATGCGGCGGAAGATACCACCTTCCTCGACCGCGTCCAGAGCGATCAGGTCAGCGCTGTGCACCACTTTGTCGTCCAGCTTGACTTCCACCTTGCCGATCACGTCGCCCTTGGCGATTGGCGCGATCATTTGCGGATTCATGGTCATGGTCGCGACCAGCTTTTTGAGCTGGCCTTTTGGCAGGGTCATGGTCAGGTCCTGGGCCAGGCCGGCCTTCACCTGATTGGTGGTGCCTTTCCACACCTGGGCCTGGGCCAGTTCGGTGCCCTTCTGGTAGAAGGTCTGGGTTTCGAAGAAGCGGAAACCGTAGGTCAGAAGCTTCTGGGTTTCAGCGGCACGGGACACTTCGCTGTTGGTGCCGAAAACGACGGCGATCAGGCGCATGCCGTCACGAACGGCCGAAGACACCATGCAATAGCCGGCTTCTTCGGTGTGGCCGGTCTTCAGGCCATCGACGGTCTTGTCGCGCCACAACAGCAGGTTGCGGTTAGGCTGCTTGATGTTGTTCCAGAAGAATTCCTTCTGGGAGTAGATGGCGTAGTGCGCCGGGTCTTCGTGAATGATCGCTCGCGCCAGAATCGCCATGTCGTGAGCCGAAGAGTAGTGCTCCGGGTTCGGCAAGCCGGTCGGGTTCATGAAGTGGCTGTTGGTCAGACCCAGGTCGCTGGCAGTCTTGTTCATCATGTCGGCGAACGCATCTTCGCTGCCGGCGATGTGCTCGGCCAGGGCGACGCTGGCGTCGTTGCCGGACTGGATGATGATGCCGTGCAGCAGGTCGCTGACGGTCACTTGCGAACCGACCTTGATGAACATCCGCGAACCGCCGGTGCGCCAGGCATTTTCGCTGACGGTCACCGGATCGTTTTCACCGATCTGGCCACGACGGATTTCCAGGGTGGCGATGTAGGCGGTCATCAGTTTGGTCAGGCTGGCCGGTGGCAGGCGCTGGTCACCATTGTTCTCCACCAGGACCTCGCCGCTGCTGGCATCCATGAGCACAAAGGATTTGGCGGCCAGTTGAGGGGGCGCGGGCATCATCTCGACCGCGAACGCGGCAGGTGAGAGCAGCAGCGGGACTAGCAGGCAAAGGCGTTTGGCAAAGGTGGTGATGTTCATCCGTCTCTCGAAATCGCTAATGGAAACTGCCCGAAGGGCAATACTAAACAGGCCACCTTCTAACGGGTCGCCGCGTATTTAAGTTGCTCACTCACATCCCTTGCCGGGCTTTTGTTATTCGTAGAGCCAACAACCTGGCCCGCTCCAACCGCTAGCGGGCCTTCAATCAAATCATTCCGCGCTAACCACGCTCGGCGAACCGAGATTGGCCAGGCGTACACTGTTCTGCACCTGCTGGACTTCATCCGGAGAACCGATCGGCCCCAGGCGCACCCGATGCAGCGTCTGCTGGTTGCGCACGATGGAGCTGATGAAGACCGGCGCGCTGACCATCGAGCTGAGCTTGGATCTCAACAGTTCGGCAGCGTCCGGGTTGGCGAACGCGCCGACTTGCAGATACTGGCCAGACGCTGTTGCAGAAGCGTTTTTTTTTGCGTCGAGCGGCACGGGCACCACGGCGGCGGCATGTTGCTGCGGCGGCGGGGACCATTGCTCGACCGTACCGGTGGAAGCCGTCACGGTCGGCGCGGCATTTTGCGCCACTTTTGGCTCGTTGAGCATCAAAGGCGCCGGACGGCCTCGTTGGGCCCACCATTCCTGCGGATCGATGCCTTCGACCTTGACCCGCGCGGTGCCGGTTTCAGCGTAACCGAGTTTTTTTGCCGCCGCATACGACAGATCGATGATGCGGTCGGAATAGAACGGCCCGCGGTCATTGACCCGCAGGATCACGGCCTTGTTGTTGTCCAGGTTGGTCACCCGCACATAACTGGGCAGCGGCAAGGTCTTGTGGGCCGCGCTCATGCCATACAGGTCATAAACCTCGCCATTGGCGGTGTTCTGGCCGTGGAACTTGGTGCCATACCAGGACGCCGTGCCCGAAGCGACGTAACGCTTGGATTCGGCCATCGGGAAATACGTCTTGCCCAGCACCGTGTACGGGTTGGCCTTGTACGGGCCGGTGTGCAGGGTTGGCGTGGCGTCGGGAATGCGCGAAACATCCACGTCCCACCACGGCGCGCCGTCCTTGTGGGCCCGGTTGATGTCCAGGCCTGGCGTGGCGCGCACGGCAGTAGAGGTTTTCTGGGCCGGCGGGCGACTGGTGGAGCAACTGACGACCAGCAACGACAGTGCAGCCAGCGCTACCAGCTTCAGGGGTCCGGCTTTCAGGGGTTGATAGGTAGGCAATGCCTGCATTATTTGACGCCCCGTGCTTTGACCAGCTCTTCAGACAGCTGATGCACGGCCATGGCGTACATCACACTGCGGTTATAACGCGTAATCGCGTAGAAATTCTTCAGGCCCATCCAGTACTCAGGGCCTTGTTCGCCTTCCAGGCGAATCGCGGTGACTGGCATGTCGTCACGCAGCGCATCATGACTCGACCACCCCAGCGCCCGCAACTCCCCGACGGTCTTCGTCGGCTCGATGCCTGTGGTCAGGCCTTCGTCTACCTGGTCGCCACGCACGTCTGCACGGCTGACCACCGGCTCGCCAGGCTCCCAGCCGTGGCGCTTGAAGTAGCTGGCAACACTGCCGATGGCATCGGTCGGGTTGGTCCAGATATTAATGTGGCCATCGCCGTCGAAGTCCACCGCATAGGCGCGGAAACTGCTGGGCATGAACTGCGGCAAGCCCATGGCTCCGGCATAGGAGCCCTTGAGGGTCAACGGATCGACCTGTTCCTCCCGAGCCAGCAGCAGGAACTCGCGCAGCTCCTTGCGGAAGAACTCGGCGCGCGGCGGATAATCGAAGCCCAGGGTCGACAGCGCATCGACCACCCGGAAATTCCCGGTATTACGACCAAAAAACGTCTCGACACCAATAATAGACACGATGACCTGAGCCGGCACGCCATACTCCTGCTCGGCGCGAGCCAGCACGGCCTCGTGCTGGCGCCAGAAGTCCACGCCCCGGGCGATGCGCGCCTCGGAGATGAACATCGGCCGATACTCGCTCCACTGCTTGACCCGCTCGGCGGGCCGGGAGATCGCGTCGAGAATCGACTGCTTGCGCTGGGCCTCGCGGAACACCCCCATCAGCTGTTCACCGGCAAAACCGTAGTCGCGGGTCATTTCACCGACGAATTCGGCCACTTGCGGCGAGCCTTCATATTCGCCGGCCAGGGCGTGCGACGCACCGCCCAGGAGGCCGAACAGGCCGACCCACGGCGCAAATCGCGTCGACCAGCCACGCATTGCTTGCATTGAACTCTTCACCTTATTCAAACCTGCGCGATCCACTTGCGATGGGTATGGATCGACATCAAAACCCCAAACGCTGACAGTAGCGTCACCAGCGAAGTTCCTCCGTAGCTAATGAATGGCAACGGCACCCCCACGACCGGCAACAGGCCACTGACCATACCGATATTGACGAAAACATAAACAAAAAACGTCATGGTCAGACTGCCCGCGAGCAATTTGCCGAACAATGTCTGGGCCTGGGCGGTAATCACCAGGCCACGGCCGATCAACAACAGGTAGATCAGCAGCAGCACGCAAATACCCACCAGACCGAACTCTTCGCCCAACACGGCGATGATGAAGTCGGTGTGGCTTTCCGGCAGAAAGTCCAGGTGCGACTGGGTACCCAGCAACCACCCTTTGCCGAACACACCGCCGGAGCCGATGGCGGCCTTGGACTGGATGATGTTCCAGCCGGTGCCCAGCGGATCGCTCTCCGGGTCGAGGAACGTCAGGACCCGCTGCTTCTGGTAGTCGTGCATCACGAAGTACCACATGGCCACGGACACCGGCACGGCGGCAGCGATCACGCTGAGGATCCAGCGCCAGCGCAACCCGCCCATGAACAGCACGAAGGCGCCGCCGGCCAGGATCAGCAACGAGGTGCCGAGATCGGGCTGGCGCACGATCAGGATAAACGGGACCCCAATCAGCAGCAGGCTGATGCCCACATGCTTGAGCTGTGGCGGCAAGGTGCGCTTGGACAGATACCAGGCGATGGTCGCCGGCATGATGATTTTCAGGAACTCGGAAGGCTGGAAGCGAATCACCCCGGGGATGTTGATCCAGCGTGTCGCCCCCATGGCGTTATGGCCCATGATGTCCACGATCACCAACAAGACCACGCCGCCCACATAGGCCAGTGGCACCCAGCGCGCCATGAACCGAGGCTCCAGTTGGGCGATAAAGATCATCGATACCAGGCCGATGCCGAATGAAGTGGCCTGCTTGGCCAGCAGGTCCCAATTCTTGCCGCTGGCCGAATACAGCACGAACAGGCTGCCGGCGGCCAGTGTCAGCAACAGGATCAACAACGGACCGTCGATGTGCATGCGCTGCAACAGAGTGGCGCGACGACGCATCACATCTTCGCTGGAGAGGATCCGGTCGAAATTATTCTTCACGGGCCGTAGCCTCCGCAGTGATGGGGCTTGCGTATTCGGGCTTGAGCTGGCCGTGTTCATCCAGCAGCCAGGCGTCCATGATCTGGCGCACCACCGGCGCGGCAACGCCGGAGCCGGACTCGCCGTTCTCGACCATCACCGACACGACGATCTTCGGGTTTTCGGCCGGTGCGAAACCGACGAACAAGGCGTGGTCGCGGTGGCGCTCCTGAACCTTGGAACGGTCGTACTTCTCGCCCTGCTTGATCGCGACCACCTGGGCCGTACCACTCTTGCCGGCAATCCGGTATTGCGCGCCGATGGCAGCCTTGCGCGCGGTGCCCCGGGCGCCGTGCATCACCTGCTGCATGCCGATATTGACCTTCTGCCAGTCCGACGGATTACGCAGGATGATGTCCGGCACCGGGTTGGGGTCCACGGGCTTCTGGCCTTCGATGGTCTTGGCCAGATGCGGGCGATACCACTTGCCTTTGCTCGCCACCAGGGCTGTGGCCTGGGCCAGTTGCAGCGGCGTCGCCTGCATGTAGCCCTGGCCGATCCCCAGGATCAACGTCTCACCCGGGAACCACGGCTGGCGGCGGGTCGCCCGCTTCCACTCGCGGGATGGCATCAGGCCCGGCGACTCTTCGAACATGTCCAGGGACACTTTCTGACCGAGACCGAACTTGCCCATGTAGGACGCCAGCCGGTCGATCCCCAGCTTGTGGGCCAGGTCATAGAAGTAGGTGTCGTTGGACCGCATGATCGCCGTTTCCAGATCCACGTACCCGTCGCCGGAGCGATTCCAGTTGCGGTACTTGTGGTCGTAGTTCGGCAGTTGGTAATAACCGGGGTCGTAGACCCGGCTGGAAGCGGTGATCACACCCGCGTCCAGCCCGGCAATGGCCACCGCCGGCTTGATGGTCGAACCCGGCGGATAGAGGCCGCGCAGCACGCGATTGAACAGTGGCCGATCGATGGAATCGCGCAACTCGGCATAGGCCTTGAAACTGATGCCAGTGACGAACAGGTTCGGGTCGAAACTCGGCTGGCTGACCATCGCCAGGACCTCGCCGGTGTTCGGGTCCAGCGCCACGACAGCGCCGCGCCGGCCGCCCAACGCCGCTTCGGCGGCTTCCTGCAATTTGATGTCCAGGCTCAGGACGATGTCCTTGCCGGGGATCGGGTCGGTGCGCTTGAGCACCCGCAACACGCGGCCACGGGCATTGGTCTCGACTTCCTCGTAGCCCACCTGGCCGTGCAGTTCGGCCTCGTAGAAGCGCTCGATGCCGGTCTTGCCGATGTGGTGGGTACCGCTGTAATTGACCGGGTCGAGGTTCTTGAGCTCTTTTTCGTTGATCCGCCCCATGTAGCCCACCGAATGGGCGAAGTGCGCGCCTTGGGGGTAGTGACGCACCAACTGCGCCACCACTTCAACGCCCGGCAGGCGGAACTGGTTCACGGCGATCAGGGCGATCTGCTCTTCGGTCAGCTCGAACAGGATCGGCACCGGCTCGAACGGGCGCCGGCCCTGGCGCATGCGCTTCTCGAAAATCGCCCGGTCCTCGGGGGTCAGTTGCAGCACTTCGACGATCACGTCGAGCACCTTCTGCCAATCCCCGGAACGCTCACGGGTCATGCTCAGGCTGAAGCTGGGCCGGTTATCGGCCACCACCACGCCGTTGCGGTCGAAAATCAACCCGCGAGTCGGCGGAATCGGCTGCACATGCACGCGATTGTTTTCCGACAGGGTCGAGTGGTACTCGTACTGAATCACCTGGAGGAAATACAGGCGCGCGATCAGCACACCAATCAGCGCCACGACCGCAATTGCACCGAACACGACGCGACCACGCACCAGGCGGGCGTCTTTTTCGTGGTCCTTGATGCGGATCGGCTGAGGCATGAGGGCAGGATTACTTGTGGTAAGGGTGCCCGGACAGGACTGTCCAGGCACGATACAACTGTTCGCCGATCAGAATCCGCACCAGCGGGTGCGGCAACGTCAAAGGCGACAACGACCAGCGTTGATCGGCCCGGGCACAGACTTCCGGTGCCAACCCTTCCGGGCCACCCACCATGAAGTTGACCGTGCGCGCGTCCAGCCGCCAGCGATCGAGCTCGACCGCCAGTTGCTCGGTGCTCCAGGGCTTGCCGTGCACTTCGAGCGTGACGATCCGCTCGTTCGGCCCGACCTTGGCCAGCATGGCTTCGCCTTCCTGACGGATAAAGCGCGCCACATCGGCGTTCTTGCCGCGGGTGTTGAGCGGAATTTCCACCAGTTCCAGGGCCAGCTCGGAAGGAAGACGCTTGGCATATTCATGCCAGCCTTCTTCCACCCACTTGGGCATGCGGGAACCGACGGCGATCAGGCGCAGTCGCACAGCGATCCCTTATTGCTGGTCTTTGTTGAGCTTGGTGAAATGCTCATGGGTGTTTTCCGGGCTGTGGTGCGCGGCGCTGGCCGAACGGCTTTGCTCGGCACCGGCCCACAGGCGCTCCAGGTCATAGAACTGGCGCGCCGAGGCGGTCATCATGTGCACGATGACGTCGTCCATATCCAGCAACACCCAGTCGCTGTCGCCCTTGCCTTCTTCACCCAGCGGCTTGACGCCCTGGGCCTTGACCGCTTCGCGAACCTTATCCAGCATCGCGCCGATCTGGCGGTTGGAGGTACCGGTGGCGATGATCATGTAGTCCGTGATGCTCTGCTTCTCGCGAACGTCGATCACCTGGATGTCTTGGGCCTTGACGTCTTCCAGGGCCGCCACGGCAACCTTGACCAGCTCTTCGCCGGCCAGTACCACGCCAGTATGAGCTTCTACGGGAAGCGGGGCGCTCTTGAATGTGCCCTTGCGCTTTACTTTGTTTACGTCTTTGTCAGTCATATAAAACTCGTTTTGCTCGTATGTTCGGGCGCTTCGCTACACGCATTCACGTGCCTTGAAGCGCGCCCTTTTTTCAGTTCGACGCACGGTACAGCCCGTGCGCATCGATGTAGGCCAGGACCGCGTCGGGCACCAGGAAACGTACCGACTTACCGCTGGCCAGCAGTTGACGGATCTGGGTGGCGGATACCGCGAGCGGCGTCTGCCAGACGAATGCAATCTGTCCGCTCGGCCCTTTCAGGGCCAGCGGGTCGCTCACCGAACGCGCCGCCAGCAGGTTGCGCAAGGCATCCGGCGGCTCGCTGTCGGCATCCGGGCGTTGCAACACCAGGATGTGGCAATGCTGGAGCAACTCTTCCCAGCGATGCCAAGTGGGCAGGCCGCAAAATGCGTCCCAGCCCAAAAGCAGAAAAACCTGGGCATCGGCGGCCAGTTCGGCGCGCATCAGCTCCAGGGTATCAATGGTGTAGGACGGTTTGTCCCGCAGCAATTCGCGGGCGTCCACCACCAACGGCGCCACACCGGCCACCGCGCACTCGACCATCGCCAGACGGTCCTGGGCCGATACCTGCGGCGTATCCCGGTGAGGCGGCCTGGCGCTGGGCGTCAGGCGTAGCTCATCGAGGGCCAGGGCATCGGCGACTTCCAGCGCACCGCGCAAGTGGCCGATGTGCACTGGGTCGAACGTGCCGCCCAGGATACCGATGCGCTGGGGCGCAGTTGTCGTCGTCACTGCGGCTGACGGGTCAAGGTCGCCCAAGTCAGACCGGCTCCTGTCCGCGCAACTGGCCGTCACCGACCACGATGTACTTCTCGCAGGTCAAGCCTTCGAGGCCCACCGGGCCACGGGCGTGCAGCTTATCAGTAGAAATGCCGATCTCGGCACCCAATCCGTATTCGAAGCCGTCGGCGAAACAGGTCGGGGTGTTGATCATCACCGACGCCGAGTCCACTTCGGCCACGAAACGCCGGGTTTCACCCTGGTGTTCGCTGACGATGGAGTCGGTGTGGTGGGAACCATGGCGATTGATGTGCTCGATGGCCTGGTCCAGCCCGTCGACCACGCGGATCGACAGGATCGGCGCCAGGTACTCGGTGTTCCAGTCTTCTTCGGTGGCCTCGGCCGCCTCAATGATTGCCCGGGTGCGTTGGCAACCGCGCAGCTCGACGCCTTTTTCGCGGAACTGGGCGGCCATCGCCGGCAGGAAGTCCTGGGCAACGGCCTGGTCCACCAGCAGGGTTTCCATCGCGCCGCAGATACCATAGCGGTAAGTCTTGGCGTTGAAGGCAATGCGCTGGGCTTTGGGCAACTCGGCGTGGGCACTGACGTAAACGTGGCAGATGCCGTCCAGGTGCTTGATCACCGGCACGCGGGCGTCGCGGCTGACCCGTTCGATCAGGCCCTTGCCGCCACGGGGCACGATGACGTCGACGAACTCGGGCATGGTGATCAGTGCGCCGACCGCGGCGCGGTCGGTGGTTTCCACCACTTGCACCACGGCCGCCGGCAGATCGGCTTCGGCCAGACCGCGCTGGATGCAGGCGGCAATCGCGCGGTTGGAATGAATGGCCTCGGAACCACCGCGCAGGATGGTCGCGTTACCCGACTTCAGGCACAGGCTCGCAGCATCGATGGTCACGTTCGGCCGCGACTCGTAGATGATGCCGACCACGCCCAGGGGCACGCGCATCTTGCCGACCTGGATACCCGACGGCCGATAGCTCATGTCCCGGATGGCCCCGACCGGGTCCGGCAGCGCCGCGACCTGGCGCAGACCGACGATCATGCCGTCGATGCGTGCCGGGGTCAGCGCCAGGCGTTCGAGCATGGCCGGCTCGAGGCCGTTGGCCCGGCCGGCGGCCAGGTCCAGCTCATTGGCGGCGGACAACTCGGCGCGAGCGGCGTCCAGCGCATTGGCGGCGGCCAGCAGGGCGCGGTTTTTCTGCGCGGTGCTGGCACGGCCGATGATGCGCGACGCCTGGCGAGCGGCGCGACCCAGGCGGGTCATGTAGTCAAGAACGGACTCAGTCATGGTCTGTGTGGTCTTGGCAAAGGGGAAAGCGGCAGATTATAGCTGTCGTATCCCTCGACTAACAGCGTGGACTCACAGTGGTGACCGGCGGAAGAGCAAAACCTGTACAAATAGTCGCTGTTCAGCGCCGATTAAGCTTTCCATTGCTATCATCGCGCTTCCTTTGGCCTCCCTTCGTCTCACGCCATGACCGATTCGCCCCCACTGCCAAACGCCCTGCCGGACAGTTTTTTTGATCGCGATGCCCAGGTGCTCGCCCGTGACCTGCTGGGCAAAGTCATTCGCCACAAGGTCGGTGACCTGTGGCTCAGCGCGCGGATCATCGAAACCGAAGCCTATTACTTCGCTGAAAAGGGCAGCCACGCTTCGCTGGGCTACACGGAAAAACGTAAGGCTTTGTTTCTGGATGGCGGCCACATCTATATGTATTACGCCCGGGGTGGCGATTCGCTGAATTTCAGCGCCCATGGCCCCGGCAATGCGGTGCTGATCAAATCGGCATACCCGTGGGTCGATACTGTTTCCGGCCCGGCGAGCCTGGCGCAGATGCTGCTCAACAACCCCGACGCCCAAGGCCGCCCGCGCCCCTCGCAAAAGCTTTGCGCCGGCCAGACGTTGTTGTGCAAGGCCCTGGGGCTGAAAGTGCCGCAGTGGGATGCCAAACGCTTCGACCCGGAACGCTTGCTGGTGGAAGACGTGGGCGTGCCGACAGTCAACGTGATCCAGACTACCCGCCTGGGCATCCCACTGGGACGGGATGAACACCTGCTCTACCGCTTCGTCGACGCGGCCTACGCACCCTGGTGCACGCGGAACCCGCTGCGTCGCGGACAGGTCGAAGGGCGGGATTATTTTTTGCTTTCCTGAACGCCACACTGCCCAACCCTGTGGGAGCGAGCCTGCTCGCGATGGCGCCAGGTCAGTCGAATCAGAGGTTGGCTGATACACCGCTATCGCGAGCAGGCTCGCTCCCACAGTAAAAAATGCATGCCGCTTAATGCTCAATGGAAATGGAGTTGTTTTTATGGGCCCATGGCTCGATAGCATCACTGGCTGGCTGACCGCCAACCCGCAATGGCTGGCGGCGGCGGTGTTTATCGTTGCCTGTGTAGAGTGCCTGGCCATCGCTGGGTTGCTCGTGCCGGGTACGGTGCTGTTGTTTGCGGTCGCGGTCCTGGCCGGCAGCGGCGCGTTGTCCCTGGGCGAGACTTTGCTGCTGGGCCTGCTGGGCGGTTTGCTGGGGGACTTGGTGTCGTATTTCCTGGGCAGGCATTTTCACCAGAACATCCGGCGCCTGCCGGGGCTGCGGCATCACCCCGAATGGATGAGCGCGGCGGAAAGCTATTTCCAGCGCTACGGCATCGCCAGCCTGCTGGTAGGGCGCTTCATTGGCCCGCTGCGACCCATGTTGCCGATGGTGGCCGGGATGTTCGACATGCCCTTCCCGCGCTTCGCCGCCGTCAGCCTGTTGGCCGCCGCCGGCTGGAGCGTGGCGTACCTGCTGCCCGGCTGGGCCACTGGCGCAGCGATCCGCCTGCCGTTGCCCGAGGGTTTCTGGCCACAGGCCGGTGTCGTGATTGGCAGCATCGCGGTGATGATCGCATTGAGCGTCAACAGCAGCCTGCGGCGCCATCGACATGCCTCAGCGCTGATCGCAGGTCTGGGCCTGGTGATCCTGATCGGGCTGTTCATCGGCTTTCGCTACCTCACAGCTTTCGATCAGGGGCTGGTGGCGCTGGTCCAGGAACATCGCAGCCCGACAATGGACGAAATCGCCGTGACCTTCACGCTGATCGGCGAATTCCACTACATGCTGATTTTCAGCGCCCTGCTGACCGGGTTGCTATTGCTGGCGCGCCAATGGCGCCAGGCAATCTTTGCCGGGGCCACGATGCTGTTCACCGCATTGGCCAATACCGGCACCAAGCACTTTTTCGCCCGTGTACGCCCGGAAGTCCTGAGCGAGCCGCTGACCAGCTACAGCATGCCCAGCGGTCATGCCTCCGGCGCCTTTGCCCTGTTCCTGGCGCTGGCCATCCTGGCCGGTCGCGGGCAACCGCCACGCCTGCGCCTGACCTGGCTGTTGCTGGGCTGTTTGCCGGCGTTGGCCATTGCCCTGTCGCGGGTGTATCTGGGTGCCCATTGGCCGAGCGACATCGTCGCCGGCGCCATGCTCGCCGCCTGTGTCTGCGCAGCGATGCTCTGGCTGAGCCAGCGCCAGACCCCGCTGCCGGCCATGCCGCCGAAAATCTGGTGGTTGATTCTGCCGGCGATGGTGGCGGCATTCAGCTTCTTCGCACTGCGCCACCTGCCCAATGGGATGCTGCGGTATGCCTATTGAGGCCGGCAGCCAGCTATCGCGAGCAAGCTCGCTCCCACAAGAGATCAGCCTGGTCAGTGATTAGCGCCTCAGGCGAACAGTTCGCCCTGCAACTCATCAAGCAACGCCTGGATTGCATCCAGCCGCTGCTGAGGATCATCGAGTTGCAGCAGGTCGAGCTTGTCCAGTTCATTGAAGGGCAGCAGGTAGGCCAGTTGATTGGCGAGCGACTGCTGGCCGGTGGCTTCGGTGCCCATGTTCAGGGCCTCGACCATCGGGTGTTCGGCCAGGGCCTTGAGCAGCGCCACCAGGTCGGCATCCTCATCCTGCAGCGGTTGTTCCGGCTCATCCTCCAGCCACTCGACTTCAGCGACGGTCAGTTGATCGGCCTGGACACTGCTGCTGTGCACGATAAAACGTCGTCCACCCTGCACACGAATGCCCAGCAGCCCGTTGTCCTGCTGGGAGAAATCGGTGATTCGCGCTTCACAGCCCACCCGCGCAAAGCCGTCGGGGGCGATACCGACTTCCTCGCCATCGAGGATGCACACCACGCCGAACCCCTCGCCCATTTTCATGCAGCGACCGATCATATCGAGGTAACGCGCCTCGAAAATCTGCAAATCGAGGATGCAACCGGGGAACAGTACCGTGTTCAACGGGAAAAGCGGCAAGCTCATAAGCAGTTCCTTAAACCGTCATCGACACCACCAACGGCAGCAACACCGCCGTGGCCACGCCCATCAGACTCATCGCCAGCGCCGCAAAGGCGCCGGACTCTTCGCTTTCCTGCAACGCCACGGACGTGCCGACCGCGTGAGCGGTCAGGCCCAGGGCCATGCCACGGGCTTCAGGGCTATGGACCCCAAGCCTAGTCAGAATGCTCGGGCCCAGAATCGCCCCGAGCACCCCGGTGATCAACACAAACACCGCCGCCATGGCCGCTACGCCGCCGATCTGCTCGGCCACCAGCATGGCGATCGGTGAAGTCACCGACTTGGGCGCCATGGTCATCAGGATCATGTGTTCGGCGCCAAAAGCCCAGCCCAACACCACCGCAGAGCCCGTGGCGAACACCCCGCCTATCACCAGCGTAGTAAAAATCGGCCAGAACAATTGCCGGATCCGTCGCAGGTTCAGGTACAAGGGCACCGCCAGCGCGACGGTGGCCGGCCCCAGCAGAATGCTGAGAATTTCCGTGCTCTCACGGTACTCGGCGTAGCTGATGCCGCAGCCGACCAGCACACCGATCAGCAGCAACATCGACATCAGCACCGGCTGCAGAAACACCCAGCGGGTCTTTTCGAACGCCGCCAGCACCAGTTGATAGGCGCCCAGGGTGATGCCGATACCGAACAGCGGATGATGGATCACCGAACTCCAGGCGCCCTGCCAGTCAAGCATCATTGCCCATCCTCCGACTCGGGGGCGTGACGCCGGGCCAGGCGTTGCATCAGCACACCGGTAAACGCCATGGACAGGATCAACGACAGCACCAACGCACCGACAATGGCCCAGAAATCGGCAGCGATGGCCCGGGCGTACACCATCACCCCCACCGCTGGCGGCACCAGCAGCAACGGCAAGTAGCGCAGCAGGCTGCCGGCCGCCAGGTTCAATGGCTCGCCGACTTCACCACGGATGACCAGATAGCCCAGCAGCAACAGCAGGCCAATGATCGGCCCCGGCAGCACCGGCAGGAACAAATGATTGATGGCGGTGCCCAGCAATTGGAACAGCACCAGCCAGGTCAGGCCCCGTAGCAACATCCTTCATCCTCCCCAGCAACACGTACGCAAACAATGCGCGCGCATTATAAGCACGCCCGCGCTATGGGTCGGCATTCGTAAAAAGCATGGTCGATGACCTGCCCTGCCCGTCATGTTGATCTACAGTGGTTCTCCGGGGACGCCGATCCCCGTTCCAAAAAAGACAAAACCGATGAACCCAAGGAGAGTCTCAATGCCCTACGTTCCCGTTGCAGCGCTCAAAGATTATGTCGGCAAGGAACTTGGACGTTCCGAATGGCTTACCATCGATCAGGATCGCATTAACCTGTTCGCCGAAGCCACTGGCGACTTTCAGTTCATCCACGTCGATCCGGTCAAGGCCGCGCAGACACCGTTCGGCAGCACCATCGCCCACGGTTTCCTGTCGCTGTCGCTGATGCCCAAGCTCATGGAAGACATCCTGATCCTGCCCGAAGGCGTGAAGATGGTCGTCAACTACGGGCTGGACAGCGTGCGCTTCATCCAGCCCGTGAAAGTCGACTCCAAGGTCCGCCTCAAGGTCGACCTGGTGGACGTGACCGAGAAGAAACCCGGCCAATGGCTGCTCAAGGCCATCGCCACCCTGGAAATCGAAGGTTCGGACAAACCGGCCTACATCGCTGAGCCCCTGTCGCTCTGCTTCGTGTAGCCCCTCGCGGATGCGAAGCCGCTGCGGCAGTTTCGCATCGCTTCTCCTGACGCGCATTGCTACGGCATACTCGTGACCTGATTATCTGGATCCCGTTATGCGCTCATTTCTCCCTTTGGCCCTGACCCTGCTGCTCACCGCTTGCGGCGACGGCGAATCGCTGTTGCCTCCCGACGCGCGCCTGCCCGACGGCGGACGCTATCGCGGCGACCTGGTGGACGGTTTGCTGCAAGGCCAGGGGCGTGTCGACTACCCCAACGGCAGTTGGTACGCCGGGCAGTTCGACAAAGGCCAGTGGCACGGCACCGGGGAATGGCACGGCAGCAATGGCGAGGTCTATCGCGGCCAGTTCCAGCAGGGCCTGTTCAACGGCCAGGGTAGCCTGACCACGCCCACCAGCAGCTACACCGGCGGCTTCAAGCAAGGCCGGCGCGACGGTGAAGGTACGCTCAAGGAACACGGCATGGTCTACCGCGGCGAATTCAAGGCCGACCGCTATTCCGGCTTCGGGCGCCTGGAGCTTGAGGACGGCAGCCAATACCAGGGGCCGTTCGTCAACGGCAAACCCAACGGCGAAGGCCAGCGCTTCGACGCCAGCGGCAACCAGTTCACCGGCAATTTCGTCGACGGCCAGCTCCAGGGCAAAGGCACCTTCAACAGCGCCGAGGGCGACGTCTACATCGGCGGGTTCAAGAACAACCAGCTCAGCGGTCGCGGTCGTTATGAAAATGCCGACGGCGATGTCTGGATCGGCCAGTTCAGGGAAGGCGCGCTCACCGGCAAGGGCCAACTGATCGGTGCCGACGGCAGCCACTACCTCGGTCAATTCAATGACTGGCGCTTTAGCGGCGAGGGCCGGCTGAACCTGCCCGACGGCAGCTTTTATATCGGCCAGTTCGAGAACGACACCTACCACGGGCGCGGCACCCTGGCGCTGACCGATGGCACCGTGCAAAGCGGCACCTGGGCCAACGGCCTGCGAGTACGCGACGCTGGCGGGCGGCTACTGCCGGATGTGCTCGAGCTCGGCCTTTTGGCCCAGGGGCGCCTGTTGGAAAATGCCCTGGCCAATATCCCGGCCTCGACGCCCGCGGTGGAGCTGTACAGCCTGACGGTGGGCGGCGACGGCAAGCAGAGTGTGTTCCTGCGCGAGTCCGACTATGTCGCCAACATGCTCACCAGCCGTTTTGGCGCGTTCGGCCAGATCCGCCTGGTCAACCACCGCGATCACCTCGGTGACCGGCCCATGGCCACTCGCGAAAGCCTGCGCCGCGCCGCCAGCGCCCTGGCCGAACGCAGCGGCCCGGAAGACCTGATCTTCATCTACCTGACCAGCCACGGCACCAGCGAACACGAACTGGTGCTCGACCAGCCGCGCATGGAACTGGCCGACCTGCCCGCCGATGAACTGGCCGTGGTGCTGGCGCCGCTGAAGGATCGCGACAAGATCGTGGTGATTTCAGCCTGTTACTCCGGCGGCTTCATCCCGGCGCTCAAGGATGAACGCACCTTGATCATGACCGCTTCCCGCGCCGATCGGGTGTCGTTCGGCTGCTCCGAGGAGGCCAACTTCACCTACTTCGGCGACGCGCTGTTCGCCCAGGCACTGAACCAGACCGACGATCTTGAGCAAGCCTTCAAGCGTGCCAAGGCCACCGTGGCCGAGCGAGAACAGGCGGACAATTTCGAAGCCTCCGAGCCGCAGATCTGGGCGCCCAGGACCGTCCTTTCCCATTGGCAGCTATTGCGCAAGCAACAGGCGCGAAAAGCATTACAAAGTACGGCATTGAACGACGAGGCCCAAAAGAGCAACTAAGCTGAATCGTATCAAGGGGGAAACACTATGTACTTGACGCCTCAGCATGTTTTGCTTGCCGGAGCTTCCGGGTTGACCGGGGAACATCTACTGGACCGGCTGCTCAACGAGCCGACCATCACACGTGTATTGGCGCCTTCACGCCGGCCGCTGGCCGAGCATCCACACCTGGAAAACCCGGTCGGTGAAACAGCCGAACTGCTGCCCCGCCTCAGTGGCCAGGTGGACATCGCATTCTGCTGCCTTGGCACGACCATCAAGAAGGCCGGTTCAGAACAGGCGTTTCGCGCGGTGGACCTGGACCTGGTGGTGGCCTTCGCCAAGCGCGCCCGGGAGCTGGGCGCAAGGCACCTGATCGTGATCAGCGCGCTGGGGGCTGACCCGAGTTCTTCGATTTTCTACAACCGGGTCAAAGGCGAAATGGAAGCCGCCCTCAAGGCCCAGGACTGGCCACAGCTGACCCTCTGCCGCCCTTCCCTGCTACTGGGCGAACGCACCGAACCGCGGTTGGCCGAACAATTGGCCGGCCCCTTGTCGAGGCTGATCCCCGGCAAGTACCACGGCATCGAAGCCTGCCAACTGGCCCGCGCCATGTGGCGCCTGGCCCTGGAAGAACAGGAAGGGGTGCGGGTGGTGGAGTCGGATGAGTTGCGTAAGTTGGGCAAATAATTGCGGCGCCTGGGCGGACGCCATCGCGAGCAGGCTCGCTCCCACAGTTGACCGAGTTCTTCAGAAGGAATGCGTACCAATGTGGGAGCGAGCCTGCTCGCGATAGCGGTGGCCCAGCTTACATCCATGTTGGATTGTAGCGCTGGTTACAACCCACCCGTAGCCTGAAACCCCACGCCAATCACCGTCAGCAACGACAACGGCAATAACAAGGTATCGAGCAACGCACTGGCCGGCAGATCCACGCCTGGGTAACGCGGCGCTTCGGCGCCAAAGCGGTCCTTGGCGCAACAGCCACCGTTAAGCGCATACAAGTCCAGGCGCGTGCCCGCATACACCACCGGCGCGCCGGGTTTGGCGGCGTCCAGGGTACGGGCGGTGGCGCAGCCGGTCAGTTGCAGCGCCAGCAGCACCACCAGCAGCTTATTCATCACTGCTCAAATGGTACTCGCCCCAGCGCGGCAGCATGTCCTGGGGGATGTTCAGCAGATTGAGAATCCGCGCGACCACAAAATCGATCAGGTCATCGATAGTCTGTGGCTGGTGATAAAAACCCGGAGAGGCCGGCAGAATCGTCACGCCCATGTTCGACAGCTTGAGCATGTGCTCCAGATGAATACTCGAATACGGCGCCTCACGCGGCACCAGGATCAACTGGCGACGCTCCTTGAGCGTCACGTCGGCGGCGCGCTCGATCAGGTTGTTGCAGGCACCGGTGGCAATCGCCGAGAGCGTACCGGTGGAACACGGCACCACCACCATCGCCGCCGGCGCCCCGGAGCCCGAGGCCACCGGCGACATCCAGTCTTCCTTGCCATACACACGTATCTGCCCCGCCGCCGCACCGGTGTATTCGGTGAGGAAGGCCTGCATCATCTGGGTCTTGGCCGGCAGGGTGACGTCGGTCTCGGTGGCCATCACCAATTGCGCCGCCTTGGAGATGAGGAAATGCACCTCGCGGTCTTCCCGCACCAGGCAATCGAGCAGGCGCAAGCCGTACTGGGCGCCGGAAGCACCGGTCATGGCCAGGGTGATGCGGTCGGGGCCGTTGCTCTCCAGGCGCGTGTTCATTTCAGTGCCTCGGCCAGCTTGCCGTGCAGGCCGCCGAAGCCGCCGTTGCTCATGATCACCACGTGAGTACCGGGCTGGGCCTGGCTCTTCACGCGCTCGATGATGCCTTCCAGGGAATCGCTGACAATCGACGGCACCGTGCACAACGCGGCGGTGGCGCCCAGGTCCCAGCCCAGGTTGGCCGGTGCGTACCAGATCACCTGATCGGCATCCACCACGCTTTCCGGCAGGCCGTCGCGGTGGGCGCCGAGTTTCATGGAGTTGGAACGCGGCTCGATGATGGCAATCAGCGGTGCATCGCCGATGCGCTTGCGCAAACCGTCGAGGGTGGTGGCGATGGCCGTCGGGTGGTGGGCGAAGTCGTCATAGATGGTGATGCCGCGCACTTCCGCGACCTTTTCCATCCGCCGCTTCACGCTTTTGAACGCACTCAGCGCGGCAATGCCCATGGACGGCACCACGCCGACATGACGGGCCGCCGCCAGGGTCGCCAGGGCGTTGGCGACGTTGTGCTGGCCGGTCATGTCCCAATCGACCACACCTTGGGCCACGCCTTCGAACATGACTTCGAACTGCGAACCGTCATCCTTGAGCAACTTCACTTGCCACTGCCCGCCGGCGCCAGTGGTTTGCACCGGGGTCCAGCAACCCATTTCGATCACCCGCTGCAACGCGGGCTCGGTGGTCGGATGGATGACCAGGCCTTCACTTGGAATGGTGCGCACCAAATGGTGGAACTGCCGCTCGATGGCCGGCAGATCGGGGAAAATGTCGGCGTGATCGAACTCAAGGTTGTTGAGGATCGCGGTGCGCGGGCGGTAGTGGACAAACTTCGAACGTTTGTCGAAGAACGCGCTGTCGTATTCATCGGCCTCGATCACGAAGAACGGCGTACCACCCAGGCGCGCCGACACCGAGAAATTCTGCGGCACGCCGCCGATCAGGAAGCCTGGGCTCATGCCCGCGTGTTCCAGCACCCAGGCGAGCATGCTGCTGGTGGTGGTCTTGCCATGGGTGCCGGCCACGGCCAGGACCCAACGGCCCTGCAACACATGATCGGCCAGCCATTGCGGGCCGGACACATAAGGCAGGCCTTTGTTGAGCACGTATTCAACCGCCGGATTGCCACGGGACATGGCGTTGCCGATGACCACCAGGTCCGGCGCGGGGTCCAGTTGCGCCGGGTCGTAGCCTTGGGTCAGCTCAATGCCCTGGGCCTCCAGCTGCGTGCTCATCGGCGGGTAGACGTTGGCGTCGGAACCGGTCACGTGATGGCCCAGCTCCTTGGCCAATACCGCCATCGAGCCCATGAAAGTGCCGCAAATACCGAGAATATGGATGTGCATAGTCGACCTCGTAAACATGGCCGCAGGTTAGCGTAGGGAGGGGGAAATCGCACCTTGTGTTTCGAACTGCAACCATCAGGACAGCGCAAATCCTCTGTGGGAGCGAGCTTGCTCGCGATAGCGGTGGGTCAGTTTGCATCGATGCTGAATGTGCTGCCGCCATCGCGAGCAGGCTCGCTCCCACAGTTGACCGAGCTCTTTCAGGAAGAATGCGGTCAGAATGTGGGAGCGGGCTTGCTCGCGAATGGCCGCGACGCGGTTCAGCGGGCGATGGCGTGCTTGCGCAGCTTCCGGTAGAGAGTATTGCGGCTGATGCCCAGTTGTTCGGCGGTGTGGGTCATGTGCCAGCGCTGGCGCTCCAGGGCATCGAGCAGCGCCAACCGTTCGGCATCTTCCAGCGGGCGTTCCGCCACGGTTTCAACCAACGCCACCGGACACTGGCGAATCATCGCCGGCAGATCCTCCAGCCCGATCCGCCCGCCGTCGCACAACGCAGCAAGGGTGCGCAGCACATTGCGCAGTTGCCGCACGTTGCCCGGCCAATCAAAACTCAACAATGCCTGGCGCGCCGGTTCGTCGATGGCAACTGCTTCGGCGCCCGCTTCTTCGGCCAACAGAAAATCCAGCAACTGGGACTTGTCGCTGCGCTCGCGCAACGCCGGCAAAGGGATCTCCAGGCCGTTGAGGCGATAGTACAAGTCCTCGCGAAAACTGCCGTCGCGCACCCGATCAAGCAACTGACGGTGGGTGGCGCTGATGATGCGCACGTTCACCGCTTCGGGTTCGCCACCGATGGGCACCACTTGGCGATCTTCCAGCACCCGCAGCAAACGGGTCTGCAAGGCCAGGGGCATGTCACCGATCTCATCCAGAAACAGCGTGCCACCGTCGGCCTGTTGCAGCTTGCCGCGCATGCCTTCCTTGCGCGCACCGGTGAAGCTGCCGCCGCGATAACCGAACAGCTCACTCTCGATCAGGCTTTCCGGGATGGCTGCGCAGTTAAGCGCCACGAAGTTTTTCCCGGCACGCTGGCTGGCGTGATGCACGGCTTTGGCGAAGGCTTCTTTACCAGAGCCGGTTTCGCCATGGATCAGCAGCGGCACATCGCGCTCGAACACCCGCAGCGCCTTGCGAAAATGCTCTTGCAACACCGCATCCCCCAGGCAGATGCCCGGTAACCGGGCGGGCTCGATGGCTTTAAACGCAGGGACGACCGGGACCGGCACACTGCGCGGCTGCCCCCGCAACACGGCAAACAAGTGCCGCCCGTCACGGGTGCGCAACGGCCAACTGGCGCTGGCCTGGGTGCTGGCCCGTCCGAGCAGCTCATCCAGTGAACAATCGAAAAAGTCTTCCACCCGCTGACCCAGCAAGCCACCGCGAATATGCCCCAACAGGTTCAGCGCGCTCTGGTTGACCGCGCTGATCCGCCCTTCGCCGTCGAACGCCAGCAGCCCCTCGCTGAACAACCCCACGGACTCGGCCTGCAAGTGAAAACGCAGCAGCCATTGATTGTCGAAGCAGCGCAGGAAATAGCAGCTCTCGATCATCTTCGCCGAGAGGTTGACCAGGGCCATGGTGTGGAACTGGCTCTGGCGCGACACGTCCGGCCGGGCCGATGACACATCCAGCACCGCGAGCAGTTCGCCATGGGGATCGAAAACCGGGCTGGCCGAGCAGGTCAGGCCGGTGTGGCGGCCGCGAAAGTGTTCTTCCTGGTGAATGGTCAGGGCCTGGCGCTCCACCAGGCAGGTGCCGATGCCGTTGGTGCCTTCGCAGGCTTCGCTCCAGTCGGCGCCGAGCCAGAGGCCGGCCCGTTCGAAAATCTTGCGCTCGCTGGGGGCGGTGACACAGTTGAGGATCACGCCGCGCGCGTCAGTCAGCAGCACCGCGTGGCCGGCGCCGGAGAGTTGTTGATGCAGGCTGGTCATTTCCGTGCCGGCGATGTGCAACACCTGTTGCAGGCGCTCGCGGCTTTCCAGCACCCGGCCATGCTCAAGCACCGTCGGCGCCAGGTTTTGCGCCGGGTCGAGGTGATAGTCCTCAAGGCAGCGCAGCCAGGAACGGGCAATCGACGGATCGCTGCCAGGGCCCTGCAAATGGGCCTTGCCCTGGGTGACCGTCAGGACTTGTTGGGCATGGCGACTCAAGTGGTTGCTGTGCATTTCTTATTATTTCTCCTCGAAGGACCTGCCTCACTGGAGCAACTGTTTAACATTTAACCAATGTTCAACACTTAACCTGTGGCGAGGGGATTTATCCCCGCTGGGCTGCGAAGCAGCCCTGAAACCTAAGCATGCGGTGTATCAGATTGATCGAGTTGGCTGCTTTGGGGGCTGCTTCGCAGCCCAACGGGGATAAATCCCCTCGCCACAACTTTGCTGGGCAGGCCAACTGGTGAGGCCCAGCATCCTCCAGCCCACCCACCTTTGCAATGCTGGCGCGACCTGTCAGTCACAGACTGTCTCGCATCTGGCACAAACTGTCACACCCGCTGTATCGCTATCGTCACGCAGGGCATCCGTTTGTCCGACGAACTGCTCCTAAAGTCTTGATTTACGGGCCCTGCAAGGCAGTGGCCCGACCTTTGCTCTAGGCTTAATTACCAGCGCTCAATTTTGCGCGGCCTCCCGTATAAGCACAAAAGCCAAGGAGAACTCATCATGCGTTACGCTCACCCCGGTACTGAAGGCGCTATCGTTTCGTTCAAGAGCAAATACGGTAACTACATCGGCGGCGAGTTCGTCGCGCCTGTCAAAGGTCAGTACTTCACCAATACTTCCCCGGTCAATGGCCAGCCCATTGCCGAATTCCCGCGCTCCACGGCCGAAGACATCGAAAAAGCCCTGGACGCCGCCCACGCCGCTGCCGATGCCTGGGGCGCCACGTCCGCCCAGGCCCGTTCGCTGGTCCTGCTGAAAATCGCCGACCGCATCGAAGCGAACCTTGAGGTTCTGGCGATCACCGAGTCCTGGGACAACGGCAAGGCCGTGCGCGAAACCCTCAACGCCGACATCCCCCTGGCCGCCGACCATTTCCGTTACTTCGCCGGTTGCCTGCGCGCCCAGGAAGGCAGCGCCGCCGAGATCGACGGCAACACCGTGGCCTATCACATCCATGAACCGCTGGGCGTGGTCGGGCAGATCATCCCGTGGAACTTCCCGCTGCTGATGGCCGCCTGGAAACTCGCCCCGGCCCTGGCCGCCGGTAACTGCGTGGTGCTCAAGCCCGCCGAGCAAACCCCATTGGGTATTTGCGTGCTGATGGAGCTGATCGGCGACCTGCTGCCGCCCGGCGTACTGAACGTGGTGCAAGGCTTCGGCAAGGAAGCCGGTGAAGCCCTGGCCACCAGCAAGCGCATCGCCAAGATCGCCTTCACCGGCTCGACCCCGGTCGGCTCGCACATCATGAAATGCGCGGCCGAGAACATCATCCCGTCTACCGTGGAATTGGGCGGCAAGTCGCCGAACATCTTCTTCGAAGACATCATGCAGGCCGAGCCGAGCTTCATTGAGAAAGCGGCCGAAGGCCTGGTGCTGGCGTTCTTCAACCAGGGTGAAGTCTGCACTTGCCCTTCCCGCGCCCTGGTGCAGGAGTCGATCTACGACGAGTTCATGAAAGTTGTGATGAACAAAGTCCTGCAGATCAAGCGCGGCGACCCGTTGGACACCGACACCATGGTCGGCGCCCAGGCGTCCGAGCAGCAATTCGACAAGATTCTTTCGTACCTGGAAATCGCCAAGGGCGAAGGTGCCGAACTGCTGACCGGCGGCAAGGTGGAAAAACTCGAGGGCAACCTGGCCACGGGTTATTACATCCAGCCAACCCTGCTCAAGGGCACCAACAAGATGCGCGTGTTCCAGGAAGAAATCTTCGGCCCGGTGGTGAGCATCACCACCTTCAAGGATGAAGCCGAAGCCCTGGCCATCGCCAACGACACCGAGTTCGGCCTCGGCGCCGGTCTCTGGACCCGCGACATCAACCGCGCCTATCGCATGGGCCGGGCGATCAAGGCCGGTCGCGTCTGGACCAACTGCTACCACCTCTACCCGGCTCATGCGGCGTTTGGTGGTTACAAGAAGTCCGGCGTGGGTCGTGAAACCCACAAGATGATGCTCGACCATTACCAGCAGACCAAGAACCTGCTGGTGAGCTACGACATCAATCCGTTGGGGTTCTTCTAACCTGCGGGAAATTTGTGCCCGGCCGATCGTTCCCACGCTCTGCGTGGGAACGCCTCTACGGACGCTCCGCGTTCGGCTCTTTGGGACGCGGAGCGTCCCTGGCTGTGTTCCCACGCAGAGCGTGGGAACAATCAAGCTTGCATCCCTGCTGTATGCAACACACCGGTTCCAAGAGCAGCCCCGCTCCAACAGGGCCAAAAAACAATAAAAACAGGTAAACCCTTATGCCAAGCGATCAAGCAAACCCGCAACCGGCAACGTCCTCGGTCGACTTTGAAAAAGTCGGCTCCGAATACTTCCAACAACGCGAACTGAAAAAAGGCGCGGCGGGCTGGGTCCTGCTGGTGGGCCTGGGGGTGGCGTATGTCATTTCCGGGGACTACGCCGGCTGGAACTTCGGCCTGGCCCAGGGCGGTTGGGGCGGGATGTTTCTTGCCACGCTGCTGATGGCCGCGATGTACCTGTGCATGTGCTTTTCCCTGGCCGAGCTGTCCTCGATGATTCCTACCGCCGGCGGCGGCTATGGCTTTGCCCGTAGCGCATTCGGGCCCTGGGGCGGGTTTCTCACGGGCACGGCGATCCTCATCGAATACGCCATCGCCCCGGCGGCGATTGCCGTGTTCATCGGCGCGTATTGCCAATCGCTATTCGGCATTGGCGGCTGGATGATCTACCTGGCGTTCTACATCATCTTCATCGCCATCCACATATTCGGCGTGGGTGAAGCGCTCAAACTGATGTTCATCATCACCGCCGTCGCTGCCCTGGCGCTGGGCGTGTTTCTGGTGGCGATGGTGCCGCACTTCGACGTCGCCAACCTGCTGGACATCCCGGTCACCGCAGCCACGGGCGCCAGCCCATTCCTGCCGTTCGGCTATGTCGGCGTGTGGGCAGCCATTCCGTATGCCATCTGGTTTTTCCTGGCCGTGGAAGGCGTACCGCTGGCGGCTGAAGAAACCAAGAACCCCAAGCGCGACCTGCCGCGCGGCCTGATCGGCGCCATGCTGGTGCTGGTGGCGTTTGCCCTGCTGATTCTGGTGATCGGCCCAGGCGGTGCGGGTTCCAATGCGCTGATGGCTTCGGGCAACCCGCTGGTGGAAGCCCTGGCCAAGGCCTACGGCGGCTCGACCTGGATGGGCAACTTCGTCAACCTGGTGGGCCTGGCGGGCCTGATCGCCAGCTTCTTCTCGATCATCTACGCCTACTCGCGGCAGATCTTCGCGTTGTCTCGCGCCGGTTACCTGCCACGCAAGCTCTCCGAAACCAATAAAAGCAAAGCACCGGTATTGGCGCTGATCATCCCCGGCATCATCGGTTTCGGGCTGTCCCTGACCGGCCAGGGCGATCTGCTGATTCTGGTGGCGGTGTTCGGCGCCACCATCTCCTACGTGCTGATGATGGCCGCGCACATCACCCTGCGCATCCGCCGCCCCAAAATGGACCGGCCATACCGCACACCGGGCGGCATCTTCACCTCGGGCGTGGCCCTGGTGCTGGCGTGCATCGCCGTAGTAGCGGGCTTTCTGGTGGATCCGCGGGTGGTCATCGGCGCGGCGATCATCTATGGAGTGTTAATTGCTTACTTCGCGTTCTACAGTCGGCATCACTTGGTAGCAGGCACGCCCGAAGAAGAATTCGCGGCCATTCAGAAAGCTGAAGAAGCCTTGCACTGAGTTGTAAAACGCCGAAAACCACGGCGCCGCCCAGCGGCGCCGTCACGGAGAACCTGTATGGCCAGTTTTGCACACACGGTCGGCGCCCAGACCTACCGCTTCGACAGCCTCAAAGACCTGATGGCCAAGGCCAGCCCGGCGCGTTCCGGGGATTTTCTGGCCGAGGTCGCGGCGCTCAACGATGGCGAACGCGTAGCAGCGCAAATGGCCTTGGCCGACCTGCCCCTCAGCCATTTCCTGCAAGAAATGCTGATTCCTTACGAGGACGACGAAGTCACCCGACTGATCGTCGACACCCACGATAAACAGGCCTTCGCCGCCGTCAGCCACCTCACCGTCGGCGGTTTTCGCGACTGGCTGCTCAGCGATGCGGCCGACGAACACAGCCTGCGGGCGCTGGCCCCGGGCCTGACCCCGGAAATGGTCGCCGCCGTGTCGAAGATCATGCGCGTGCAGGATCTGGTGCTGGTGGCGCAGAAAATCCGCGTGGTGACGAAATTTCGCGGCACCCTCGGCCTGCGCGGGCGGCTGTCGACCCGCCTGCAACCCAACCACCCCACCGACGAACCCGCCGGGATCGCCGCAAGCATCCTCGACGGCCTGCTCTTCGGCAATGGCGACGCCATGATCGGCATCAACCCGGCCACCGACAGCACAGCGTCGATCTGCGCCATGCTGGAAATGCTCGACGCCATCATCCAGCGCTACGACATCCCGACCCAAGGCTGCGTGCTGACCCACGTCACCACCTCCATTGAAGCGGCGAACCGTGGCGTGCCCCTGGACCTGGTGTTCCAGTCCATCGCCGGCACCGAAGCGGCCAACGCCAGTTTCGGCATCAACCTGAACATCTTGCAGGAAGGCTACGACGCCGGGCTGAGCCTGAATCGCGGCACGTTGGGCAACAACCTGATGTATTTCGAAACTGGCCAGGGCAGCGCCCTGTCAGCCAACGCCCACCACGGTGTCGATCAACAGACCTGCGAAACCCGGGCCTACGCCGTCGCACGGCATTTCAAGCCGTTTTTGGTGAACACGGTTGTAGGATTCATCGGCCCGGAATACCTGTACAACGGCAAACAGATCATCCGCGCCGGCCTGGAAGATCACTTCTGCGGCAAGCTTTTGGGCGTGCCGATGGGTTGCGACATCTGCTACACAAACCACGCCGAAGCCGACCAGGACGACATGGACACTCTGCTGACCCTGCTGGGCGTGGCCGGAATCAACTTCATCATGGGCATCCCCGGCTCCGACGACATCATGCTCAACTACCAGACCACTTCGTTCCACGACGCCCTCTACGCCCGCCAGACCCTGGGCCTGAAGCCGGCGCCGGAATTCGAAACGTGGCTGGCGAACATGGGCATTTTCACCCAGGCCGATGGCCGGGTGCGGTTCGGCGACAACCTGCCACCGGCGTTTCGTCACGCATTAGCTCATTTGGGATAAGCCGCATTTGGGATGAGAGAACTGCCCATGGATAAAAAACCTGTAGATCCACAAAACCCTTGGCTGAATCTGCGCAACCTCACCCCGGCGCGCATCGCCCTGGGACGCACCGGCACCAGCCTGCCAACCTCGGCGCAACTGGACTTCCAGTACGCCCATGCCCAGGCCCGCGATGCGGTGCACCTGGCGTTTGATCACCAGGGCATTCGCGCACAGTTAACCGAACGCGGCCGTGAAAGCCTGCTGCTGCACAGCGCCGCCAGCGACCGCAACAGCTACCTGCAGCGCCCGGACCTGGGCCGACGGCTCGACGAGTCCTCCGTACAAATCCTGGAGGACTACGCAGCGGCCAATCCCGGCGGCGTAGACCTGGCCATCGTGGTGGCCGACGGCCTGTCGGCGCTGGCGGTGCATCGGCATACCTTGCCGTTCCTGGCGCGGCTGGAAGAACAGACCGCCGCTGATGGTTGGTCAACCTCGCCAGTGATTCTGGTGGAACAGGGCCGCGTCGCGGTGGCTGATGAGGTGGCGCAGAGGCTCGGCGCAAAAATGTCGGTGATCCTGATCGGCGAACGCCCCGGCCTCAGTTCCCCCGACAGCCTGGGTTTGTATTTCACCTACAACCCCAAGGTCGGCCTGACCGATGCGTATCGCAACTGCATCTCCAACGTCCGCCTTGAAGGTTTGAGCTACGGCATGGCCGCCCACCGCCTGATCTACCTGATGCGCGAGGCCTGCCGCAGACAGCTCTCGGGGGTCAATCTGAAGGACGAAGCCCAGGTCCAAACTCTAGACTCGGAAAACACCGCCGATATGAAAGGTAACTTCCTACTGATGCCGCCCCGAAGCTGATCCGTTTACAAGTTTGCGTTTTTGATCCGCTTTCAGGCAGCATCGAAGCACGGCAGAACGCCGTTGTTGTCCGAGTATCTGTCGACCTTTGCAGACGAGACCTACTATGCGGATTATCCAAGCGACCCTGGAACACCTGGACCTGCTGACCCCATTGTTCGTCAAATACCGGGAATTCTATGGCTCGCTGCCCTACCCGGATTCGTCCCGAGCCTTCCTCGAAAAACGCCTGCGCCGCAAGGAATCGGTGATCTACCTGGCGTTGCCTGATGACGATGACAACCGGTTGCTGGGCTTCTGCCAGCTCTATCCAAGCTTCTCGTCACTGTCGCTCAAGCGCGTGTGGATCCTCAACGACATCTACGTCGCCGAAGACGCCCGCCGCCAACTGGTGGCCGACAACCTGATCCGCACCGCGAAAAAAATGGCCAAGGAAACCAACGCCGTACGCATGCGCGTCTCCACCAGCAGCAACAACGAGGTGGCGCAGAAAACCTACGAGTCCATCGGCTTCAAGGAAGACACCGAGTTCAAGAACTACGTGTTGCCGATCAGCGAAGAGCTCTGACCCGATTACCGCGGACTGATCGTTCCCACGCTCCCGCGTGGGAATGCCGCCAGGGACGCTCCGCGTTCCGCTTGACGCAGAGCGTCACGGGATGCATTCCCACGCGGAGCGTAGGAACGATCGATAACCCCTGTGGTTGGGTGAAACGTTGTGGCGAGGGGATTTATCCCCGCTGGGCTGCGCAGCAGCCCCAGAACCTGAGCACGCGGTGCATCAGGCAGACCGGGTTGGCTGCATTTGGGACCGCTTCGCGCTCCAGCGGGAGCAAGCTCCCTCGCCACAGAGTTCTTCACCCAGCCAGAAGCCTCCCGACATCCCCCGCTACAAACTCACCACGCACACCACCCTCGACCTCGTATAATGCCGCTCTTCCCGGCTTGTAAGAAAAAGCTACACGCGCTGTAGCCTTACTCGAAGCCCGACCCACAGGCCCCACCCAGTCAGGCCGCGACCACAGGTGCTTTGCATGGATTTCAACCCCCTCGACCTCATTCTGCATCTCGATGTGTACCTCGACCTGCTGGTGACCAACTACGGGCCGTGGATCTACGCCATCCTGTTCCTGGTGATCTTCTGCGAAACCGGCCTGGTGGTGATGCCCTTCCTACCAGGCGATTCCCTGCTGTTCATCGCCGGCGCGGTAGCCGCCGGTGGCGGCATGGACCCGGTGCTACTCGGTGGCCTGCTGATGCTGGCGGCGATCCTCGGCGACAGCACCAACTACATCATTGGCCGCACCGCAGGCGAACGGCTGTTCAGCAACCCGAACTCGAAAATCTTCCGCCGCGACTACCTGCAACAAACCCACGACTTCTACGACAAGCACGGCGGCAAAACCGTGACCCTGGCGCGCTTCCTGCCGATCATCCGCACCTTCGCCCCCTTCGTCGCCGGCGTTGCAAAAATGCCCTACCCGCGCTTCTTCGCCTTCAGCGTCCTGGGCACCATCCTGTGGGTCGGCGGCCTGGTCACCCTCGGGTTCTTCTTCGGCAACGTGCCATTCATCAAGCAGAACCTGTCGCTGCTGGTGCTGGGCATCATCCTGCTGTCGCTGGTACCGATGATCATCGGCGTGATCCGCAGCCGCCTCGCCGCCAGCGCCTCGAAAGCCCATCCGCGCTGATCGCCCATGTGGTCCCTGAGCGGCTGGCGCCGGCAACGCACCCTCGCCAAACATCCCGTCAGCGAGGAAACCTGGCAGCGGGTGCGTCACCAGTTGAGCTTTCTCGACGGCATCAGCGCCACCGAGGACCAATGGCTGCGCGAAGCCTGCGTACTGTTCCTGCATGACAAACACCTGAGCGCCCTGCCCGGCGTCGAACTGCACCAGGAACAACGCCTGCTGCTCGCCGCCCAGGCCCAATTGCCGCTGATGCACCTCGGCGACTTGAACTGGTACCAGGGCTTCCACGAAATCGTGCTCTACCCCGACGACTTCCTCAGCCCCCAGCGCTACCGTGACGCCAGCGGCATCGAGCACGAATGGGACGGCGAACACAGCGGCGAAGCCTGGCCCCAGGGCCCGATCATCCTGGCCTGGGACGGCGTGCTCGCCAGCGGCGGCTGGGACGGCTACAACCTGGTGATCCATGAGCTGGCGCACAAACTCGACATGCTCAACGGCGACGCCAACGGCCTGCCACCGCTGCATGCCGACATGCGGGTCAAAGACTGGGCCGACGCCATGCAACAGGCTTTCGACGACCTCAACCGCCAACTGGACCAGGATCCGGACGCAGAAACGGTCATCGATCCCTACGCCGCAGAGAATCCGGCGGAGTTCTTCGCCGTCACCAGCGAATACTTCTTCAGCGCCCCAGACCTGCTGCACCAGGCGTACCCGCGGGTCTATGAACAGCTCAAGGCGTTCTACCGCCAGGACCCGCTGGCCCGGCTGCGGCAACTTCAAGCCGAAGATCCGGTCTATCAGGCGTCATACTAAGGTCTCTAAGACCCTTGTAACGTGGCATCGACGGCCGAATATGCCTATAATCGCCGCCACTTTTTGGTCAATCCGACCAGTCATTTGGTCAACTAACGGGGGCACCGCCCAATGAGCTACAGCAAGATTCCGGCTGGCAAAGACCTGCCGAACGACATCTACGTCGCGATCGAAATCCCGGCCAACCACGCCCCGATCAAATACGAAATCGACAAAGACAGCGATTGCCTGTTCGTTGACCGTTTCATGGCCACCCCAATGTTCTACCCGGCCAACTACGGTTTCATCCCCAACACCCTGGCCGACGACGGTGACCCCCTCGACGTGCTGGTCGTGACCCCTTACCCAGTCGCCCCAGGCTCGGTCATCCGCGCCCGTCCGGTTGGCATCCTGAACATGACCGACGACGGCGGCGGCGACGCCAAAGTCATCGCCGTACCGCACGACAAACTGTCGCAGCTGTACGTCGACGTGAAGGAATACACCGACCTGCCAGCCCTGCTGATCCAGCAGATCGAACACTTCTTCGAGAACTACAAGGATCTCGAGAAAGGCAAGTGGGTCAAGATCGAAGGCTGGGCCGGTGCTGACGCCGCCCGCGAAGCGATCACCAAGTCGGTTGCCGCCTACAAAGGCTGAGACTGAAGTAAAGAAAAACCCCGGTTTGCACCGGGGTTTTTTATGTCTTAATAATGATAAATACAAAGTTGTATTAATACCGTTTAACCCCGTTTAGCCCGCCCCTTTCAAATCCTGCAAACGGAAAGATCGTCTTATATATTTGCACGACTTGTTTATTGCCGAAAACACAGTCGCCCCTAAACTTTCCGTTTATGAAAATACTTTCCAGTGGCGACCGCTTCAGAGCCCTTCTAAAAGAAGCGAATATCCGATCCGCCGACTTCGCGAAGTTATACGGCGTGAAATCCCAGCACATAAACAACTGGTTCAACCGTGGCATCCCGCCAGGGCGCATCTACTCCATCGCCAGCCTGCTGACCGTCAGCCCGCAATGGCTCGCCACCGGCGAAGGCCCGCAGACCCCACTGGGCCTGGGCCCTGGCATCACCTATGAAGCCGCCGAAAACGATGGCGTCTACAGCGTGCAAGAAACCACGGACATCGAACTGCCCCTCTACAAGGAAGCCCCCATCGCCCCCGGCGAAACCAAAACCCACATCATCGAAATCCCCGACCAAACCATCCGCCTGCCCCGCAGCCACCTAGAATCCCTGGAAATCGACCCCGGCGACGCCATCTGCACCACCATGGTCGGCGACAGCATGGCCGAACGCATCGAAGACGGCTCCACCCTCGCCATCGACCGCGGCCTGACCCAAATCGTCGACGGCCATATCTATGCGCTTGAGCACGACGGCATGCTGCGCATCAAATACCTGCACCGCATTCCCGGTAATCGGCTACGCCTGCGTAGCCATAACTGTGCTGCGTATCCTGACGAGGTCTTCAGCGCCGAACAGATCGAAGCGCAACACATCCGGGTAATCGGCTGGGTGTTCTGGTGGTCCACCCTCAACAAACGGAGACCGCCGGTGTTCGACTAACCCACCCAAGGCCAGAAACCGTGGCGGGAATTGTGGCAGGAGCCGTGGCAGAGGCTGTGGCAGAAGCTTTTGTGGCGAGGGAGCTTGCTCCCGCTGGGCTGCGCAGCAGCCCCCTGCTTTCCCCCTGAATCACCCCTAACCCAATGATTCCACACCACTTACCACTGGGATTCTGAAGCAAACCCGCGTATCCTCCGCCCCACATTTGCGAGCCCACGCTCGCACCGACAAGGCAGATCACTTTCTGACCAAGTCCCACAGCCGGCCGCAAGAGCCGGATGTACGTTTTGAAGGCTGGTGAGGTTTGTCAAAAACGAACTGAGTTAGTCAACGAGAAGCCGGCCATAAGCCGGCTTTTTAATGCACGCAAGAAATTTATCCTCACTTTCCAAATCTTTACAGCCTTGTTGTATGAAGGATTTTGTGGAAGCTCTGGTCGCTGAGTAGCCAGCCTCTCTGGATAGACCTTTGAATGCTAGCGTCCATGAGTGAGCTAGGAAAACATAGCCCTGTCGATGGTTGCCCTACTCCTGAAGGGCGTGTTGCAGCTGAGAAAGGCATTCGGAACCTCGCTTGATCTCACACTCCCAAATGGTAATAACCCTCCAGCCGAGGGACCTCAAGGCGTAAACATTTTCGAGGTCTCTCTCAACATTTCTGGAAAATTTTGCTGCCCAGAATTCGCTCCGGGTCTTAGGTGTAGTAGCGTACCGACACCCCGCATGGCGATGCCAAAAACATCCATGTACAAATATACAGGTCCGTAGTTTGGGAATTACAATGTCAGGCTTCCCTGGGAGGTCCTTGCGGTGCAGGCGAAAGCGGTAACCATTGGCATGAAGGAACCGGCGCAACGCAAGCTCAGGCTGCGTATTTTTGCCGGTTATTGCTGCCATCATCCTCGACCTGGTCTCTTTATCTACAACATCCACTTTCGATTACCTTTGGCAGATGTAGCTCATGAATTGTGACAACCCTTTACAGGTCGTGGATCTCTTTGCCGGCCCCGGCGGCCTAGGTGAAGGGTTCTCTTCACTCAGTGGGGGCAGAAGCTTTGATATATTAGTCTCTGCCGAGATGGATCCGTTCGCTCGATCCACACTGAGACTTCGCGCATTTTATCGAGCGCTAAAAAAATACAACCCAGCAGCCCTTGAAGATTATTATTATTACTGCGAAACGGCTGGTGTGGCACAACCTTGGAGCTCAGACAGTTATAAAGAATGGCAACATGCCGACACCGAAGCTCGTCAAATTAAACTCGGAAGCGTAGAAGGAAATGCCGAACTAGACCGGATTCTGGAGAAACGACTGGATACCAGTAAGCCTTGGGTATTAATTGGTGGACCTCCTTGTCAAGCTTATTCAATTGTTGGGCGCGCGCGCAACAAAGGAAATATCGACTACAAAGCGGAAGATGATCATCGTCACTTTTTATATAGGGAATACCTGCGAATAATCCAGAGAAAGCGCCCTGCTGTATTTGTCATGGAAAACGTCAAAGGAATTCTTTCCTCAAAAGTTGGTGGCACGCAAATTTTCCCCCAAATACTCCAAGACCTTGCCGACCCTGATGCGGCGCTGGGGATAAAAAACGGAACCGGAAAAAAATATAAAATCTGCTCTTTAGTTTCAGATGACATCTATGAATCTGGGATGGAGCCAGACTCTATAGATTTTAATAATTTTATAATACGCGCAGAAGATTACGGCATTCCGCAAGGTCGCCACAGAGTTATACTAGTAGGCGTATCTGAGGATTACGTTGGCGGCATAAGCGAACACAAACTTGCATCCGCTCCACCTGTCACCGTTAGGGACGTTCTTGGAAACCTCCCTCCACTGCGCAGTACACTCTCCAGAGGAAATGACACCCCAGACAAGTGGTGCAACGAGATTTTGAGACATCTCGAAACCCTACATAGGGATCTTATTTCGTCCGAAAAAAAGGATCTCACTTTAGAAATGAAACTTAGGATATTTCGAGATTCTTTTTCGGGCGGAAGTTTAAACAATGGAGGACTACGCGTTAAAAAAACCAGCTCTTGGAGTGGATCAGTAAACTCGGACGAACTAAATTCTTGGCTTACAGACTCTAAATTAGGCGTTTGGCTCAACCACGAAGCTCGAAGCCACATGAGCGCTGATCTTAAGCGCTATATTTATGCGTCAGTCTTCGCGCAGGCCCATCACTACTCTCCAAAGGGTCATCAAGAATTCAATCTTCCTGGATTAGCACCTGACCATAAAAACTGGGAAAGTGGTAAATTTAGTGATCGTTTTCGGGTTCAAATTGATCGCCAGCACTCTTCTACCATAACCAGCCACATCTCGAAAGATGGACACTATTTCATTCATTACGACCCTAATCAATGTCGCAGTTTGACTGTAAGGGAAGCGGCCAGATTACAAACCTTTCCCGATAATTATTTTTTTCTGGGAAATCGCACACAACAATACCATCAAGTCGGCAACGCCGTTCCTCCTCTACTTGCAAGTAAAATTGCGAGAGTAGTCGAGCGTATTATCAAGGGTAGAATCTCCTCTCAGCGTCCCGAAAGGAATGTGGCCTCCATGATCAGCTGAAAACGGGGTTGCTACGGTACATAACGCAACGCCACCAACGAATCGGACTTGCGACATAGCTAAATTTGTGTAAAGAATGGTGGCCAATAGATGTCATGCCTTGTCGGCTAATCTATGATCAAAGCCATGCTGCGCGGCAGGATGGACTGCAAGGAATTAACACCAGCCCGCAGGGGGACAAGGATGCTTCTGTTCGAGACCATTTCGATTGACTTCCGTACCGGAAGGCGGCTGCGATGAAAGAGGTTCAACACCCTCCCCACGCAGCCTCCTTGCTCGAGTCAATGCGATCTATTGGATATACATTGGATTCGGCCGTGGCGGATTTGATAGATAACAGTATCTCCGCCCACGCAAAAGAGATTTATATCGAGTTCCGCCCTAACGATACTCCTTACATCGCGGTTATAGACGATGGAAAAGGTATGTCGCATGAGGCGCTACAGAACGCGATGCGACACGGCAGTAAAAATCCCCTTTTAGAAAGAAGCGGAGAAGATATGGGCCGCTACGGCTTAGGATTAAAAACCGCTTCCATATCTCAATGCCGGCGCATGACAGTTATTTCGAAACAAGATGCGAACATAAGTGCCTATTGCTGGGACCTTGATGTCGTTATCGAAAAAGGTGCCTGGGTAATGCTTCAGCTAGAAGCATCAGAATACCAAGCTCTACCTCATTTTAATCAGCTTTCGTTGCAGAAAACTGGAACAATCGTATTGTGGCAAAACTTAGATAAATTACTTATTGGAGAGACAGATCCAGAAAGTGCGCTAGGCATGAAGATGTTGACCGCTCGCGAGCATTTATCACTTGTTTTCCATAGATTCCTAGTTAAAGAGGGAAGCAAACCTAAAATTTCAATAGCTTTGAACGGCTCTTTAATTGTGCCGTTTGACCCGTTCCTTACCCATCACAAAGCCACACAGCCATTGGATGAGGAAATTTTTTCCGTAGAGGGCAAGAAGGTCGTGGTCAAACCCTTTATCTTGCCTCACATAAGCAAACTTAGTAATAACGACACACAACTTGTTGGGGGAACCGAGGGAGTTCGAAGCCAGCAGGGTTTTTATATTTACAGAAATAGACGACTAATCATTTGGGGCACATGGTTTCGCTTGGCGCGAAAAGATGAGCTGAGCAAACTTGCGCGCGTTCGGGTGGACATTCCAAATGCGCTCGATCATCTTTGGACCTTAGACATAAAAAAATCGGCTGCCCACCCTCCTGAGATAGTCCGATTAAATCTGAAACGAACCGTAGATAGAATTAGAGCCGTAAGTGGGCGAACCATCACTTTTAAAGGCCGAAAAGTCTCTGACTCTGAGGTCGCTACTGGATGGAACGAAGTTATCGATAGATCAGGGGTCCGATTCGATATCAATCGAAAGCACCCACTAATTTCAGAGTTTTCTAAGTCTCTCGATAAAGAAGGGAGAATGCAGCTCAATCTGATCCTAGGCGTTATCGAAAGCTCCTTCCCCGCAGACGCCTTGTATAATCGGATGGCGAGCGATATCAGATCTGACTTCGCCAACGACAGTTCAGTCGAAAGCATTAACGGCATGATCGCCGATCTTCTGAGCAATATGCCTTTGGACTCACCGGCTCGAAAACAACTGCTAATGTCCCTCCACTTGATTGAACCATTTAATTTGTATCCGGCGCTGACAAAAAAAATCATTGAGGAATATGAGTCATGAGTGAGGCTTCCAGGAAGGTATTGTCAGCGAACGCTCGACGTTTGGAACTAGGTGTTATCACGGCGCTGACGGTGGATGGGATTCCAACCGAGGGAGGCATTTTAGACTTAGCCTCCACTCTTCGGTCAATCCCACCCTATACAGTCACCGACGAGGAGTTTGAAACTGTTATTAAGCGACTTCATGAGGCCCTTACAGTTGACATGGGATTGGGAGACTGTGTTTACGACGAACAAAACCCATGGTTAAGAGCACGAAAAGCCGAAATCGACCCATTTTATTGGAATCGCTATAAAACAGACCTTTTGAAACAAGGTTGGGGCCCCAAGGTCGTTAATTCTCTAGACAAGGTTACAGATGAGATCTTGGATTTGATGGGAGATCCATCGGGTCGCACCGGATGGCCTCGTCGGGGCTTGGTAATGGGCGACGTTCAGTCGGGGAAGACGTCAAATTACACTGGTCTAATCTGCAAAGCAGCAGATGCCGGTTATAAGCTAGTGATTCTGTTGACGGGCACGTTAGAAAGTTTGAGACGGCAAACCCAAGAACGTTTGGACGCGGGCTTCGTTGGGCTTGATAGTTCGGGCGTCGTTAATAACAGAAAACGCCATAGAAAAGAAATCGGGGTAGGATTAATTGACGCTGCGAGGTCAGCAGGGGTTTTTACATCTACAGTAGGCGACTTCAAGGCAACAACTGTAAATCAGTTAGGATTTAGGTTAAGAGACTATAGGGAACCGGTACTCCTTGTAGTAAAAAAAAATAAGCGGATTCTCGAAAATCTTGCCGACTGGCTGGTTAACTATAATGCAAGTGCAGGTGGAAATATTGACATCCCCCTACTGCTGATTGATGACGAAGCAGATAATGCGTCCATTAATACAAACCCCAAAAAAGCAACTGCGATAAATTCGGCCATACGAGGGTTGCTAAAAGTTTTTCCGAGATCCAGCTACGTTGGATTCACCGCCACTCCCTTCGCGAATGTATTTATAAATCCCGACACCACGAACAATGTTGAGGGGGATGATTTATTTCCTCGTGATTTTATTTACACCTTGGAAGCCCCTACAAACTATGTTGGGGCAAGCCGGATTTTCAGCGAAACATCTGATTTGAAATGCTTAGAGGTAATTCACGACGCGGAAGAATATTTTCCTCGTGGGCAAACCTCTGATAGCAACATAGAGGGTGTTCCCCCCTCTCTAATAGACGCTGTTGTGTGCTTTTTTTTGGTTAATACACTGATGGATATTCGTGCGAGTATGCCAAAGCACAGATCCATGCTAGTAAACGTGAGTCATTTCACACTAATACAAGATCAAGTAAGAGATATCTTGGACCATGAGGTCCGCCTGATGCAGGGTGACATTCAGAATTATGCATCATTGTCCTTCGATGAGGCGATACAAAACCAAACCATAAGCACTCTTTTTAATAAGTTTCAACGGCATTTTTCCAATTTGGAGGTATCTTGGGGCCAAGTCCAAGCCCAGCTTGTGGCCTCCACACTACCGATTCAAACTACGGCCGTAAACCAAAAAAGTGGACCAGCTAGCCTAGATTACACCGCCTACAAAGAACATGGACTAAGAGTTATAGCGGTAGGCGGTAATAGCTTGGCGCGTGGTTTAACGTTAGAAGGACTGTGTGTCAGTTATTTCTACAGATCTACTCAGATGTACGACGCGTTGCTTCAAATGGGGCGGTGGTTCGGCTATCGCGTTGGCTATGAAGATCTGTGTAAAATCTGGATGACTGAGGAAACCGCTGATTGGTATGCCCATATTTCGGAGGCCACCGACGAACTACGTAATGAAGTGCGTCGAATGCAGAACTCGCGCCTTAAACCAATTGACTTTGGATTGCGCGTAAGGTCTCACCCTGAGTCACTACTCATTACAGCCAGAAATAAAATGAGGGACTCGGACGAAATAATACAAATCATTTCTATAACTGAAGAAAGTTTAGAGTCGCCTAGATTATTGAAAGACCCTTCTATAGTTACCGCCAACTATAAGGAAGCACAAAGTTTCGTACGTTCAGTGATCTCGTGCCCAACTGCAAAACCTGAGAATGGCTCCTTTCCGGTATGGCGATCCGTACCGAAGCAATTGGTTGTAAAATTCTTAAAGGCATTTGTCAACCATCCCCTTAGCATCAAACTACAAACATCGAGCTTGGCAGAATTTATCGAGAAATCAAATGACGACAAACTCGATCACTGGGATGTGGCTTTACCAACAGGTAGCGGAGATTCAATCAGATTTGTTGGTGACATAGAAGTAAAAAGGCGAATTCGGAAAATCTCCATTGATGAAAGTATCAAAGCCTTGCTTGTTAACGGAAACAAACTTCGAGTGGGTTCTGCAGGTGATGAGAAAGTGGGATTATCTGAAACTGAAGTTCAGGCAGCAGACCTTCGTTTCCGAAGCGAGTCCAAGAAAAGCGTTCAAACAATACCAGGTAAAGCATATGCTGCTGTAAGGCAGGCGCCGCTGCTGCTGATCCATTTGATTCAACCGAGAGATGAGAGCAATGAGGAAATCGCTTATACGCTTCCGCCCGATTGTGATGCGCTGGTGGCAATAGGTCTAAGCTTCCCCTCTCTTAACGTGTCGAGTCACCGAGTCGCTTATCGTATTAACCTTGTCGAACTCAGAAATATTTTGTCTGGAGATAATCCCTCCATAGACGACAACGATGATGAGGACGATGAAGATGATGAATAAGGTTAAATCCATCTGGACGGCGATTAAATCGGAAGGTGTCGGATCCGGTTTTCGCCGAATTGACGCGGAGCACTTACTCGATTTTTACGCAGGTGTGGACTCAATGGGCCGGCTCACACTCCTGTTGATTACACAAAAAAACCCTAGTATTGAGTTGGAACTCCAATCAGTAAAAATTCACAGCGTGCTCCGAGAAGATAACCAATGGTCTCTACTTTTCATATTAGAAAAACCTGAGCTTTCCGAGTTATTCTTGCTCTTCTGCGGAGACCTAATTGAATCCTCACGTCAATGCGGGGAGAAATCTAGAGGCCTTCCATTTGTTTTAGCTCGCCTTGTTAGCTGGCGCTTGCTATTTGAACGGGGGAATTTCGATTTATTGACCGAAGGGCAAGTTCGAGGATTGACTGGTGAGCTTCTTCACCTAAAGACATTAATTGGGACTATTAGCGCATCAGCGGCAGTTCAGAGCTGGAAAGGACCCGATCGAGCTGATCAGGACTTCCAATTTGAAAAAAACGCGTGGGAGGTCAAAACAATTTGGCCTGCGGCGAATGAGGTTATAATAGCCTCAGAAAGACAACTTGACTTCACCCAACGAGAGTTGGAGCTCATTGTTATCGAGCTCGGTAGTGGATCTGAGGATACGGAAGCTGGCTTCACACTGAATCAGTTGATTGATGAAATTCGAAGAACAATTAAATCAGATTTTGATACGTATTCAGCATTTGAAAGTGCGCTACTAAGATCTGGCTATGTTATACGCCCCGAATATGACGCGTGGGTAATGACTCTAGGAAAAGTAACCCGCTATAAAGTCAGCGCTGGTTTTCCCTGTATTCGCCCACAAGATCTATCACCAGGAATTCGTAGTGTCAAATACAAACTAAATCTCCAAAGCTGCATCCCTTTTCAGATATAGCGCACGGGTAAGTCATATGGATCTCCTCACATTTCATAAAGACATCATAGAAACCGTCCGTTCAAAAGCCGAATCTTCGCGCGACTTTATTCGCACCACATTTGTGGAGGAGTGCGGAGAGAGGCTGGTAGAGGCGGAGGAGCTTCTTTCCTTCGAAATGTGCAGATTTGAGGGCGTCAATGGAAAGCGCAAAAGACTCCGAGTGGATGGCTATTCATTCGATGATGCCGACAACTCTATGGCTCTTTTGATAGCTGACTTTTTTAATGAGGATGAAGTGCCCTCGTTTATTACTTCCGATGCAAAGGCTGCACTCGGTGATTTGCGGGCCTTTCTTGAAGAGGCATTGGAGGGTAATTTAACTGACGGTAGTGTAGACGAAAGCCAACCAGGCTTTGGCTTCGCATGTGACTTAATGAATTGGCATTCGAAAATAACGAAATACCGTTTCTATTTCGTCAGCGATGGCATGCTAAAAACTCGTCAGAAAGGATGGCCTGAAGATGCCGTGAGCGGTACTCCTGTCGAATTCCATATCTGGGATATCGGACGATTTCATTCAGCTTATATCTCAGCTACTGGACGGGATGATCTTGTTGTTGATTTTTCGACAAACGAAACGAGCGGTCTGAAATGCCTTGCTGCTGCCGAATCTCAGGGGGACTATAGCGCTTATCTTTGCATGATTCCCGGCGACACTTTAGCGGATATATACGACATTTACGGCAGCCGATTGCTTGAAGGTAATGTTCGAACTTTTTTGAGTACAAAAGGCAAGGTGAACGCTGCAATACAAAACACGATTCGTAATCAGCCAGAGATGTTTTTTGCATTCAATAATGGAATTGCGGCGACTGCTGAAAACGTTGTACTAGAGGAGGATGCGGGGGGGGGGATGCGTATTCGAAGCGCGGTGAACCTTCAAATTGTGAACGGAGGACAAACCACGGCATCGTTAGCGTTTGCAAAGAGAGGTGGTACTGCACGTAAAGACTGCTTGGACCTCTCAAAAGTTATGGTGCAGATGAAACTTTCTGTTCTGCCACCGGAAAAAGCTGGGGAATTAACTCCGGAAATTGCACGTTACGCGAATAGCCAGAATAAAGTTAGCGATGCAGACTTTTTCTCCAATCACCCGTTTCATATTCGCCTTCAAGAATTCTCTCGACGACTGTTCACCTCGCCCAAAACTGGGGCACAATTTGGAACACATTGGTTTTATGAGCGAGCTAGAGGTCAGTATTTTAATGAACAAGCCAAGCTCACAAGCGCACAAAAAAACCACTTCTTAGTACAGAACCCAAAAAACCAGCTATTTACAAAAACCGATGTTGCAAAATATGAAAATAGTTGGCGCGAGCAACCCCATAGAGTAAGCATGGGGGCGCAAAAAAACTTTATATTTTTTGCTGACATCATTTCAAAATCATGGACATCGGACGGCAAGACTTATAACGAAGAGTACTTTCGCAGCATAGTTGCTCTAGCTATAATCTTCAGAAAAACGGAGTCTCTAGTTAGCCAACAGATATGGTACCAAGGGGGTTATCGTGCAAACATCGTAACCTACTCGATCGCTAAGCTTCATAATTTGATATCTGAGGACGCACTGGGCAAGCAATTCAACTTCAGAGCTATTTGGGACCTACAGGCTGTTCCGCAGGCACTATGCGACCAACTATCTATAATTGCAGAAAAAGTTTTTCTCGTGCTTACCGATCCTGACAGACCCAAGGATAACGTCACTGAATGGGCAAAAATGCAAGCCTGTTGGGAACAAGTAAAGAACACCAAAGTAAAGCTAGTTTTAAACTCAGATGATTTTCTTCAGGATGTGCGCCTCTCTGTTGAGGATGGAAAAAAATCGAAGACGATGCAAAAAACAGATGATGGCATACAACTTCAAATTATGGTCGTAGACTTGCCCGGCGCGGAATGGACACGTCTATTAAATTGGGGGGTCAAGAAGGGGAAACTTTCGCCCAAGCAGGTTAGTCTATTGAGCATCGCAACTCAAATCCCCCATAAGCTTCCTACAGAACGTCAGTGTATAGAACTTTGGAAACTACGGGGACAGATGATTGAGGACGGCTATCTTGCTCTATAAATGCGTGGAATTTCATTGATTAGTCTTTTTTATATCCACCTTAGTTTTCGGAAAGGTCTTGCTATGCAAGACCTTTTTTGTGACCGAAGGACAGCTTGCGTCACGCCCTACCTCACCCTCAACAATATCCATTGGCAAGCAGACATTCCGAATCAACTGTAAGCAATAGCGCAAGGCGATGTCGGCTGGATATTGGGGTTGTGTCGGGGCTGCAGATTGGTCTGTAGGCTGCTGATCTATTTGGCTGATGAGCCGCTATCGAGAGCAGGCTCGCACCCACAGAGGAACGTGTATGCATATGTCGCTGCTGGCGACATGACGATAGAACGTGTCGCTGAAATCCAAAAATGGCGACACGTCAGGCATTTCAAACATAGGAATGGCAGAGCGGGTTTGCTCGAGGGAACGCATTCGCGACCGACTGCATCCTTGCAGCCAGTCGCGAAGAGGGTTACGACTCGTTATTCAATGGGGCTTGCGAGCAACGTCGCAATGAATCAGGCGGGATATCTCGATCATATCCACAACGATTTTGACATCGACCTCAAACCCGTTGCCTGAAACCCCTGCGTCGGTTTACTTGAGCGTGACGTCGAGCATCGGCGGGATGTAACCGTAGTCGTACTCGGCCACCACGAAGGTCTGCTGCCCTTTTATTTTCATGCCCACCGTGGGTGCCTCAGTGCCACCCACACGAATCTGCGTGCCGGTTTCGTCGGTCGGTACGCTGTCGATGAAGGAGGTCACCAGGCCGTTTGGCATTACATAGTGCGAGTAGGTCTGGAATGGCTGCGAGGACGGGTTGCCCAGCACCAGGCCGGAACCGTTCAGCGGCACGTAAGGGCCGAAGAGCGAGTCCGCGACGAAACCGTACACGCCGTCCGGCCCGGTCACGCCGTCGGCATAGGTGAAGGTATGGCTAATGGTGAACAGGTAGTACTTGCCATCCTGGAACACGAAGTGCGGGCGCTCGGTCTGGTCGTTTACGCCCACGGCGGTCAGCAGTGGCGGCAACATTTCCCAGTCGTCACCGTCCGCGTCGCGGGCTACGGCGATGCCAACGCAGGCGGTCTGGTAGCGCGAGTTGCCGACATCTTCATAACCTGGCGGCACATCGCCGATTTCTGCCTCTCCCACTTTATGTGAGCCGCGCTCACCGGCCACGTTACCCTCGAACAGCATGTACAGCTTGCCGTCTTTCGGGTCGCGGAATGGCCATGGGTCGCGGAAACCCCAGAAAGCGTTTTGTGCTTCGGTCTGATACATATTGCCGTCGGCCTCGAACAGCGGCTTGACCTTCTCGAAGCCGACCATGCTGACACCGTGTTCAGTGGTCACCACCCGACCGCGCACCTTGACGATGGTCGCGCCTGGGGTGACGGCGGTGTAATACAGGTCCACTTCACCGCGGTCGTTCAACAGGATCGGCGTACCGGCCCATTCGCGAGCGGTCGGCGAAACGCCTTCGGCCATCACACGGCCACCGAATTCCCAGTTCTTGCCGGTACGCGAAAACCAGTAGTACATCTTTGCCCGACCGTGACGATCGTTCCAATCGCGGAGGATGTCGTAGTTGCCGTCCTCATCGAGGTACTGCGGGTCGTTTGGATGACGATCGGCCGTCAGGGTGAAGATCACCGACCAGCCATCGACGGAGGTCACGTTACCGTCCAGGTCGCGCAGGGGCATGGTGTCCCAGATGAATACGTCGTTGTTCAGTACCGGGAAATCCGCGCGGACCAGCGGCTGAGTGGTGGTGGGGTCATCTGCCCGGACTTTCAACGCATCAGCGCGGGTCCAAAGGCTGGGTTGATGGGGTGTTACACCGAATTTTTCAGTGTTGGTTTTCATAAGGTAGTGCCTCGTCCATGAATGGATTCAAATAAATGACGCTTTAGAAATACTGTATGCACATACAGTGAAACCACCTTATAGAGGCTCACCCATGTGGGTCAAGCGAAAAAATGCATTTGTGCATATTTTGGTTTTTCTTGTAGCTGATACGTTTCAGCCATGAACGTTTGCAGAAGTTAGTTCCAGGGTAGATCGGCGACGTTGCCTGCACGCTCGGTGCTTTGAATCGCTGATTGGTGGAAGCGCGCGTAACTGCGCAATGGGAGGCAGTGCATAGAGGGAGCGGATTGCCGTGTTCTGCTCGTGAGGTGGTGAATCAGTGGCGCTGATGTTGACTGGTGTATCGCTATCGCGAGCAGGCTCGCTCCCACAGGGGATGCGCGAAATGACTGCTATGGCGGTGGGTCAGATGCTTGATGGGTGCTGGGGTTGTGTCGGGGGGTTGCCTATGCCCAGGATCCGCGTAGGAACAATCGACTCGCTGGTGTGCGGCCCGGCGGTGGCTACAGCTGCCGCGACATCAACCATTGCTCTTTCCCCCATGCCTCAAAGCGCTCCAGCACTTCCCAGCCAAGCCCGGTGTAGTAGTCGCGCTGGTTGTGGGTGTGCAAGTACAAGGTGGTGAATCCCGCTTCTCTGGCATGGTTGCAGATGCCTTCGATCAGTTGCGCGGCAAGGCCTCTGCGGCGGGCGGTTGGGGTGATGAAGACGCATGCCAGCCATGGGCCGAGTTCTGGTCGGTCGGGCAGGTCGTCGCTGGCCAGTGAGACGCCGCCTAGCAACTGGTCTTGCTCCGTGGCGATCAGGCATTTCCAGTGTCCATCACGTTGGCCCGCAGCGAACTCTTGCTGCCAACTGGCGAGGGATTGCTGGGCGAATTCATAGCTGAATTCCTGGTGAAGCCACTCGGCCATCTGGTCGCATTTGTCCATGTGGTTTTCGAGCCAATCCATTTGCGGCATTTGGAGCGTTCCTTATGTTTGGGACAACAGGGTGTTGACCTGTTTGGCTGATGAACCGCTATCGCGAGCAAGCTATGCTCCCACAGAGGCTTGTGGCAAGCCCGCTCCTACAGGGGTTCTTTATTCACCGGTGAATTCGTTGCCAGATGCCTACCCGCGCGCATCTCGAGAATTACCCCTCCAGCCAAACCCCAACTATCGTAATCTCGCAGCTGAACAAGCCCAGCCCCGTAACCGGCCGAGATTTCATTCCCATGCCCTCCATCTACCAGCTCAAACCCGCCTTCCAGAACCTGCTGCGCCCCATGGTCCAGCGCCTTTACGACAAGGGCATCACCGCCAATCAGGTCACCCTGCTCGCCGGCGTTGTCTCTGTGCTGGTGGGGGCCGTGGTGGCATGGTTCGCCAATCATCCGGGGGTGTTTATCCTGGTGCCGATCTGGATGCTTCTGCGCATGGCGTTGAACGCGGTGGATGGCATGTTGGCGCGGGAGTTCGGGCAGCAATCGCATCTGGGCGCCTACCTCAATGAGCTATGCGATATCATCGCCGACGCTGCCTTGATCCTGCCTTTTGCCCTGTTTGCCGATGCCAGTCTGTTGCTGGTGTTGTTGGTCACGCTGTTGGCGTTGTTCAGCGAATACGCCGGTGTGCTGGGGGCGATGGTGGGGGCTTCGCGGCGCTATGACGGGCCGATGGGCAAGAGTGATCGCGCCTTTGTGTTGGGCGTGCTGGCGACCGGGATTGCCCTGGGTTGGCTCGGGACACTCTGGGTTGATGGTGTGATGGCGGTGGTAGCCGCCCTGCTGGTTTATACCTTGGTCAATCGGGTGCGTCATGGCCTGAATCAAGTGACGGAAAACGCTCCCTCAGCATAAGGAAGTTGCAATGCGCGAAGCCCAGGAACTGACGTTTACCACCTTTGACGGCGTGGATTTGTTTTACCGGCATTGGCCGGCCGTCGATGCGGCGCCGGGTGAGCCTCGTCAGGCGGTGTTGTTGTTTCATCGGGGTCATGAACACTCCGGGCGCATTGCGCATCTGGTGGATGAGCTGGATTTGCCCGGGTTCGACTTCTTTGCCTGGGATGCACGCGGCCATGGCCAGTCGCCGGGCGCGCGCGGCGACAGTCCGAGTTTTGCCACCAGTGCGCGGGATGTGCAGACGCTTTGCGATCACATCGGCGCAACGCATCAGATCGACGAACAGAATATCGCCGTGGTGGCGCAGAGTGTCGGGGCGGTGATTGCGTCGACCTGGGTTCACGATTACGCGCCGCGCATTCGCTCGCTGGTGCTGGCGTCGCCGGCGTTCAAGGTCAAGCTTTACGTGCCTTTCGCTCGTCCGGGCCTGGCGCTGATGCGGCGGTTTCGCGGCAACTTTTTCGTCAACAGTTACGTCAAGGCGAAATTCCTCAGCCATGACCCGGAGCGGGTGGCGTCCTACGACAGCGATCCACTGATCACCAAGGCGATTTCGGTGAATGTGCTGCTGGGCCTGTACGAAGCCGCCGACCGCGTGGTGGCCGATGCCCAGGCGATTCAGGTGCCGACGCAGTTGTTGATCTCAGGTTCCGACTTTGTGGTGCAGCGCAAACCCCAGGAGCAGTTCTTCGAGCGGCTGGGCAGTGTGCACAAGGAGAAACACATTCTGCCGGGGTTCTTCCACGACACCCTCGGCGAGAAAAACCGAGCGCCGGCCATTGCCAGTGCCCGTCGGTTCATTCTGCAAAACTTTGCCCGCCCGCTGGACCGCCCTTCCCTGCTGGACGCTGATCGCCTGGGCGCGACCTGCGCCGAGTCCGAAGCCTTGGCGACGCCGCTGCCGCACAATTCGTTGCGCGACCTGTACTGGCGCATGACCCGCGCCAGCATGCGCTTTGGCAGCAAGTTGTCGGCTGGGGTGAAGTTGGGTTTCGACACCGGCTTCGACTCCGGCAGCACGCTGGATTACGTCTACCGCAATCGCCCCACCGGCACCTCGGCCCTGGGACGGATGATTGACCAGAATTACCTGAACTCCATCGGCTGGCGCGGGATTCGTCAGCGCAAGTTGCACGTCGAGGAGCTGCTGCGTTTGGCCATGGGCAGTTTGCGCGAGCAGGACCGCGAAGTGCGCATTGTCGACATCGCCGCGGGTCATGGCCGTTACATTCTCGAAGCGCTGCAAGGTGTCAGTCCGTTGCCGGAGTCGATCCTGCTGCGCGACTACAGCGACATCAACGTGCGGGACGGCAGTGCGCTGATTCTTGAGAAGGGCTTGGGCGATATCGCTCAGTTCGTCAAAGGTGATGCCTTTGATCGCCCGAATCTGGCGGCGCTGGAGCCCAAACCGACGCTCGCGGTGGTGTCCGGTTTGTATGAGTTGTTTGCCGATAATCAGATGGTCGGTGACTCCCTCGCCGGCCTGGCCGAGGCGGTGGAGCCTGGCGGATTCCTGGTCTACACCGGGCAGCCGTGGCACCCACAACTGGAACTGATCGCCCGCGCCCTCACCAGCCACCGCGCCGGGCAGGCCTGGGTGATGCGCAGGCGCACGCAGGCGGAGATGGATCAACTGGTGGAGGCGGCGGGTTTCCGCAAGATCACTTTGCGGGTCGATGAGTGGGGCATCTTCAGCGTTTCGCTGGCTCAGCGAGTGCAGTGATGAGCGCCGTCATCGCCCCGACCCGCGAGCCCGGCCTGTTGAAGCCGGCGGTGCTGTGGTTACTGCTGTTGGCGCCGTTGTTTTTCAGCACCTATGGCTTCGCCACTTGGGTGACGTCTCAGCGGGACGACGTGGGCAGCTTGGTGTTTGGTTGGGAAAGCTACATGCCGTTCATGGCCTGGACCATCGTGCCCTATTGGTCGATTGATCTGCTGTACGGCCTGTCCCTGCTGTTGCCCAACAGCCGCGAAGAACTCAAACGCCACGCCTTGCGTCTGCTCACGGCCCAGGCGATTGCGGTCAGTTGTTTTCTGATCTGGCCGTTGCGCTTCACCTTCGCCCGGCCGGAAATGGATGGGGTGTTCGGTTGGCTGTTCGACGTGCTGGCCGGGTTCGACAAGCCGTTCAATCAGGCACCGTCACTGCACATCGCGTTGTTGGTGGTGCTGTGGGTGTGTTATCAGCGGCACCTGCAAGGGCTCTGGCGTTGGCTGATGCACGGTTGGTTCGCGCTAATTGGCGTGTCGGTGCTGACCACGTATCAACATCACTTTATTGACCTGCCCACAGGTGCGTTGGCCGGGTGGTTGTGTGTCTGGTTGTGGCCGCTGGATCGGCCCAGCCCGCTGAAAAATGCGCGTGTGACCGCGGACCCGGCTCGTCTGCGATTGGCTTTGCGCTATGGTTTAGGGGCTGCGGCGTTTTTCGTTCCGGCGTTTGCCTTGGGTGGCGCGTGGCTCTGGTTGATCTGGCCGGCGGTGGCGGTGCTGGGGGTGGCGCTGAATTACCTGGTGTTCGGTGCCGATGGCTTTCAGAAGCGCGCGGATGGCCGATTGAGCCCGGCGGTGCGCTGGCTGTTGGCGCCTTACCTAGCGGCGGCGTGGATCAATTCCCGATGGTGGACGCGCAAGCATCCGCAGGCCGATCAGGTGGCCGATAACGTCTGGCTGGGGCGCATTCCCACGCCGATGGAATTGAAGGACAGTGCGTTTACCGGCGTGCTCGACCTTTGCGCCGAAATGTCCATGGACAGCACCGGCATCGCCTATCGCGCATTGCCGGTGCTTGACCTGACCGCGCCCAGTGCCGAGCAGTGCCTGGAAGCTGCACGGATGATCGAGAACCTTCGTCAGCATGGGCCGCTGCTGGTCTGCTGCGCCTTGGGTTATTCGCGCAGCGCCAGCGCTGTGGCCGCGTGGTTGTTGCACACTGGCCGGGCCGCCAGCGTCGATGCGGCCATCGTCCAAATCCAGCGGGCCCGCCCGCAGGTTGTTTTGCATCCGGCGCACCGTCGGGCGTTGGAACGGTTATCCACAAGCACGAGGAATGACCATGATCAGTGATATGGAACTCCACACGGTGGCGAGCCTGTTGCGCCGAGGTCACTCGTTGGATCAGCTTTCCACGGGGCTGACCCTGTTAGCGGCGCTGCTGGGGCTGGCTCAACTTTTGGTCGGTAGCGTCAATCCGTGGCTGCTGTGCTTTAGCGTCGTGATATTCATGCTTGGCGTGCTGCAAAAGTACTGGGCGCAGCGCGTGGCGTTTGATGCCGACCTGTTCCAGCGCATGGCGGACAGCACCCAATCGCTGGCCGAACGAACCTATACATTGGATCAAGCCCTCACCGCCCTCGGCCTGCAACCGGTCGAACGCAGCGGTCGCCTCTGGACCGAGCGCCGGCACGGCGCGTTGTTGCTGCTGCGCCGCCAGTCGTTGTTGCTGGCCACGCAAGTTGTCTTGACGCTGGGCTTGATCCTCACAAGTCCCTGGCTAACTTCAGGTATCTAGATAGCTTTTGTGGCGAGGGAGCTTGCTCCCGCTGGGCTGCGAAGCAGCCCCAAAACCAAGCACTGCGGTGTATCAGATTGATTGTGTTCAGCCTCTTGGGGGCTGCTGCGCAGCCCAGCGGGAGCAAGCTCCCTCGCCACAGTTACGCTTATGTTTCTCAGGACAAGGAATCCTCATGTTCGAACCCGTGGTCGCCAGCCTCATCACCTCCGCCGCCCGCATGCTCACGGGCGCTCGCAGCCTGTGGCTCGGTTGCGCGCCGCAACCGGTGCAGCGGATCTACTTCGCCAATCACAGCAGCCACGGCGACTTCGTGCTGCTGTGGGCCTCGTTGCCGCCGGCGCTGCGCAAGCTTACCCGGCCGGTGGCGGGCGCCGATTATTGGCAGACCAGCCCGCTGCGGCGCTACATCATCAACCGGGTGTTCAACGGCGTGCTGGTGGACCGCGAGCGCAAGGACCCTTCGTACAACCCTTTGCAGCCGATGCTCGATGCCTTGGAAAACGGCGACTCGCTGATCATCTTCCCCGAGGGCACGCGCAACCCGGAGGACGGCCTGTTGCCGTTCAAGAGCGGGATCTATCACTTGATGAAAAGCCGCCCCGAGGTCGAGGTGATTCCGGTGTGGATCGCCAACCTCAATCGCGTCATGCCCAAGGGTCGGGTACTGCCGTTGCCGCTGTTGTGCACCACCAGTTTCGGCGCGCCGCTGTGCATCGAAGAAGATGAAGGCAAAGAGCAATTCCTTGAACGCAGCCGGGCCGCGCTGCTGGCACTGGCCCCGGAGCACGTCTGACATGGATAGACATACCCTGATGCTGTTTAGCGGGATCGGCGCAATTCTGCTGCTGGCCTCCGTGATTGGTTTCATTCTCAAACTGCGGACAAAAGGCGCGCCGAATTCGGTCATCGATAACCTCAACGCACGGATCAACGCCTGGTGGGTGATGGTGCTGGTGATCGGCACCGCGTTCTGGCTGGGCAACGCCGCGGTCATCCTGCTGTTCTACGCCGTGTCGTTTTACGCCCTGCGGGAATTCCTGACCCTGACACCGACCCGACGCAGCGACTACCCGGCCTTGGTGGCGGCGTTTTACCTGGCGCTGCCGCTGCAATACCTGCTGATTTATTTTGATTGGTACGGGCTGTTTTCGATCTTTATCCCGGTGTACGTGTTCCTGCTGCTGCCGATCCTGGCGTCCCTGGGCGGCGACAGCACGCACTTTCTGGAGCGCGCTTCCAAGGTCCAGTGGGGGCTGATGATCGCGGTGTTCTGCATCTCGTTCGTGCCGGCGCTGCTGACGTTGGACATCGCTGGTTTCGAAGGGCGCAACCTGTTGCTGATCGCTTACCTGGTGATCGTGGTGCAGTTGTCGGATGTGCTGCAGTACGTGTGCGGCAAGTTGTTCGGCAAACACAAGATCGCCCCGAACCTGTCACCGTCGAAAACCGTCGAGGGTTTTGTCGGCGGCATTCTGCTGGCTTCGCTGATCGGTGGCGCGCTGTGGTGGATCACGCCGTTCAATCCGTGGCAGTCGTTCCTCATCGCCTTGCTGATCAACTTGCTGGGGTTTGCCGGTGGGATTGTCATGTCGGCCATCAAGCGTGACCGTGGCGTCAAGGATTGGGGGCACATGATCGAAGGCCACGGCGGCATGCTGGATCGGTTGGATTCGGTGTGCTTCGCCGCGCCGATCTTCTTTCATCTGGTGCGGTACTGGTGGACCTGAAGAATCTTTGGTGAACACCTGACCTGTGGGAGCGAGCCTGCTCGCGATAGCGGAAAGTCAGTCGACATTGATGTTGGCTGATCCACCGCCATCGCGAGCAGGCTCGCTCCCACATGGGATTCTCGTCGCTTGATCCTCGATGGACTGATCGCAATCAGTCGAGAATCAAATGCGGCAGAAACCGGCTCGAATCCTTGGTGATCAGGCTGTTGTCTTCCCGCACGCCAATGCCGGCGGCCTGGTCGCCGATGACCCAGGAGCCGATCAATGTGTAGCTGTCGCCAAACTTCGGCAACGGGGCGAATTCCTGGAGGATGAAGGGGGCGTCGGTGTAGGGGCCGTCTTCTTTGACGATCAGGCCATCAGCGGTTTGCAGCTCGATGTTGGCGCCTTCCCGGGAAAAGAACGGTTTGCGTACCCAGCCCTTGGGTACGGCTTTGCTCGAGTCAGTGTCGAGATGGGCTGCGAGCAGGTTCGGGTGACCTTTGTTGAATTCCCACAGCAACGGCAGGATGCCTTTGTTGGAGATGATCGATTTCCAGGCCGGCTCGAAAAACTGCGTGTCGCTCTGGGCAATCGCCGCACCAAAAGGCTCGTGGAAGATGAACTCCCAGGCATGCAGCTTGAACAGGTGAGGGATCCAGCGATCTTCCAGATCGACGAAACGGCCTTCGCCTGTAAGGCCGATGTCCTCGATATCGATGTGCCGCGATTCGATGCCGACTTTTTCCGCGATCAGGCGTAAGTAGTCGGTGGTGCCCTTGTCTTCGATCGAGTCTTTCATCGACGCAAAGTAAAAAGGCTGCTTGAGTTGCAGTTGGGCAAAGACCTGATGCAGCTTGGTGTCGATGCTGTTGAACTGGTCGGCATGCCCGGGCAACAGTCCGCGCTCGATGCATTGCTCCAACCAGCCCCACTGAAACGCCGACGCCTCGTACAGGCTGGTCGGCGTGTCGTAGTTCAGTTCCAGCAGCTTGGCGGGGCCGCTGCCGTTGTAGGAGAAGTCCATGCGCCCATACAGGTGCGGATGCCCTTCGAGCCATGAGGTGCGAACCATGTCGAAGAACGGCGCGGGAATGCTCAGGCGCTCCAGCAGCTCCTCGCTCTGAACCACTCGGGCCACCAGGTCCATGCACATCTCATGGATCTCGGTGGTCGGGTCCTCCAGATCGTCTTCGATCTGCTTGAGCGTGAACTGGTAGTACGCGCTCTCGTCCCAATAGGGTTCGTCGTCGATGGTGTGGAACAGAAAGCCGAGACTCTCGGCGGTCTGTTTCCAGTCATGACGTTCGGCGCAATGGACTTTCTTCATGACGCGCGTTCCTTAACTGCTCGATCGCCCGGAGCTGCTCGAGCCGCCCCAACCGCTGCGGGCGCTGGCTTTGCTGCCGAAACCGCCACGGGAGGTGGAGGAAGCAACAGAGATCGGCTTGCTGGCGGACCGGACCGTGTCGGTGTAGTTGCCATACCTCGCCTGATTGGACTTGGTAAAGGTCGAGCCTTTGGAAATCCGCTGGGCGAGTGTTGAGGACGCGTAGTTGCCGCGATCATCGCGATAGCGGTAGACCGGTTGGGAGTAATAGCTGTTGCGGTTGCTGCTCAGCATGTTGCCGATCAGCAACCCGGTCAGCAGGCTGGTGCCGGAGAACCCTGAGCCTTGCGCATTGGCTTCGGAGGCCGGCAGTTGTGCCTTGGCCGCGTCCACCTGGGCTTGGGTAACCTGGCCATCGGCGGTCAGTTCGAAACCACCCAGCCTGGGGATGAACTGGCCGGTGGAATCCTGTTGGCACCAATCGGCAACAAAGTCGGCATCGCAATCGGCCTGGTTGCTGTACGTCGGTGCGATGCGGCGATGCTCGGCCATGGCGGTCATGTAGGCGTCGGAGCACACGTCTACCGGGAGTTTTTCATCGGCACATTGCTGCACGGACTGGAAGTTGTACTTCTTCTGTACCGGGTAGGTTTTTTCCGTCGGGCCGCAGCCTGATATCGCCATGGCGACCGACGCGGCCAGCGAGAGCTGAACGTACTTGCTTCGTTTCATGGGATCTCCGTGGCGCAATCAGTTCTGGGAAGGCGTCATGCACGCGGCGTTCAACATGCCGACGCTGATGGCCACTGCCGCGATATAAATACCCGCGGCGAGCTCACCCTTTTTAATGCGTTCAGAGGCGCCTTTGAGCACCAGGCTGGTCACCAGGAACGCCAGCAGTTGCACGAACGCTGCGATCACGGCCCAGACGACGAAGTCCAGAATGCTGACGGAATAGGCAATCACATTGCTGGCCGGAATGGCGAAACCGATGATGGCGCCGCCCAGCGCGATGGCGGCGGCCACGTTGCCCGAACGGATCAGTTCGAATTCCTTGTGCGGCGTGATCCGGGTGTAGATGAACTGGTACAGCGCGAACAGCACGGCCGCACCGAGGATGTACAACACAAACCCGAGCACGGCGGCTTTGTTCAGGGAAATCGAGAGCGCTTCAAGCATGGACTTCTTCCTTTTTTAAAAAGTGTTCAGGTCAGTGGTGTACAGCGAAATGCCCAGCGACGTGCTCAAGCTGATGGTGCCTTCGGCATCTTCTTCGACGGAAAACAGCAGGAACTCCCGGCGATCGGTCAGGCCAGTTTCGCGGGCATACAGCATTGAGCGGTGCTCGACGCTGTAGGACTCATCCGGATTGCTCACGCGCTCGCTCAACGCCACCAGTTCTGTCTGGCCTTCCTCGGTGCCCCATTCGCGGCTGTACTCGACACCGTCGTGGTTGTAGGTCGGCAGGCCGATCAGGCTTTCGGGCCCGGCCAGGCGTCGCAACTCCGCTTCGCTGTTGAGGGTGACGTAACTGAGGTAATTGAACAGGATCACCGACTCGACCTGCCCGGCGACATCGCCGCTGGTGTGCACTTGCAGCCAGTAGTCCTCGTCGTTCATGTAACAGCGCGTCAGCCAGTTCGATTGCCCGAGGTCGACGATGCCGGTGCTCCAGATCTGCTGGGCATCCGGGATGACCACGCCGGTGTTGCCGTCGAGCAACAACTTCAGCGTGCTATCGAACCTGAGTTCTTTGCCAGATGCCAGGCCCAGCGGCCCGACGGAGGCCGGGATTGGGTTGGCGACCCATTTGGAGTCCTTGCCCGAGTTCGGCGCCTCCATGCCCATCAACCGTTTAAACCAGCCCATTGGAGATTTCCTTGAGACGCGCGGAGGCGATATAGAAGAGGTCGCCGCCGCCCCCGACCCGCGTGTCGCAGGGCGGGTTGATCGACGGGTGCCGGGCGCCTTTGGCGCGGTAGCCGATGAGAATGGCGTTGTGGTGTTCTTTCATCTGCACATACAGATCGCCGAACGCGGCATCAAACGCTTCGGGCAGTTTCATCAGGTACTGAGTGGCGCCCTCGCCCACGCAAAGCAATTCATTGATGACCACTGACGAACCCGGATCCTGTGAAGCACGCACCAACATCTCAATGGCCATGCTGGAGGTGCATTCCAGGCTGGGCGCGTAGGCGCTGGCGAGGGCGGCCACTTCACTGTCATTGAAATGGGCGACCACATGCCCGACCGGGTTCAGTTGATTGACCGCCAGCACGGTGGACAGGGTAAGGTCGTCTGAGTGGGTGCGCACCAGGACGCGTTCGGCACCCGGCACACCGGCACGCTGCAAAAGTGCGACAGAGGACAGGCTTTCACCTTTGATAAAAGTCGTCTTGCCGGGCATGGGGTTTTCTTCAAGCACGCAATCGCAGATGACAATCAGGTTGTCGTTGGACGTCTCGTCCTGCAGGAGCAACTCGATGACCCGTTCGCTGGAGGCGCCCTCCCAGCCGATGAGAACGGTGTGGCCGGTCTTGCCGGTGAAATCGCCTTTGCCCTTCATGCCTTTTCTCCATACATCAATGACGCTGCTGGTGGTTTTGCCGATGACCGTCGTCAACAGGGCAATGCCCCCGAGCATGATCCAGGTGGCCACGAAAATTCGCCCGCCGGATGTCTGTGGCAACAGATCGCCATAGCCGACGGTGAGCGTGGTGGTGAGATAGAAGTAGATAAACGTGGCGGCAGCGATGAGGTGCTGTTCGCCCAGAAGCACCAGGCCGATCCAGGCGATGGACAGGTGTACGCCCAACGCAATGGCCAGGCCCGCCCAGCCGAACCGATGGAAGAAGGACGAGGCGTAGGTTCGCAGCAAAAGGAAAATCGACATTTCGTCCCTGACTCCGTGGGTTCATTCCTGGCGACGTCATCGCACGGGCAGCGGAGTGCTCAAGTGCGGTCACGGGGCAGCATTAAACCTGCTGCGCGGCGTGGATAGAAGAGCTTTGGTGACAATAAATCCGGGAATTTTCAGGAAAACAGGACTAAGACACAAAACCTGAAGCTGAACACAAAACCCTGTGGCGAGGGGATTTATCCCCGCTGGGCTGCGGAGCAGCCCTGAAACCTGACACCCTCGGTGTGTCAGCTGGGTCGAGCTCGCTGTTATTGGGGCTGCTTCGCAGCCCAACGGGGATAAATCCCCTCGCCACAAGGTCTGTGCCTGGCTTGCCTTGGCCGGTCCTCACCAAGGCAAAGCCCAGCCGATTACTCCGCCGATTTTTTCTTCAGGCGCTCCAGAATCGCATTGGCGCTGCCTTCGTTCGGCGTGATGCCGGCATCGCGCAGTTTGCGCTCCAGGTCGTTGCCGGTCGAAGCCTCGGCCAGTTCGTCCTGGGCTTGCAGTTCAGCGGCACGTTGCTGTTGCTTGGCCTGCAGGCGGTTGAGCGTACCGACGGCGGTTTCCAGCTTGCCATTGGCGCCGCCGCTGGCAATCGAAGCACTGACCTGGGCTTTCTGCACGCTCTCACGGGCCTTGGCCATGTCCACTTGCTGACGCAGGCTTTTGATGCGGTTCTCGGCCTTGACGATGTCCTTGCGCATGTTTTCAGCGTAACCACCGAACTCGGTCGCGTGCTTTTGCTCGGCGTCCAACTCAGAGGTCAGGGTCGAAATGGCTTCGGCCACTTCCAGTGCCAGGTCTTCACGGTTGGCCTGGATGGCCGCCAGCGCCTTGGACTCCAGGTCCTGGATCTTGGCGTTGTACTCGCTGACGCGGTCAGTCGACAGTTTGTGTTTGGCCATGATGGTGACCAGCTCACGCTTAGCGTTGGCCAGCGCGCTGTCGGCATCGCGAATTTCCTGGTCGAGGATGCGCAGGGCCTGTTGATCGACGATCGACTCGCCGACTTCGTTGGCACCACCACGCAGCGCGGTGAACAATTTGCTCCAGATGGACTGAGTCATTGGATATTTCCTGTTCCCGAAAAATTAGATGAAGAAACGTTCGAAGGCTTCGCTGGCGCGCTGGACGTTGTCGACGAGGGTTTTGACCTCGGTCACGACGTTGGTCAGGCTGGAGTCGGAACTCAGTGCGCCAAACATGTTGTAGACAATCTGCCCGTTGGGCATGGACTCGATACCGATCGAGGACAGCGGGAACATTTCCCGGCTGCGCAGCACGGCATCATTGAAGGCCGCGACGTCGTTGATCGATTCGACATCCACCAGAACGGTGTCGACGATGATCTGATCACCCACCACTGCGATGTAAATCGGCAAGCCGCCAAAGTCGTTCATTTCCAGCTTGATGCTGGACTCGGAGCCTTGAACAAGGGAAAGCGTGATGTCGTTCGCCACCACTTCGTCGAGGGCCTGAAGGGCACTGAAGAGGCGATCAATGTTCCAGTTGTTACCTGCGCTCATGTAATTCTCCGACATGAATGAGCCAGCCAGAATCGGTTGGCGTAGCTGTTTCTCCATCTGCTTGAGCAGGCTCCGGTTTTCGGGAAGCACCCAAGTTTCGTGTTTCACATACCCGGCGGCACTCAAGCCCGCGCGCATCTGCTTCATGTAAAAGCTGGATGGTTTTTTCACGGACGGTTTCGAGCGCTCTCCCTTGCGGCTCGCTGAATCGGTAACAGACCCCGCAGGATCTGTTGGAGAGCGGCTGTTCATGGTGCTGACCTCACTGCGAAAAAACTCACGCGTGAGAAACACTACAGGGAATACCCAGGCCCCTCAATAGCTCACGCGTGAGATTTTTAATTGTCACAAACCACGGACACCCCCTGTGGGAGCGAGCCTGCTCGCGATAGCGACAGCACGTTCAGCATCAGGGTGTCTGACACACCGCCATCGCGAGCAGGCTCGCTCCCACACTGTTTTGTGGTGGTCACAGCGGCGAGGTCAATCACAACTCCCCGGCTCCCGGATGAATTTTGTCTCACTCAACAAGGGGCCGATTCGTCTGAAAACAGCTAAACCCGCAAACCAAAGGTGCCGGACGGGAGGAGTAGTTGCTAACGTAACGCCAAACGTCATTACAGGTATTACTCCATGGCTTCCATCAACATCCGCATTGACGATGACCTTAAGCGGCGGTCATTTGCCGAACTGGAAAAGCTCGGTGTTACGCCTTCCGAACTGCTACGCCAGACACTTCAATACGTAGCGGAGCGAGGCAAGTTGCCTTTCAAGGCCGCGTTAATCAGTGAGGAAGATGAAGCGCTCATTGCGGTGGTCACAGAGCGCCTCGCCAACCCTCAACGAGTGAAGGTCAGCCTGGATGACCTATAGCCTTGAATTTGATCGACGTGCATTGAAGGAGTGGAACAAGCTAGGCGAAACACTGCGACAGCAGTTCAAAAAGAAGCTCATCGAAATTCTTGAAAACCCTCGCGTCGAAGCCAACCGACTCCGACAACTCCCCGACGTGAGATTTCTAATTGTCACAAACCACGGACACCCCCTGTGGGAGCGAGCCTGCTCGCGATAGCGACAGCACGTTCAGCATCAGGGTGTCTGACATACCGCTATCGCGAGCAGGCTCGCTCCCACACTCACAAACGACTCTGGCGCTGCCTTAGGGGTAACTGAAGCTCTTGACCAACATCAACTCCCCCGCCGTGCGCATCGGTACCACGAAGGTTTCCATCTTCTCGCTTGGCGTGCCCTCTTCGGTGATGACGGTGATCTGCGCCGTGGTCAGGGCTTGTGCCGCATGTTGCTCGCCGTCCTCGTCACTGCGGTAACCGCCGCCGTAGTAGTTCACGTACACCAGGTACTGGCCTTTGATCGGCGCGGGCATGGCGATGATTTCCGGGCCGTAGCCGGTGGTGACATCGACGTCGAGCGCGGCGCCGTTGGGGACGACGCGGTCGCCGTACCAGATGTGGGCGCCGTCCGGGGTGACGAGGTGCAGGTCCAGGTCGGTGCCGTCGCTGTCCCAGGTCAACAAGACCCGCAGCTTGGCCGGGGTGGCGCCGCCGCTGGTGTTGAGAAATTGCGTACGGTGGCGTTGCTGGCCGTCGGGGCTGCGCACTTCGATGCTGTTGCTGCCATTGGGGAACGAGAACGGTCGGTCGAAGCGCCCTTGCGGGTCGAGTTTCAGCGGCAGGGTCACGCCATTGATGATGAGTTTGCCCGGCTCGTTACTGTCCTTGGGCGTGCCTTTGATCTGGCCGCTGATGCGGGCGGTGTTGGCCTGGCCCTGAGGTGTGTTGACCGAAGAAGCCGGGTAGTTGACGGTCTGGCTGAAGCTCTCGCCTTCACCGCCCGGCGCACCGCTGCGCCAGCCGCCGACCGGGGTGTCGAGTTTGATGCCCTCGCCCGCAATGGCTGGCGGCAACACGGCCAAAGCGCAGAGCAACAGCAAGGCCTGTGGATAACGGAGTGTCATGGTCTATTCCAGCAAGAGGTGACGGGCGAGCCCTTCGATGTAGGTTTCGTCCTGGCCGTTGGGGTGGGCTTCAAAGGCCAGGTGCAAGTATTCGTGGGTCAGGTCGAGGCGGTCTTGCAGCGACAGCACACCGCGCACATAGATGCGCCGGCGTTCGCGGTCGACATAGGGCCGGCCGAAGGCGACACGGCAGACGGCAAACGCGCTGATTTCGTTGTAACCCACTTCATCTGCCAGACGGGGGCGCCAGCCGCGTCGCTGTTTCAACAACCAGTCCTGGGCGGCGGGCAGCGCTTCACAGGACGCCACCGGATTGTCCCAGCGGCTGAGGCTGGCGCGCGGGTAGGCATGCAGCAGGATGGCGTCGTAGCGCTGGCCGGCGCTGGCCTGCTCCACGGCTTGCGCCCAGGACAGTTTGTCCGGGGCGGATTGGTCAGAGTGGTAGGTCACGTCGGTGCCCGCCAGCACCAGATCGCTGGTCCAGGCGGCGATGGCGCGGGTTTGCGGCGTCGCCGGACGTGGGGCGACGCGCTGGCGATGACTGCTGTCATCGATGCTCAGGCAATCGCCGTGACGCTGGGCGTTTTGCAGCAGGTAGCTGCGGATCGCCACAGCCAGGGCCTTGGCCGCTTCGACGGGTTCAGCCTTGGCTTCGCGCTGCAGGACCCGGGCGACGTACTCTTCGCGATCCAGTCGCGCCACCAGCTTGCCGGGCAGCAGGAACAACTCGCCGTCGCTGTGGATATCCAGTTGGTTGCCGTTGGCGAATTCGACACGGTAATCGCCGCGCAGCGGGCCTGGGGTGGCCGGCCGGTCACCCGCCATCACCCGTTGCAAGGGATACCGGGCGAACAGGTCCACTTCCACGCATCGCCCCGTTTCCGCTGGCCAACGAGACGGCAGCGCCGCAGCCAATCCATCACCGTATGCCTTCAATATCTGCTCGCTGGTGCCACGCCCACCGGCCCACACCGGCGTGCCGTCAGCCAGCCAACCGGCGAAGCCGCCCTGGCGCGATGAAGGATCCTGTTCACCCAGCCAGCTCCAGGTCTTGACCCGCAGACGACTGCCCAGCTGGCCGACCAATCGCCCATCCGCCGCGTTGAGCACCACGTCCAGCAGTACCCGACGGGCCTGATCCTGAGCCGGCAGCATCGCCAGTGCCTTGAGCAGTTCAGCCACGCGTACCTGTTTTTGCGGTTGCAGGCTCGGCAGGTCCAGCAGCCACGACGGCGCTTGGCGGGCCTGCCAGTAATCGCGCCAGTTCGAAGCCGAAAGCCCAAGTCGCTGCGGCTCGAAATACAGACCGCAGGATTTCACCAACGCCTGATCGCGACCGATGCTCTGCCCGGCGCTACAGCAATAGACTTCCTCTTTGGACTCACCGCGACATTCATATGCCGGTTCGCGAGCGCCGGTGTCCACCAGCCATGCGTAGACAAATAGCTTCCACACACTGCCCAGCGGCGCCTGCAAGGCCTCGGGCAAGGGCTGACGGTCCAGCACCTGGGTCTGGCTCACCCGCAGCAACTGACCATCGAAAGCCAGGCGCAACGGTTCCTCCTGCGCTGTGGCCAGCGCAGGGATCAAGCACAACAACCACCCAAGCCGCGGCCAGCGCACGTCAGTTGACCGTGACCTGACCGAGCGCCGGTTTCTGTTCCCGAGCCTGATGCTGCGGCGCATAGACCTGGGTGAAACGCACCGGCGGCAAGCTGAACTGGCCCTTCTGGGAGAAGCGCACCAGATGCCGCAGGCGCAGCTCGCCACTCAGGGCGTCCAGCGGCACCGCGTAACCCATCTGCCCCGGTTCGAAGCGCGCCTTCTCCAGGGAAGTCGGCTCGCTGCCGGCCTTGCCCAGCAACTGGACGCCCCAGGTGGTGCGCTCCACATCGGCACCCGGCGGCAGCGGCACTTCGAGCATGCCGTAGCGCAGCGGCGTAGGCGCCTTGCTGTTGATGATCACTTCATCCAGATAAAGGCTGTCACTGGACAGCGGCTTGCTGCCCACGGCTTCGAGCTTGAAGGTGAAGGCCTCGTCGCCCGGCACCAGACGGGACAAGCGCCGGGTAATGGTCACCGCCATCGGCGTCACGGGCGCTTGCTGGCTCTGGTAGCTCAGTGCCGCCTGCAACGGGCGCTCCTCGGCACCGCTTAAGGTCAGCAGGGTCGGTAGCTGCGCGCCCTGCCATTGCCAGTAGGTTTCACCGGTGGCCCCTTGCCGGGCCTTCCAGCCTTCACCCGGGGTCAGGGCCACGGCGGGCGCGGCCTGCTCGATGCTGCGTTGCAGCCAGGTCAAGGCCAGGGCCCGTTCAAGGGTCGATTGCTGCGGCAGCAGACGTTCGAGCAATGCCTTGGCACGCGCCTGATCGAAGCTTTGCAGTGACAGGCTCAAGGCCTCGACGAACGGCTGGGAGCTGACGTCCAGTTGCTGTTGTGCGGCGTCGAGTTGCCGACTGAAGGCCTCCGGCAGCGGCACCTTCACCTGCCTGGCGAGGGACGCCGTCAGCATGCGGGCGCTGGCCAAGCCCAGGGCCGAATCCGGCGCGCTCATGACCAGGCTGCCTTCGCCACTGTCCATCACGCTCGAATCGCCGCCCTCGCCGGCTTTCGCCAGGTCGTCCATCAAGCCGCTGAGCAAGGTGTTCACCGGCAGTTGCATCTGTTTGGCGAACGACAGGATCAGCGCACGCTGCAGCAACGGCGTATCGCCGGCCTGTTTGGCGTAGACCTCCAGCACCCGCTGCCAGTGCTCCGGCGGCAGGCTCAGATCCAGGGCCTGGCTGGCGTGCCAGTCGGCGTAATAAGCGTAGGCCGTGAGGAACGCATCCGGTTCGCCAGCCTGGCCCCACCAGGTGAAGCTCGCCGCAGGCCCGGCCATTTGCACCAGGCGCAGGCGACTGTTTTGCATGATCAGCCGCAAGCGATCGCGAATCTGCGGGTTCGCCGCCAGCGTCGGGTAGGCGATGCTCAGCGGCAGCAGACGACTGGCGGTTTGCTCGACGCCGCCGTAGGGGTAGCTCAACAAGTCATCCAGGGCCGAACGGAACAGCGCTTGCGGGCTGTCGTCCAGGCGCAGGCGGATATCGCTGGCATCAAGCGGCAGGCTCAGCGGTGTGTCACCGCTCGCCACGTCAAGGCGCTGGCTCTGGGTGACTTGCCAACCGTTGCCAATGGCATTGAGTTGCACGGCCAGGGTGTCCTGGGTTTCGCCATTGACCTGCAACTGCACGTTCAAGTCGCCGTTGCTCAACTCCAGAGACGGTAGCGCCACATAGTTGATGCCGTGCTTCAGGTCCGCCACCACGCGCTGTTCAGTACCGGCGTAACGGATCAGCAGTTCGGCCTTCAACGGCTGTTCGGACTGGCTGAAAGCGAACAGGCCCATTTGCGGTTTGTCACCACTGCGGAACCGGGTCGGGCCGCTCCACTTCAGGTACAGCGGTTTCTCTGAACCGATGAACTGCTTTTTCTGCCCCACCTGGCCGTCATCGGCGATGGCCCGGGCCGTGATACGCCAGCGAGTCAGGGAGTCCGGCATCTTGAAGGTGAAACGGGCCTTACCGTTGGCGTCGGTGACCAGCTCCGGTTGCCACGCGGCAGTGTCGACGTCTTCACGACGAGGCCGCTCCAGCACTTTGACCCCGCGCTCGCTGCGGTTGGCCTTGCCCGGCGCGCCCGGGCTGCCCGGCAGGGCGACGTCGTAGCTGATGAACGACAGGCTGGCGCTGGTGCGCACGTTGTTGCGGCGCGGATGGTAGAAAAACTGATCGATGGTGGGCGCCACTTCCGGTTGCAGGGCGTAGATCATTTCATCCACGACACTGACGGTCAGGTGCGCCGGGATCGCCTTGCCGACGAACTGGGTGCTCAGGTCCACGGTCACCGTGTCGCCAGGCCGATAAGTGGCTTTGTCGGTAACGATGGCGACGTCGATCTGCGGCGCGACCACCTTGATACCGGCGTTCTGGAAGCTGTATTGGCCGCCCTTGGTGTACAGCACCGAGAAGGTCAGGTTCGGCGCAAAAGCGTCTTTCACCGGGATGCGCGCGCGGTATTGAGTGTCGCTGAGCTTTTCCATTTTCAGCCAGCCGCCGCCCTTGGACAGCAGCGCCGTAGCCTCGACCTTGTCCCGCTCCAGTGACAGCAGCGCATCGCTGACCGGCTCCGGGAAGGTGATCAGCGCCAGGGCTTCGTCACCGGCCTGGTATTGGGCTTTGTCGAGGACAATCTCGACCGTGCCCGGCACGGCCTTGATACCTTCGCCGGTCACCGAATGGCCGGTGGCGCCAATGACTCGACCGTGGTCATCCTTGAGGGTCAGGTTGTAGGTGCCCGGACGCTCGAAGGTCAGGCTGAAGCCCTTGTCCTTGGCCGCCAGTTTGCCTTCGCCGGTGGTCTGGTCTTCCAGCCGCACCCAGGCGTAGCTGCCCGGCGTCACGGCGTTGCTTTGTGTGGTGCCACCCTCGTTGGTGTAGCTGAACGAGACGTTCTCGCCGGCGGCGCTGAAACGCTGGGGCGCGCTCAGGCGAAAGTTCGCCGCGCCACGGTCGATGAGAATTTCCTTGGTGGTCTTGACCCGATACGCCGCGCCATCGCTGGCAAACACAGTGAGCGTATAGCGACTCGGCTTGTCGGCGGCCGGCAGATCGAGGGTGGCGCTGCCCTTGGCATCGGTGGTCACTTCGCTGCTGGTCAGCTCCACCGGGAATTGCCCCAGGTGCTGCAGCTCGTTATCCACCATCGACAGTTGCTGGGCCCGCAGGCTCAGGCTCACCTTGGCGTTGGCCACCGGTTTGCCGTCCGGGTACAGCAGCACGAGAGCGCCCTTGACCGGCTCGCCGGTGCGGTAATCCTGCTTGGCGAGGTTCAGCGCGATCTCGAAGTGCGGCTTGATGTATTCGGCCACGCGAAAGGCACTGCTGTAGAGCTGGTCCTTGTAGCCAAAGCGCAACTCATAACCACCGGCCATGGCGTTTTCCGGCAACTGGAAACGGCCTTGGGTGCCGGCCTTGGAGTCCAGCTTCAGGGCCAGGGTCTGCAACTCGGTGCCGGTGGCATCCAGCACGCTGACATTGACGTCGGCGGCCGTCGGCTGCACCGAGTCCCGGGCATTCTTGAATTCACGGCCGACAATTTTCAGCGACACCCAGTCCCCCGGCCGATACAGCGGCCGATCGGTGAAGGCGAACAGCTTGGTGTCGTAGATTTCGCTGTCGTAGTAGAAGTTTTCCGAGACGAATACCCCGCCCTCCTCGTCCTCGCCGATGACGAACGAACGCTCCGGGCTGACGTGCTTGAGGCGCAGCAAGCCGTCTTCGTCGGTGGCGCCGCTGCTCATCACGCCCAGGCCGTCGGTCCACAGCACGTTGACCTTGGGCACCGAACGACCTTCGTGTTTACGCGCGGCCCAGACCAGCAGCTCGTCCCCGGCGATCTTGCTCACCGCTACGGTGTTGGAAACAAACACCATGGTGGTGGCCCGGTATTTCCCGATCAGCGCTTCGACCAAATAGAGACCGGGTTTCAACTGGCCCAGTGGCACGTAGACGTTGCCTGGCGCGACGCTGATGAACTCACTCGACGAACCCGCCAGGTTGACCCCCGCTGGCGGCTGGATCGGCTTGGCCTGCCACAGCGGGTAACGGAACTGGCTGACCACCGGCAAACCCGGAATCAAGGCGAACTGTGGTTGCGCGTCGTACGGCGTCGGCGCGGCGATGGCGCTGCCCATTTTCAGTTCCGGCACTTGCTCGGTGACTTGCTGACGCGACTCGTAGGAAAACGCCCGCTGCATCACCCGACGGGATTTGCGGTACCAGTTGTCCCACAGGTACGCCAGGGTGTTCGACAGCCCTTCGCCCTTGAACTGGCCGTCGCTGACCACCCGGTGCAGGTTCTTCTGGCGCTTGAGGAAATCCAGCGGTTTTTCGATGCGATAAACGCGGATATCGGCACCGCCGTACGGCTCCATGCGGAATTTCCGATAGTCGCGCCCCGGCGCTTCGAGGCGGACCATGGCTTGCTCGTCACTGGCAAAACTGCTGTCGGCCAGCAGGAAGAAGCTTTCACCGGCCAACGGCGTATAGCCGCTGGGCTGCACAGTGTCTTCGGCATGAACGATCGGCGCCAGCAACAGGGCCAGCAGCAGGGGCAATTTTGAACACAAGCGCAGCATGTGGGCACCGGTCATTGGGAGAGAAAGTTGAGTCGATAGACGCCGATGAAGTTGGGGTTGGCTGCGTCGGGTATCCATCGGGTGTCCTTCCAGTTCATGAGTTGTTGCAGGCTTGCCGAGCGCATGCCGTTGTCGGTTGGGGTGGTGGTGCCGGTGTGATAGGCGATGTTGCGGCCCATCCAGATCATCAGGTGCTGGTCATCGCCCTGATCGAAGAACATCAGATCGCCCGGACGGGCCTGGGTGACGTCCCGGCTCACCAGATGGCTGTTGAACTGGATCAGCTTGATGGCGTTGACGTAGGGTCCGACCTTGCCGCCGCCCTGTTGCCACTGCTGCGCCAGACGTCGCTGGGCATCGCTCAGTTCAAGCTCTGGCGGCAGGTAGCGATTGGACAGGCCATTGCTGCGCAACCACTTCTGGTCGTGGACCTTCAGCGCTTCATTGGCCGCAAAGCGCACCAGCCCGGCGCAGTCCTGTTGGTACCAGCGCGGGCTCGGGCCTTTGGTCAGTTGTTCCTGGGCAATACGCACGAACCAGGCACGAAAGACCTTCGATTGCTGCACATCCAGCGCGGGTGTCTGAGCGGCAAACGCCTGCCCGCCCAGCAGCAGCGCCAGCATCAACACCCATCCGGGGCGGCGGATCAACCCGGTCACAGCGCTTTCCATTCCAGTGGCAACCACTGCCAGTGGCCGTCCGGTTCGCTGCCTTCAGGCAACGTCAGGGCGTATTTGCCGTAGCCGCCAAGGGTGCGCAGCTTCGGAATCAGGTAGGTTTGCGCGGCGTTGTAGAACACCGGTTCCATGTCCTGGGGCAGGCTGTCGAGGGTTTCGCGTTGCATCAGTTGCGCCATGGCATCCGGGCCGAAGTAGACCGGCATCAGCAGGTCCTTGGGCACCACGTCGGCCATGGGCGGGAAACGTTTGTCGAGGGTGCCGAGGGCCTTGTCTACCAGTTTGTCGTCGAGGGAAAACAACAGGGTCGAACCGTGCCGCGCCAGACTGACTTGCATGAACGCCTTGCCGGTGATCGACTCGGGCTGCGCGGCGTCCTTGGCCGGGTAAGGGCCGAAGTTGGAGCTGACCTGGCGTTGCCAGCGGTGCATCGGGCCTTCCTGTGTCTCAACAACGGGAAACGCATGTTCGGCCACGTTGTTTTCGTAGGCGCCCACCATCGAACCGAACAGGTTGCCCAGGTCGGCATCGAGCTTGCCGCCGTCATCGTTCAGGTTCGCCACCAGCAGTGGTGTGTAAAGCCGCGAATCGGCGTACCAGCACAGCCCCGCCGCGCCGGCCATGTGCTCGATCATGACCTGGGCCGCGTTGTCGTCGGCACCGAGTTTCACCAGCAATGGCTTCTGTTGTTCGGCGGCCAGGGGCAAAGCGACACAGGCGCTGGCGCCCATGGGCATGGCTTGCCAAATTGGCTTGAAGTCGAAGTCCGGCTGGTCTTCCAGCTCATCCATGGCCAGGAAGCTGTGCCAGCCCTTGTCGTCCATGTCGAAACGCAACCCGGCGAAGTTCGGGATGAAACGCTGATAGCCCATGGCGAGCACGCTGGCATTGACCGAGATGCGTTGCTTGACCTCAGGCGCCTTGGGCAGCAGACCAAAGGCTTCGGGGAAGAGTTTTTCACCGGCCAGCAGCGCTTCGAGGGCCTGGGTCGAGACCATGCCGGGTTCGTCGGTGGGGCCACTTCCCAGGTCGTAGAGTCTGGTCGGATTGGACAACACCACCAGCTTGTCGCCATGAGAAGCGAACACCAGGGCTTTGCTGGCGTTATAGGTGAGTTGATAGACCGGCACCACGTCGCCGGCCACGTTCATCTCACCAAGCTGGCTGAGCTGTGAATCATCCAGCGCCACTTTTGCCAGTGGCTCCAGCACCTTGGCCAGGCCACCGCGATCCATCACCAGCAGAAAATCCTTGAGCCGCCCGTCGGCGCCGCGCCATAGCGCTACATCGGCCGGCTGGTCGAAAAGCTGCTCGATCAGGCTGTCCTGCAGTTTGAGATCATGCTCGTAGATGATCCGCCGCAGGCTGCCGATCAGCCCGAGGCGGTCGGCATGGGTTTCGTAATAGAAGACGAAATCCTCGGTGAGCGTGGCCTTGAGGAACGGCACCGCCAGCAAGTCCTTGGGCAACTGGCTCAGGGAGTGGGCCTCGAGCAGGCCGTCGGGGCGGCTCAGGCCGAGTTTTTCCAACGCCAGTTCCATGGGCGGTGCCTTGGGCTTGGTCATGAACCAACCCAGTCCGGCGGCGACACCGGCCACCAGGCACAGCCCGATCAGCAGCGCCGGCCAGCGGCGCACAGGTTTGGTGGCGGGGGCCGGCGCGGTCGGGGAAGCAGTGTTGTCGCTCATATTCACAAGGGCCTGTTCATCCGTGGAGCGGATACTTAGTAGTTGAAAGTCTTGACCAGCAACAGATCGCCGATGGCGCGCAGGGGCACGACAAAGGTTTCGCGTTTTTCATCGACGGTGTTTTCGTTGAGCACCAGGTTGATCTGCGAGGTGATCACCTCGTTCTGGTTGCTGGTTTCTTCGAAGTTGTAGCCACCGTTGCTGTAGTTGCCCCAGTAGTTCACGTAGACCAGGTAGGTACCGTGCATCGGCGCGGTCATGGTGAACATCTCAGGGCCAGGGCCATCGACGCCATCGGGGTCGAGGCCGCCGCCGTTGCTCAGCGCCGGCCGGCCGAAGAACGCATGCTGGCCGTCGGGGGTGACGATGTGCAGGTCCAGCTCGGCCTTGGGATCGTCCCAGCCCAGCACCACGCGGATCTGCGCCGGGGTTCGCTGATTGTTGGCTTCATAGAACTGCACGCGCTTGAGGGACTGGCCTGCGGAACTGCGTACCTCGACGCTGTTGGAGCCAGCACCAAAGGCATACGGGCGGGCGAAACGCCCTTCATCGTCGGTATAGAGATTCAGTGGATTGCCGTTGACGGCCAGGCTGTGGGGCGCCCGGGCCGTGCCCATGGCCTTGAGCCGACCCTCGATCATCGTGCGATTGCGCTGCACGCCGCGGTCGATGGGCGGCGTGGGATAGGCCACGCGTGGGTTTTCAGTGCGATCGAGCAAGCCGCTGTAGCGCCAGCCGCCCACCGGTTCCGACAGCTCGGCGGCAGGCTCGGCCCACGCCAGTGGCGCGCCCGCCAGCACGATCAACAATGAAAGAAAACGCATGTCTGCCTCCTGCCATGCATGACCCAACCCGGCGCCCTTCCTCGGCGCTGCCTGTCATTATTCGGGTTACGTCTGAAGGCCCCGCCACAAGGGGCCCGTAGATGCGGCGAAGGTTAGCGATTCGGCGGATTATTCACAATCAGGGAACGCGCGAATCTGTGTGGGAAATCACGTACTGAGGGGGGCGTGAGCCGATTAGCGCGGCTATTCGGCTCACGAAATGAGCCGAATACGGAAACTGACGTAGCTTCGGAGGTAATCCCGTTGCCTCTATTGGCGCTGGCGAAGCCTGCGATCTTTTAACTTTCGCTCAAGATTCAATTGGCAGGGGGAAGATCGCAGCCTCGTTGCACTCGACAGTTCCTACAAGTCCAGCAGGAGCTTGCCCCTTACCAAAAAGCAGTGTTTCACAGACCGCGCAGGTCCTGCTCTGATTGCCCCAATACCCCATGTCTGCTAGTGTCGCGCCCGTTTAACAGTCAACCGGAATCGCCGCCATGGCCCGCAAAAAAGCTGCACTGGACTTCGAACAATCTCTGGCCGACCTGCAAACGCTGGTCGAGCGGCTGGAGAACGGCGAGTTGTCGCTGGAAGACTCGCTGACCGCCTTCGAGCAGGGTATCGGCTTGACTCGCGACTGCCAGGCGGCGCTGGCCCAGGCCGAGCAAAAGGTACAACTGTTGCTCGAACGCGATGGTGAGCTGACCGAAGAGCCTTTCGACGCGGACCAGCCTGAATGATCGGCGCTTATCAGGCCGGCAGTCAGGCCCGGGTCAACGCGGCACTGGACACCCTGTTCACCGCCCCAAGCCCTGAGCTGGCGCGGCTGTACGAGGCCATGCGCTACAGCGTGATGAACGGCGGCAAGCGCGTGCGTCCGCTGCTGGCCTACGCGGCGTGCGAAGCCTTGGGCGGTGCGCCTGAACAGGCCAACGGCGCGGCCTGCGCCGTGGAGCTGATCCACGCGTATTCGCTGGTCCATGATGATTTACCGGCCATGGACGACGACGATTTGCGTCGCGGCCAACCCACCACCCACAAGAAATTCGACGAAGCCTGCGCGATCCTGGCCGGTGACGGCTTGCAGAGCCTGGCGTTCAGCGCCCTGCTGGAGCCGACGCTGAACGATTGCCCGGCGCAGATTCGCTTGGACATGGTCAGCGCCCTGGCGCTGGCGGCAGGCCCGGCCGGAATGGTCGGCGGCCAGGCCATCGACCTCGGTTCGGTGGGCCTCAAGCTGGATCAGAGCGCGCTGGAATACATGCATCGGCACAAGACCGGCGCCTTGATCGAGGCCAGCGTCAAACTCGGTGCCCTGGCCAGCGGTCGGGCCACGCCTGACCAATTGCAAGCCTTGCAGACCTACGCCCGGGCCATTGGCCTGGCGTTCCAGGTGCAGGACGACATCCTTGACGTCGAAAGCGATACCCAGACCCTGGGCAAACGCCAGGGCGCCGATATCGCTCGCGACAAACCGACCTACCCGGCCCTGCTCGGCCTCGACGCTGCCAAGGCCTATGCCCTGGAGTTGCGCGACCAGGCCTTGAGCGCGCTGCGACCCTTTGACGCGGCGGCCGAGCCGTTGCGCGAGCTGGCCCGATATATCGTCGAACGCCGTAGCTGATACGGGGTCAGACTGCGTATCGGCCAAGTTCCGGCCTACGCGTGGGCAGCTTGCGATGCATAAGGTAAACTGCCGCCTCTTTCTATACCTATAACGATTCGCCTGATGCCCACGACGTTTCAAGAGATTCCCCGCAAACGCCCGACCACGCCGCTGCTGGACCGCGCCAACACGCCGGACGGCTTGCGTCGCCTGGGTGAAGCCGAGCTGGAAACCCTGGCCGATGAGTTGCGCCTGGAGCTGCTCTACACGGTCGGCCAGACCGGTGGCCACTTTGGCGCCGGCCTTGGCGTCATCGAGCTGACGATCGCGCTGCATTACGTATTCGACACCCCGGACGACCGGCTGGTGTGGGACGTCGGTCATCAGGCCTATCCGCACAAAATCCTCACCGGCCGTCGCGAGCGCATGGGCACGCTGCGCCAGAAGGACGGCGTGGCAGCGTTCCCCCGGCGCTCCGAGAGCGAGTACGACACCTTTGGTGTCGGCCATTCCAGCACCTCCATCAGCGCCGCCCTGGGCATGGCGATTGCCGCCCGTCTGCAAAACAGCGAGCGCAAGGCGATTGCCGTGATCGGTGATGGCGCTCTGACGGCAGGCATGGCTTTCGAGGCGCTGAACCACGCACCGGAAGTCAACGCCAACATGCTGGTGATCCTCAACGATAACGACATGTCGATCTCGCGCAACGTCGGCGGGTTGTCCAACTACCTGGCGAAGATTCTTTCCAGCCGCACCTACGCCAGCATGCGTGAAGGCAGTAAAAAGGTGCTCTCACGCCTGCCAGGCGCCTGGGAAATCGCCCGCCGCACCGAGGAATACGCCAAGGGCATGCTGGTGCCCGGTACGCTGTTCGAGGAGCTGGGCTGGAACTACATCGGCCCCATCGACGGCCATGACCTGCCCACTCTGATCGCCACCCTGCGCAACATGCGCGATCTCAAAGGCCCGCAGTTCCTGCATGTGGTCACCAAGAAAGGCAAAGGCTTCGCCCCGGCGGAAGTCGACCCGATCGGTTACCACGCCATCACCAAGCTTGAGCCAGTGGACGCCCCGGCCACCGCTCCGAAGAAGGCCAGCGGACCGAAGTATTCCGCTGTGTTCGGCCAATGGCTGTGCGACATGGCCGCCGCCGACCCACGCCTGGTGGGCATTACCCCGGCGATGAAGGAAGGCTCGGACCTGGTGGCCTTCAGCGAACGCTACCCGCAGCGCTACTTCGACGTGGCGATTGCCGAGCAGCACGCTGTCACCCTCGCCGCCGGCATGGCGTGTGAAGGCGCAAAACCGGTGGTGGCGATTTATTCGACCTTCCTGCAACGCGGCTACGACCAGCTTGTTCATGACGTCGCGGTGCAGAACCTCGATGTGCTGTTCGCCATCGACCGTGCAGGTTTGGTAGGCGAAGACGGCCCGACCCACGCCGGCAGCTTCGATCTTTCGTTCCTGCGCTGCATCCCCGGCATGTTGCTGATGACGCCGAGCGATGAAAACGAGTTGCGCAAAATGCTCACCACCGGTCACCTGTTCAATGGCCCGGCGGCGGTGCGCTACCCTCGCGGCAGCGGCCCGAATGCGACCATTGAAGCTGATCTTGAGCCGATCGAAATCGGCAAGGGCGTGATTCGCCGCCAGGGCAAGCAGACCGCCCTGCTGGTGTTTGGCGTGCAACTGGCCGAGGCCTTGAAGGTCGCCGAAACCCTGGACGCCACCGTGGTGGACATGCGCTTCGTCAAACCCCTGGACGAAACCCTGGTGCGCGAGATGGCCGGCAGTCACGAACTGCTGGTGACCGTCGAGGAAAATGCCATCATGGGCGGCGCCGGAGCGGCGGTCAGCGAGTTCCTGGCCCGGGAAAACATCCTCAAGTCGGTGCTGCACCTGGGCCTGCCGGACATCTACGTCGAACACGCCAAACCGGCGCAGATGCTGGCTGAATGCGGGCTGGACGAGGCCGGGATCGAAGCGGCCGTGCGCCAGCGGTTGCAGGTGCTGGGCCGGTAATCTTCAGACCACAAAACCCTTGTGGGAGCGAGCCTGCTCGCGATAGCGGTGCGTCAGTCAATATAGATGTCGACTGGTCTTACGCCATCGCGAGCAGGCTCGCTCCCACAGGGGTATGCGTGGAGCCATATTTCTCGGAACACCCATGAAACTGCGCCTCGCCCTGACCTTCTCACTGCTACCAACCACCGAGCTGCTGGCCGACACCTTCGAACGCGACCAGGCCCTCAAGCTCCCCGACGTGGTCATCAGCGCCAACCGCCAGGTCGAGGCCCGCAACGACAGTAGCGCCGCCAACACGGTATTCACCCGTGACGACATCGAACGCCTGCAACCGGCCAGCGTGACCGACCTGCTCAGCCGTGTGCCGGGGGTTCAGGTGGCGCCGCTGGGCGGGCGTGGCAGCCTGCCGGGGATTTATTTACATTCGCGGCACCAAATCGGCCCAGAGCCTGGTGCTGGTGGACGGCCAGCGCATCGGCAACTCCACCTCCGGCGACAGCAACTTGCAACGCCTGAACATCAACCAGATCGAACGGGTGGAAGTGCTGCGCGGTTCGCGCTCAGTGATCTACGGCGCCGACGCGGTGGGCGGGGTGATCCAGATCTTCACCCGTCGCGGTAACGAACAAGGCCTGCAACCGCTCTTGCACCTGGGTTTCGGCAGCCACCAGACCTGGGAGCGCAGCCTGGGCCTGTCCGGCGGTGATGATCGAACACGCTTCAGCCTCGGCGCCAGCCTGGATGAAAGCGACGGGACCAATCGCACCCATGAGTCCTACGCCAGCGACCGTGACCTTGATGCCAACCGCAACCAGTCCTTGAGCCTGAGCTTGAGTCATGAGCTCAACGCTGACCTGGAAGTGGGCCTGAACCTGCTGGATAACCGCGGCAAAAGCGAATACGACAACCCGTTCGGCCGCTTCGACCCGAACACCTTCGAGTCGTTGCCCCAGCAGCCCTACAGTGAATTTGCGGTAAGCAGTTTCAGCACTTATGTCGATGGGCGCATCAACGACGCGTGGAAATCGCGCCTGGAACTGGGCCACAGCGAAAACCGCGAAAAAACCTTCGACAAGCTCAGTGATGTCCGGGAAGTGTTCAACACCTACCGCGACTCGCTGACCTGGCAGAACGATGTAACGCTGGACGATCGCAACAGCCTGATCGTCGGTGGTGATTGGTATGAGGATCGGATCAACAGCAGCACGCCGTATGACGAAGACAGCCGCTGGAACCGTGCGGCGTTTATCCAGCATCGTTTCCGGGGCGAAACGTTCTCCACCGAACTGGGCGTGCGCCGCGACCAGAACCAGCAATTCGGCGCCCAGAATAGTTGGAGCGGCACGTTCACCCTGCCGGTGAATCCGGACAATGATGTACTGCTGACCTACAGCGAAAGCTTCCGCGCACCGACCTTCAACGACCTGTACTACCCGGACTTCAGTAACCCGGACCTTGCGCCCGAAACCGCAAAAAGTTACGAACTGCAATGGCGCAGCCAACTGAGCGACAGCGCCCGCCTGGAGACTTCGCTGTACCGCACGGACCTGGAAGACGCGATTATTTTCGGCAGCAATTCACGCCCACAAAACGTCGCCTCGGCACGAATCAACGGTTTCGAAGCAGCCCTAAGCCAAGAGTTATTCGGCTGGCAGGGCAATTTGGGCCTGGCCATCATCGACCCACGGGACCGCGACAGCGGCCACACCCTGGCCCGCCGCGCCCGCCGGACCTTGAGCCTGGACCTGGACCGCCAGTTTGACCGCTTGAGCCTGGGCGCCACCTGGCAAGCGGTGAGCAGCAGCTACGACGATGAGAACAACCGCAATGCCCTGGGCGGATACGCCCTGCGCGCGGCAGTTGGACGTTGAACCGCGAGGTGAAGCTGGAGATGAAGGTCGATAACCTGCTGGACAAGGGCTACAGCCGGGCGCTGTATAGCCATGAAGGTGGGCAGTATGGGTATCGTGAGGAAGGCCGGGCCTGGTTGTTTGGGGTAACCTGGACGCCGGCGCTCTGATCCAGAGATTGTGGTGCCGGGACTGACCTCATCGCGAGCAGGCTCGCTCCCACAATTTGATCCGATGTGAGTACAAAATCAGCGGTGCCACAAATCCCTGTGGGAACGAGCCTGCTCGCGATTGGGAGCACCGCGGTTTATCTGTCCGGCGCAATTAGCCCGCACAACCGCGCCGTCGCCTCGATCATCTGCCCACTGGGTCGCTCCAGCCCCTTGTCACTGACCAACAGCAGCCGCCCCTGCGCCACCGCCGCCAGCTGCGGCCAGGCTTTCCACGCGTCGAGCTGGGCCTGGTCCGTGGCCAGGATGATCTGCGGATTGCGCTGCAACACTGACTCCACACTCACCTGCGGCGCCGGCAAGGTCAGGTCGGCAAACACATTGCGCGCCCCGCAAACCGCCAGCGCATCACTGATGATCTGCTCGCCGCCAACGGTGTACAGCGGCCGGTCCCAGACCTGATAGAACACCGGCAACGGCGTGTCGCGCCGGTAGCGCTGACGCAACGCCTCAAGACGCCCGCGCAACTGCGCCGCTCGCTCCACGCCCCGTTCCGGGCGGCCGAGTTGCGTGGCGATGGCTTCGATTTGGGTGATGAGCTGGTCGAGACTGTGGGGTTCGGCGACGTAGACAGGAATCTTCAATCCCTTGAGCTGCCGGCGCTGGGCGTGGCCGACACTGCCGGGCCAGAGCAGGAGTAGATCGGGCCTGAGACTGAGCAAGCGCTCCATGTCCAATTGCCCATAACGCCCCACAGAAGGCAGGTCTTTCAACGCCAAGGGCCGATCGCCGCCATCCAACACGCCCACCAGCAGATCGGCGGAGTCCAGTTCAACCACGATTTCAGACAGGGACGGAGCCAGGCTGACCACACGCTGGGCCGCCACCGTCGAGGCGCTGACGGCCAACAGCAGGACCGCCAGCCAGCGGATCATCAACCGAGCTGACGCGGGATGCGATACAGGTAGAACAAGACCGTCGTGGACAATGCCAGCAGCATCAACGGCACCGCTTCCAGGCCCACGAACACCGCCAGGGCGCCGATCCAGGCCGGCAGGCCAGCAGCGAGAAAGGCCACACGCCGCCGGGCCGCCAAGGCGATCCAGGCTTGAGGCTCTTCGGGGGTGTCGAGGGCTTTTTGGGTGGCGATCAAAGCGTGTTTGTAAGCGCCAAAGAAGCGCAGGCTGACGAACATGGAGGCCACGCCAGCGATAAACAGCGGCATCGCCAGCACCGGCAGAATCGCTTCGCCCTGGCCGAATACCGCGTTGATCACGAACAGCGGCAGCAAGGCCAGCGCCAGGTATTGCCACCAACTGACGGACAGTCGCCGCCGAACCTGACCGCGCGTCACGCCCGATCAACCTCGCCCTGGTGCTCGTTGCCCATCATGTGGTCGAGCTTGCTGGCCTTGGTCGCCAGGTAAAGCTTGTTGTGGGGGTTGTGCCCGGTGTGCAGTGGCACGCGTTCGGCCACCACGATGCCCATATCGGACATCGCCTTGACCTTGCGCGGGTTGTTGGTCATCAAGCGCAGCGACTTGACGCCCAGATGCTCGAGCATCGGCAGGCAGATGCTGTAGTCACGCAGGTCGGCCGCAAACCCCAGGCGCTCGTTGGCTTCGACCGTGTCGGCGCCGCCATCTTGCAGCTCATAGGCGCGAATCTTGTTCAGCAGGCCAATGCCGCGGCCTTCCTGGCGCAAGTAAAGCAGCACGCCACGCCCTTCGCGGGCAATGGCCCGCAGCGCGGCCTCAAGTTGCGAGCCGCAATCACAGCGCTGGCTGAACAAGGCATCGCCCGTCAGGCATTCAGAGTGCAGGCGGCCCAGTACCGGGGCACCGTCGGCGAAATCACCCAGGCTCAGCACGACGTGCTCGCGGCCAGTGGCTTCATCGAGAAAACCATGCATGGTGAATTGCGCAAAAGGCGTTGGCAGCTTGGAAGCGGCAACAAAAACGACAGGCACCGGTGTGCTCCTGATCTATTACTGGAGATTCGCAGAGGCGGGCATTGTAACAGCACGTCCCGACCGACGCTCAGGCTGAATTATCGGCCATAAACATCGAAAAGATTGATTACGGCTTTGGTGGCCTGCCGTGCTCGTCGAAGGGATAGGGTTGTTTCCAGCGTGCAAAAATCGGCTTCAGTCGACCGTTCTTCACCAGCTCAGCCATGCGCCGGTCAAACAGGCCCCGTAGCACCCGACCGTTTTCGGTGTTGGCAAACCCCAGATAGAGCGGCAGATTGATCAGCGGCGAAAGTTTGAATTGCTGTGGATTCTCGGCCTTGGCAAGTACGTTCTCGATTTCCATCAACGCATCGATATAAAAATCGGCGCGATCATGGACCAGCATCGGCAGGATGCCCACGGCACGGTGAATTTCGTTGAATTTGCGGATGTTAGGCAGGTAGCTGTCGTATTCGTAGCCACGCATCCACACCAGCCGATAGTTGCCGACCGTTGCCAATGTAGGAGACGGTTTGGAGGCCAGCCCCAAGGCGTAGATGTGATCGACATCGTAGTGCCATTGAGGATAAAGCACCCCCTCCGACTCATCGAGATAAGCGCCCACCTGCACATCGACCTCACCGCGCTGCACCAGCCCGATTGAACGGGTGTACGGCACGCTGCGGGTTTCCAGCCTCACGCCTGCGGGCTCGAACACTTCACGCAAGATGTCCCACGCCATGCCCTTGCCATCAGCCTGGGAGTAATCCGCCCATTCCTCGCTGGCCGCGCGCACCTTGTCGGGCAGCGCCGTCGGCTCGGCCGCCCGCGCGCCGAAGCAGCCCACCAGACACAACAGCAGTAAGAGTGCGCGGCTTGCGCCCATGCCTGAATCCCTCAGGAGAAACACCACACCAATCCTTGCATCGCCAGCCAGGCGAAGACACCGGCCAATACATCGTCAAGCATGATGCCTACGCCTCCATGCACCTTGCGGTCGATCCAGCGGATCGGCCATGGCTTGAGGATATCGAAGAAGCGGAACATCAGAAAACCCGCCAACAGCCAATACCATCCTTCAGGCACCAGCCACAGGGTAATCCACATGCCGACCATTTCGTCCCAGACGATGCCCTCATGATCGTGCACCCGCAGGTCATCCGCCACCTTGCCGCACAGCCAGAAGCCGAACAGCATGGTGATGCCGAGCATCAGCCAGTAGCCCCAGTCCGGCAACATCTGCCACAACGGTATAAAGGGTAGCGCAACCAGCGAGCCCCAGGTGCCCGGAGCTTTAGGTAAAGTGCCCGAACCGAAGCCGAACGCGAGGAAATGCCAGGGATTACGCCAGACCGAGGGCGGAACGAATTCCGCCGGGACCTGGTTGGGATGATCTGTCACGGTGTCTCCCGAAAATGTTGATAGCCCCGGATCTTCGGGGTGATGTCGTGTCCATCGCTGTCGAGCAGCGCAACACCTTGCCCGGCCACCACGCGACCGATCACATGGATCGGCCAGCCCTCGGCCTGCAACGCCATCAGTCGGACAGATGGCAAGGTGAATAGCAACACGTAATCGTCACCACCGCTCAACGCGGCGTGCGCGGCATTCGCTCGGCCCAGGAACGCTACCAAAGCCTTGGACAATGGCAGGCGGTCACGTTCAACGTGCAACGCCACACCTGACGCCAGGGCGATATGCCCGCAATCGGCCAGCAGGCCATCAGAGATATCCATCGCCGCGCCAGCCTTGCCCCGCAGCGCCAGGCCGAGGTCGATTTGCGGGCGTGGCGACCAATAATGCGCCAGCAGCGGCTCGGCGATATCAGGTTCGGCGGTGCGCTGCCCCAGCACGAGCGGCAATGCGCCAGCGCCATTGCCCAACTCGCCACCGACACATAGCCAATCACCAGGCTGCGCGCCGCCGCGAGTCAGGGCCTGGCCGCACGGCACGCGACCGAACACCGTCAGGGTCATGCTCAACGGCCCACGCGTAGTATCACCGCCCACCAGCGCGACATCACACGCCTGGGCCATCTGGTTCAAACCACGGGCATAGGCTTGCAACCAATCGGCGGTCACCGTCGGCAAGGTCAGGGCCAGGGTAAATGCAAAAGGAGTAGCGCCCATGGCGGCCAGGTCACTGACCGCCACGGCCAGCGAGCGCTGGCCGAGCAGGAACGGGTCGCAAGGGTCTGGAAAATGCACACCGGCCACAAGGGTATCGGTGGACACCGCCAACTGCTCCCCGGGTGGAACGGCCAGCAAGGCGCAGTCGTCGCCGATCCCGAGCGCAACGCCCTCGCCGCCCTGCGCGCAAGACGCGGCGGCGAAGTAATGACGGATCAGCTCAAATTCGCCCATAGTCGCTGCAAACGCCGGTCAGCGCTTGAACGCCTTCACTTCAGCTTCACGCAGACGCGGGGCCAGCTTGTCGAGTACACCGTTGACGAACTTGTGCCCATCGGTGGACCCGAAGACTTTCGCCAGCTCGATCCCTTCGTTGATCACTACGCGGTACGGAACGTCGACGCGCTGCATCAGCTCCCAGGTGGACAAGCGCAACACGGCCAGTTCAACCGGGTCCAGCTCTTCGATGGTCAGGTCCAGGCAAGGAGCCAGGGCAATGTCGATTTCGGTCTTGTGGGCCGGGACGCCATGCAGGATCTCGCGGAAGTACGCGCCATCAACGTCACTGAAGTCGTTGTCGACCCGAAACTGCGCTTCGATCTCGTTCAGCGATTGCTTGGCCATGTGCCATTGATACAGCGCCTGGGTCGCGAGCTGACGGGCTTCGCGACGCTTGACGCTCTTCGAAGGCTTGCCGGCATCGGCTGGCTTGGGATCGCGCGGGTTGAAACGATCGCTTTCGTCGCTAATCACTTGGCCTCCAACTGCGCCAGCAGGCTGACCATTTCCAGGGCGGACAGGGCAGCTTCGGCGCCTTTGTTACCGGCCTTGGTGCCGGAACGTTCAATGGCTTGCTCGATGGAATCAACGGTCAGCACGCCGAAGGCGACCGGCACGCCGAATTCCATGGACACCTGGGCCAGGCCCTTGGTGCATTCGCCGGCCACGTATTCGAAGTGCGGAGTACCGCCACGAATGACCGCGCCCAGGGCGATGATCGCCGCATATTCGCCCTTTTGAGCGACTTTCTGCGCAACCAGCGGAATTTCGAAGGCGCCAGGCGCACGGATGATGGTGATGTCGCTTTCGCTCACGCCATGGCGAACCAGGGCATCGACCGCACCGCCAACCAGGCTCTCAACCACGAAGCTGTTGAAACGGCCCACTACCAGAGCGTAGCGGCCTTGAGGGGCGATGAAGGTACCTTCGATGGTCTTCAGGGTCATTCGTCAGATCTCTTAAAGAGCCAGAGCGCGTTCGAATACGCGCTCCTTAGTGATATTAGCCGCGAATACTGAGCCGGAAATCCCGGGCCATTATTCGGAGGGCACGTATTCTACAACTTCCAGGTCGAAACCGGATATCGCATTAAATTTCATCGGTGCGCTCATCAGGCGCATTTTTCGTACGCCCAGGTCCCGCAGGATCTGCGAACCGGCGCCGACGATGCTGTAGGTGGTCGGTTTTTTCACGATGGTGTTATCGCCGGTTTCACGGATGTGCGCCAGCAACACGTCGCCATCGAGCGGGTGTCCGAGCAGCAGGACCACGCCGCTGCCGGCCTCGGCCACCGCGGCCATGGCGGCCCGCAGGCTCCAGCGGCCGGGCTGCTTGACCATCAGCAGGTCGCGCAGCGGGTCCATGTTATGCACGCGCACCAGGGTCGGTTCTTCGGCGCACACGGTGCCCAGGGTCAGCGCCATGTGCACGTCACCTTCCACCGAGTCGCGGTAGGTCACCAGATTGAACTGGCCCAGTTCGCTGTCCAGCGGCTGCTCGGCAATCCGCTGAACGGTACGTTCGTGGATCATCCGGTAGTGGATCAGGTCAGCGATGGTGCCGATCTTGATGTTGTGTTCGGCGGCAAAGGCTTCCAGTTCCGCGCGACGGGACATGGTGCCGTCGTCGTTCATGACTTCGCAGATCACGCCGCTGGCTTCAAAACCGGCCATGCGCGCCAGGTCGCACGCCGCTTCGGTGTGGCCGGCACGGGCCAGGGTGCCGCCGGCCTGGGCCATCAGCGGGAAGATGTGGCCGGGGCTGACAATGTCTTCGGCCTTGGCGTCTTTCGCGGCGGCAGCCTGCACAGTGCGGGCACGGTCAGCGGCGGAGATACCGGTGGTCACGCCCTCGGCGGCCTCGATGGACACGGTGAACTTGGTGCCGAAGCCGGAACCGTTGCGCGGCGCCATCAATGGCAGCTTCAAGAGCTCGCAGCGCTCGCGGGTCATGGGCATGCAGATCAGGCCACGGGCGTGCTTGGCCATGAAGTTGATGTGTTCGGCCTTGCAGCACTCGGCGGCCATGATCAGGTCGCCTTCGTTCTCGCGGTCTTCGTCATCCATGAGGATGACCATCTTGCCTTGGCGGATGTCTTCAACCAGTTCTTCGATGCTATTGAGCGCCACGCGGCACCCCCTTGGGTCAGGATTTGAGGTAGCCGTTGGCGGCCAGAAAGCTTTCAGTGATGTTACCGGCTGCAGGCGTTGCTGCCTTGTCACCCAACAGCAGGCGCTCCAGATAACGGGCCAGCAGGTCAACCTCCAGGTTGACCCGGCGACCGGGCCGATACGAGGCCATGATGGTTTCGCTCAAGGTGTGCGGAATGATGGTCAGCAGGAACTCGGCGCCATCCACCGCATTGACCGTCAGGCTGGTGCCATCGACGGTGATCGAGCCTTTATGGGCGATGTACTTGGCCAGCTCTTTCGGGGCGCGGATGCGAAACTCCACGGCCCGGGCGTTATCGCTGCGCGCAACCACTTCACCCACGCCGTCGACATGGCCACTGACCAGATGTCCGCCCAGGCGGGTGGTAGGGGTCAGGGCTTTTTCCAGGTTGACCGGGCTGCCGCTCTTGAGATCGTTCATGGCGGTGCAGTCGAGGGTTTCGCGGCTGACGTCCGCCAGGAAACCATTGCCCGGCAGTTCGACGGCGGTCAGGCACACGCCGTTTACCGCGATGCTGTCGCCCAGTTTGACGTCGCTCAGGTCGAGCTTGCCGGTTTCGACATGAACCCGCACGTCGCCGCCCTTGGGGGTCAGTGCACGGATGCTGCCGATGGATTCGATGATGCCGGTAAACATGGAGTCCTCCTCGAGAACGGGCCGCCGCTTGAGCGAAAGCCGGGAATTATACGCGGGCCTGCGAAACGGGAACGGCGATGACTCGCCAGTCATCGCCCACGGCACGGATTTCGGTGATTTTCAGCTCCGGGGCATCTTTCATCTGCGCCAGCGGCCAATCCAGTAACGGTCGTGCCGAAGAACCAAGGAACTTGCCGGCGATGAAAATCTGGAACTCATCCACCAATCCTTGCCGGGCAAAAGCCCCCGCCAGGCGTGGGCCGGCTTCCACCAGCACTTCATTGACGCCGCGGCCCGCCAGCTCCATCAGCAGGCGACGCAGATCGACCTGGCCATCGTCGCCCGCCACGATCATGCATTCTGGGCCATTGGCGTATTGTTCTTCCACCGCCATGCAGGTAGCGACCAGCGCCGGGCCGGCCTTGAAGAAAGGTGCGTCCAACGGCACGCGCAGACGACCGTCCACCAGTACCCGCAACGGCGGACGACTCATGATCAGCGCGGTCTGCTGTGCATCCAGGCCCAGTTCATCGGCGCGCACGGTCAGCCGGGCGTTGTCGGCCAGCACCGTATCGGCACCGGTCAGCACCACACTGGCCTGGGCGCGCAGGCGTTGCACCGCCGAACGTGCAGCGGTACCTGTGATCCACTGGCTTTCGCCGCTTTCCATGGCGGTACGGCCATCGAGGCTCATGGCAAGCTTGACCCGCACGAACGGCAAGCCGTGTTCCATGCGTTTGAGAAAACCTTCATTGAGCTTGCGGGCTTCGCCTTCCAGCACGCCGCTTTCGGTGGCGATACCGGCCTGGGCCAGCCGCTGCAGGCCGCGCCCGGCGACTTCCGGGTTCGGGTCCTGCATCGCCGCCACCACCCGCGCCACGCCGGCATTGACCAACGCATCGGCACAGGGCGGCGTATGCCCGTGATGACTACAGGGTTCGAGGGTCACGTAAGCCGTGGCGCCCCGAGCCTGTTCACCGGCGGCGCGCAGGGCATGGACTTCGGCATGGGGTTCGCCGGTGCGAATGTGCCAGCCTTCGCCGACAACCTGACCGTCACGCACGATCACGCAACCTACCCGGGGATTGGGATGCGTGGTGTAGTGACCGCGCCGCGCCAATTCCAGGGCACGGGCCATGTGTTGGGCGTCGAGGACCGCCTGCTGCGCCGGGCTGGTCATTCTTTCACCGGTTCGCGGGCCAGGCGGTCGATTTCTTCGCGAAATTCGTTCAAGTCCTGGAAACGGCGATAGACCGAGGCGAAACGGATGTAGGCGACTTCATCGAGCTTCTGCAGCTCGGCCATCACCAGTTCACCGACCACCAGGGATTTGACCTCGCGTTCGCCAGTGGCCCGCAGCTTGTGCTTGATGTGCACCAGCGCCGCTTCCAGGCGCTCGACGCTCACCGGGCGTTTTTCCAGGGCGCGCTGCATGCCAGCGCGCAGTTTGTCTTCGTCGAACGGCTGACGGCTGCCGTCGGTCTTGATCAGGCGCGGCAACACCAGTTCAGCGGTCTCGAACGTCGTGAAACGCTCGCCGCAGGCCAGGCATTCGCGCCGGCGGCGGACCTGTTCGCCCTCGGCGACCAGTCGCGAGTCGATGACCTTGGTGTCGTTGGCACCGCAGAAGGGACAGTGCATGGTGGCAGGCAACAAAAAAAGGGAGGGCCATGGTAGCGCATCCCACTGGCAAGACAAGCCATAGGGTTTACGGTATACAGACGGGGTTACCGTCAGCCCCCTGGAATTTACCTTGCTGGAGCCACACATGCCGCTACGATCGCTCGTTTTGCTCAGTCTATTCAGCCTGCTGATGGCGTGCAGCAGCGACGCCCCCAAACCCGATGCCCCCGCCCCGGCCAAGGCCCCTGCGCCGAAACAAGCCCAGGAAAAAGCCCGCCAGGCCGCCGAACTGGGGCCGCTACCGGCGCACCAGCGGGAGTTGAGCGGCACCCTGCAAGGGATACCGGCCGGGGCCGAGGTCGAACTGGCACTGCTGGTGATCGATGACAAGGACCGTCCGCAACAATTGCTCGCCAGCTCCAGCCTGATCGGCACCAACCAGGCGCTGCCCTTTCGCCTGCGCTTCAACCCCGAAGCCTTCCCGGTTGGCGCCCGCGTGGAACTGCGCGGCCGCGCCAGCCAGTCGGGCCAGTTGATCCTGCATCTGCCGGAGCAACGCATCAGCCAGCCGACCACCCAGGCGCTGGGCGCGCTGCAATTTGTCAAAGCGCCATGAATTCACCGCAAGACCTGCAGCACGCGTTGGGCCAGTTGCTTGGAGACGCGCGTCTAGTGGCTTGCCCGCTGCCTGAGACTGAGCTGAAATTGTGGCTGATCGACGGCGATAACATGGACCGCGCGTTCAGCCCGGAAGAAACCCGGCGCATTCTCCACGAACCACCTTACTGGAGCTTCTGCTGGGCCAGCGGCCTGGCCATGGCACGCTATCTGGTCGAACAGCCGCATTGGGTCGCAGGCAAGCGAGTGCTGGACTTCGGCGCCGGTTCCGGCGTGGCGGGTATTGCGGCGCTCAAGGCCGGGGCGCTGGAGGTGGTGGCCTGTGATCTGGATCCTCTGGCGCTTGCTGCGTGCCAGGCCAATGCCCTGCTCAATGACGTAACGCTTGGGTACTCGGAGGATTTTTTCGCCGAGGACGATCGCTTCGACCTGATCCTGGTGGCGGATGTGCTTTACGACCGCGCCAACCTGCCGTTGCTCGACCAGTTCCTCAGTCGCGGCCGCGAGGCCCTGGTGGCCGACTCCCGGGTGCGGGATTTCCAGCATCCGCTGTACCGGCGCATCGAAATGCTCGAAGCCATGACCTTGCCGGATCTGGCCGAGCCCGAGGAGTTTCGGCATGTGAGCCTGTACCACGCGCGGCGTTAGCCTCAAGAGCATCGCGAGCAAGCTTGCTCCCACAGGGTTTTGTGTCGAATACAAAATGTGTGTTCATCACAAATCCCATGTGGGAGCGAGCCTGCTCGCGATAAGGCACCGCAACCCCCCGCTTTCAGCCGCCCCCCACCAAGCCGTATAGTTGCCCCATTCAAGCGTTCTACGAGATTCCCCATGACCCAGGACACCCCGTACATCTTCGACGCCACCACCGCCGACTTCGACCAGTCGGTGATCGCCAACTCTTTTCACAAACCGGTGCTGGTGGATTTCTGGGCCGAGTGGTGCGCACCGTGCAAGGCGTTGATGCCGATGCTGCAAGGCATTGCCGAGAGCTATCAGGGCGAACTGCTGCTGGCCAAGGTCAACTGCGACATCGAGCAGGACATCGTCGCCCGCTTCGGCATTCGCAGCTTGCCTACCGTGGTGCTGTTCAAGGACGGCCAGCCCGTCGACGGTTTCGCCGGCGCCCAGCCGGAGTCCGCCGTGCGGGCGATGCTCGAACCTCATGTACAGATGCCGCCTCCGGCCGCCGCCGACCCGTTTGAACAGGCCCAGGCGCTGTTCGACGAGGGGCGTTTCGCTGATGCCGAGGCCGTGCTCACTGCACTGCTGGGGGAAGACAATACCAACGCCAAGGCGCTGATCCTGTATGCCCGCTGCCTGACCGAGCGCGGTGAGCTGACTGAGGCACAAACCGTGCTCGACGCGGTGAAAAGCGACGAGCACAAGGCCGCGCTGGCCGGGGCCAAGGCGCAGATCCAGTTCCTCGGCCTGGCCAAGGATCTGCCGGACGCCGCCGATCTCAAGGCCCGCCTGGCGAAAGATCCGCAGGACGACGAAGCGGTGTATCAACTGGCAATCCAGCAATTGGCCCGCCAGCAGTACGAGCCGGCCCTCGACGCGCTGCTCAAGCTGTTCATCCGCAACCGCAGCTACAGCGAAGGCCTACCCCACAAGACGTTGCTGCAAGTCTTCGAATTGCTGGGCAACGACCATCCGCTGGTGACGACCTATCGCCGCAAGCTGTTTGCGGCGTTGTACTAGAGGAGCCGTTGCAAGCTGCAAGCTTCGAGCTGCAAGCGGCGATTCGTTTCAGCTTGGGGCTTGCGGCTCAATCTGCGTGCCAACTGTAGAGCGGTGTATCGCCGCCGCTGATGACTTTCACGTCCGGACTATGGCGCAAGCGCACTAACAGGCGTTTGCCGGCCGGGGCGCTGCCGGTCAGGCCTTCGAGCTGTTCCAGCAGGTCCGGACCGCTCAGTTGCCCGGCCTTGCGCAGCAATTCCCTGGCGATCTGCCACAAGGCATCGTCCTGGTTGGCCGGCCTGGCCGCAGCCGTCGCCGTGTTATCGGGCCTGACCGTTTGCAACTGCGCGCCGAGCTGCGCCCAGTCGCCCTCATCCATGTCGATCGACAAGTCTACCGGCCAATCACCGACGGTTCCGCGTATCCGCAACATTACCGTGCTCCTGAAAATTTCATGTGCCCATGCTCCCATGGGCCTTGCGCGACGCCAAGCAGCCGGTCAAACTCTGCGCACTTTCGTTATAAGATTACATAACAGAACACTCATTTTATCTGGAGACTCGTCATGCGCCGTCTGCTTCTCGCCCTGCCGTTCGCCCTGCTGCCCTTGGCTGTCGCCCATGCGGCGGTCGAGCATGACCACGATCATGATCACGAGCACGGCAGCCTCGGCGCCCATGAACACGGTGTCGGCCGGCTGAATGCCGCCCTGGATGGCCAAACCCTGGAACTGGAGCTGGAAAGCCCAGCGATGAACCTGGTGGGCTTCGAACACGCCGCCACCAGCGATGCCGACAAGGCCAAGGTCGCCGCCGTGCGTGCGCAACTGGACAAGCCGCTGGCGCTGTTCAGCCTGCCCGCCGCCGCCAAATGCACCGTGGCCCAGCAGGAACTGGAGAGTCCGCTGTTTGGCGATGAACCGGACCACGATGACCACGACGAAGATGAGCATGGCGACGAACACCACGGCGAACACAGTGAAATCCATGCCCACTACCAGTTCACCTGCGCCACCCCGGGCGAGTTGAAAAACCTGGACCTGGCGACCCTGTTCAAAACCTTCCCGGCCACCCAGAAAATTCAGGTACAACTGATCAGCCCGAGCGGCCAGCAAGGCGTGGAAGTGACGGCCAAGGCACCCACCCTGAAGTTCTGATTGACCGCAAAACCAATGTGGGAGCGAGCCTGGTGGGAGCAAAGCTTGCTCGCGATGGCGGTTCTATTGTCGACACCCAAGTTGAATGTGACGGCCTCATCGCGAGCAAGCTTTGCTCCCACCGGTATTCCCACAGGTATTCATCTTTTGAACCCGCAAACATGACTCAAGCACTCATCGAGCTGTCCGACCTGGGCTTCAGCTGGCCCGGACATCCACCCTTGCTGGATATCCCGGCGTTTCGCCTGGAGGCCGGTGAGACGCTGTTTCTCAAAGGCCCCAGCGGCAGCGGCAAGACCACGCTGCTGGGGCTGCTGGGCGGTGTGCAGACACCGGACCGGGGCAGCATTCGCCTGCTCGGCCAGGAACTCACCGAACTGGGCGCCGGGGCCCGTGACCGCTTTCGCGTCGACCACACCGGCTACATCTTCCAGCAATTCAACCTGCTGCCGTTTCTCTCGGTGCGCGAGAACGTTGAACTGCCCTGTCACTTCTCGAAACTGCGTGCGCAACGGGCGATCCAGCGTCACGGCAGCGTCGATCAAGCTGCTGCCACGCTGCTGGCGCACTTGGGCCTGACCGACACGAATCTGCTTGGGCGCCGCGCCGACTCGCTGTCCATCGGCCAGCAGCAACGGGTAGCAGCCGCCCGGGCATTGATCGGCCAGCCGGAACTGGTGATCGCCGACGAACCCACCTCGGCACTGGACTACGACGCCCGGGAAAACTTCCTGCGGCTGCTGTTCGCTGAATGCCGCGAGGCCGGATCGAGCCTGCTGTTCGTCAGCCATGACCAGAGCCTGGCGCCGCTGTTCGACCGCAACCTCTCGCTGGCCGATCTCAATCGCGCCGCCACGCCACTCGAGGTCTGAGATGTATTTGTTCCGTCTTGCCATGGCCAGCCTGGCGAACCGCCGTTTCACCGCGATCCTCACCGCATTCGCCATCGCCCTTTCGGTGTGCCTGCTGCTGGCGGTAGAGCGGGTACGCACCGAGGCGCGGGCCAGTTTCGCCAGCACCATCAGTGGCACCGACCTGATCGTCGGTGCCCGCTCGGGTTCGGTGAACCTGCTGCTGTATTCGGTGTTTCGCATCGGCAACGCCACCAACAACATCCGCTGGGACAGCTTCGAGCAGTTCGCCAGCAACCCGAAAGTGAAGTGGGCGATCCCCATGTCCCTGGGCGATTCCCATCGCGGCTACCGGGTGATGGGCACGACCGAGGCCTACTTCGAGCATTACCAATACGGTCGCCGGCAACACCTGGCGCTGGCCGAGGGCCGCGCCTTCGCCACCGATCCATTCGAAGTGGTGCTCGGCGCCGAAGTGGCCGAGGCGCTGCATTACACGCTGGGCGACAAACTGGTGCTGGCCCACGGCGTAGCGGTGGTCAGCCTGGTCAAGCACGATGACAAGCCCTTCACCGTGGTCGGTATTCTCAAGCGCACCGGCACCCCGGTGGACCGCACGCTGCACATCAGCCTCGGCGGCATGGAAGCGATCCACATCGACTGGAAAAACGGTGTGCCGGCCCAGGGCAAGGGCCGCATCAGCGCCGACCAGGCCCGCAACATGGACCTGACGCCCAAGGCGATCACCGCGTTCATGCTTGGCCTCAACAGCAAGATTTCCACCTTCGCCCTGCAGCGCGAGATCAACGAGTTCCGCGGCGAGCCGTTGCTGGCGATCCTGCCCGGCGTGGCGTTGCAGGAGTTATGGAGCCTGATGGGCACGGCGGAAAAAGCCTTGTTCGTGATTTCGCTGTTCGTGGTGCTGACCGGTCTGATCGGCATGCTCACGGCGATTCTCACCAGCCTCAACGAGCGGCGGCGGGAGATGGCGATCCTGCGCTCGGTGGGCGCGCGGCCGTGGCACATCGCGACCCTGCTGGTGCTCGAAGCCTTCGCCCTGGCGTTGGCCGGGGTCGCCGCCGGGCTGGCCCTGCTGTACATCGGCATCGCCGCCGCGCAGGGTTATGTGCAGTCGGCCTATGGGTTGTATCTGCCCTTGGCCTGGCCGAGCGAATATGAATGGACGCTGATGGCTGGCATTCTGGTCGCCGCTCTACTGATGGGCAGCGTGCCGGCCTGGCGCGCCTATCGCCAATCGTTGGCCGATGGCCTGTCGATCCGTTTATGAGGACGTTGAAGATGCCCCGCGCTTTGCTTGCGCTGTTGATGACGGTCGCCCTACCGCTGTGGGCGGCCGAACCGAGGGACTTGTCGTGGCAGGAAATGATCCCGCCGGACGCACCGCCGGAAGTGCCGAACATGACGCCGCTGCACGACCTGTCGCAGATGAGCGATGCCCTGGCCGCCGAAGCGGCCCCCGCGGCCAAGCAGGATCTGCCCAACGCGCCGGTGGTCAAGGAACTCGACGGCCAGCAGATTCGTTTGCCGGGTTACATCGTGCCGCTGGAAGTCAGCGAAGAAGGCCGCACCACGGACTTTTTGCTGGTGCCGTATTTCGGCGCTTGCATCCACGTACCGCCACCGCCGTCGAATCAGATCGTGCATGTGAAAAGTGAAATCGGGGTCAAGCTCGACGAGTTGTACCAGCCGTACTGGGTCGAAGGGCCGATGCAGGTCAAGCCGTCCACCAGTGAACTGGCCGATGCCGGGTATCAGATGGCGGCTGAGAAGATTTATGTGTATGAGCTGCCGGAGTGAATCTGGTGGTGATGTGTTGGCAATGGAATAGCTATCGCGAGCAGGCTCGCTCCCACAGTTGACCGAGTTGCTTCAGAAGGAATCCGGTCCAATGTGGGAGCGAGCCTGCTCGCGATGGGGCCCTCAAGATTTCCTCATCATCATTTTATTGAGCTGAGTCAATTAATAGACCCAGACTCATTGAGCTGAGTCAAAAGACCGCCCTAGAGCGCTGCGTACCATGAGACATCAATTTTAGATGCCCTCTGGAGCCCCCATGCAAAAGTCTCTGCTCAGCGCTTCCCTCGTGGCCCTCGCGCTCGCCTCCCCGCTCGCCCAGGCTCATACCGCTGGCGACATCATCGTTCGCGCCGGCGCCATCACCGTCAACCCGGAAGCCGACAGTTCCAGCGTCAAGGTCGATCGTGGCCCGCTGGCCGGCGCCGACCTGGGCGGCAAGGCAACCATGAGCAGCGACACACAGCTAGGCCTGAACTTCGCCTACATGATCACCAACAACCTGGGCATCGAACTGCTGGCCGCATCGCCGTTCGAGCACGATGTGAAGATCAAAGGCACCGCCCTGGGTGCGGCCAACAACAAGCTCGGTACCCTCAAGCACCTGCCGCCAACCCTGAGCCTGGTCTACTACCCGCTCGACGCCACGTCGGCCTTCCAGCCTTACGTCGGCGCCGGCATCAACTACACCTGGATCTACGATGAACACGTCGGCAGCGAAGCCAGCGCCAACGGCTTCAGCAACTTCCGGGCGAGCAACAGTTGGGGCATGGCGTGGCAAGTGGGCGCCGACTACATGCTGACCGACAACATCATGGTCAACGGCCAGATTCGCTACATCGACATCGACACCACCGCCTATGTGGACAACAACGCCGTGGCCAGCGGTACCCGGGCCAAGGTGAATGTCGATGTGGACCCTTGGATCTACATGGTGGGGTTGGGTTACAAGTTCTAACTCATTCTTGAGAGTAAGAAAAAACCTGTGGGAGCGAGCCTGCTCGCGATTGCGTTGGATCAGCCGGCATTGATGCCAGCTGACAAACCGCTATCGCGAGCAGGCTCGCTCCCACAGTTTTTGGTGGCGTAGGATTCAGCGTCCCAGCAGCCGCGCCAGCCCCACGCTCATCGGCGTCTGTTGTGGAAAGCTGAAGCGCTCCAACAGCCGGCGATTGTCAGCCCGGGAATGGCGGATGTCGCCGGAGCGCGCCGGGCCGTAGCTGATCGGCGGCAGATCGCCCACCACCGTGGCCAGGGCCTGGAGCAATTGCTTGAGGGTCGTGGCCTGGTTCCAGCCGACGTTCACCGCGCCCACTTGCACCTCAGGTGTTTCGATAGCCTGCACCAACAGGTCCACCAGGTCTTCGACGTAGACAAAATCCCGGGTCTGCTCGCCGTCGCCGAACACCGTGATCGGCAGGCCTTTCTGTGCCCGTTCGCTGAAGATGCTGATGACCCCGGAATAGGGCGAGGACGGATCCTGGCGCGGGCCGTAGATGTTGAAGAAGCGGAACACCACCGGCTCCAGTGCGTGCTGGCGGCGGTAGAAGTCCAGGTAGAACTCGCTGGCCAGCTTGTCCGAAGCATATGGCGTGAGCGGAGCCTTGGGCGTGTCTTCGTCGATGGACTCACCTTCGCCGTTGTTGCCATAGACCGCTGCGCTGGAGGCGAACAGCACCCGCTTCACCCCGGCCTGGCGCATGGCTTCGCAGACATTGAGGGTGCCGATGAAATTGCTCTGGTGCGTACGCACCGGATCGTCCACCGAGGCCTGCACCGAAGCCACTGCTGCCAGGTGCGCCACGGCGCTGCAACCGGCCACGGCCCGGGCTACCAGCGCCGCATTGGCCACGTCGCCTTCGATCAGTTCAACCAGAGGGTTGTCCAGCGGCAGGTTACTGCGCTTGCCGGTGGACAGGTCATCGAGGATGCGCACCGAATGGCCCTTGGCAAGCAAGGCGTCGGTCAGGTGCGAACCAATGAAACCAGCGCCGCCGGTGATTAAAACAGGACCTTCAGCCATGACGATAAAACCTATCCAGTAAGCCCGGGAGTGCAGCGCGCCAGGCGCGGGGCTTGATCCCGAACGTGTGCAGAATTTTCTTGCAGGCCAGCACCGCATGCTGCGGTTCTTCCGCGGCGTCCGGCCGTGCGGCGTGTGCCTGGGGGGTAGGCGATTCGATTGCCAGGGGATGCAGGGCCCGGGCTTCGGTGAGGATCGCCTGCCCCAGCGCCAGCGGCGTGGTCGCTTCATGCCCGGCATAGTGGTAGGTGCCCCACAACGGCGCGGCGCAATCGAGTTGCTTGAGCACCGAGATGATCACCCGCGCCGCGTCGTCCACCGGCGTCGGATTGCCCCGACGGTCGTCGGCCAACAGCAGGTCTTCGGGTTGTTCGGCCCGGGCCAGGAAACGTCCCAGGATGCCGTCGGCGCTGTCGTCCAGCAGCCAGCCGAAACGCAACAGCACATGTTGTGGACAGGTGGCGCGCACGCTCTGCTCAATCCGCCACAACGCCTGCCCGCGCAGCCCCAAGGGCACAGGTTCGTCCTTTTCGCTGTACGCCGTAGCGCGGGATCCATCAAACACGCGATAGCTCGACGGTTGCAGCAAAATGATGTTGTGATGCTGGCACAATTCGGCCAGCCGCTCGACAGCGCGCTCCTGGCTGGCCAGGCGCTGCTCGCTGACGGTCTCAGCCTGGAACCAGTCGAAGTAGTACGCCAGGTTGATCAAGGCGTCCGGTCGAGTGTCGTCCAGCAGCTGCGTCAGGCTCGCGGCATCCCAGCCGTCTTCGGGGGGGCGGGGGGCAAGAAAACCGATGTCTTCTTCCGCACCGAGGCGAATCAGCGCCTGCCCAAGGGCATTTCCGCCGCCCAGTAACATAAGGCGCATTCGCATAAAGTCAGCAGGCCCGGTCTGTTGGCAAAAGAATTGGGTCGACAACGCCCGCAGGCGTTGTCGGAATCGTTGCATTTTGCGGGTTTAGTGCGCAACCGTCATCCGTAAAGTGCAGATCCGGTATTTGTGTAAGGTTCACAGGCTCTATCGCGAGCAGGCTCGCTCCCACAATGGAGCGAGTCTCTTCAGAAAGAATGCGGTCGAATGTGGGAGCGAGCCTGCTCGCGATGAGGCCCTCCCAGGCCAGGCATCGCTCAGAGGTACTTGCATCTTCCCCATCCCACCCGCATAACTGCCCACATGAATCTGCCCTTCCCAGCCGACCACGCCATGGCAGGCTTTCATCCCGCCGTTCGCGCCTGGTTCAGCCAGACATTCCCGGCGGTCACGGCCGCTCAGGCCCGGGCGTGGCCGCTGATCGGGCAGCGCCGTTCGACCCTGGTGGCTGCGCCCACGGGATCGGGCAAGACCCTCACAGCATTTCTTGCCGTACTGGATGACCTGGTACACCGAGGCCTGGAACAAGGCGGTCTGCCGGACCAGACCCTGGTGGTCTACGTCTCACCGCTCAAGGCATTGAGCAACGACATCCAGATCAACCTGCAAAACCCGCTGGCCGGCATTACCGAACAATTGCGGCAGATGGGCCTGCCGCCGTTGCACATCACCACCGCCGTGCGCACCGGAGACACGCCACAAAAAGACCGCACAGCGATGCGCAAGACCGCGCCGCATATTCTGGTGACCACCCCCGAATCGCTTTACGTGCTGCTCGGCTCCGATTCCGGCCGGCAAATGCTCGCCAGCACCCGCACCGTCATTGTCGACGAGATCCACGCCATCGCCGCCAGCAAACGCGGCAGTCACCTGGCCTTGACCCTGGAGCGTTTGCAAGCGCTGTGCGCCGAACCGCTGATGCGCATCGGTCTGTCCGCCACGCAAAAACCCATCGAAGCGGTGTCGCGTTTTCTCGTTGGCCAGGGGCGCAGCTGTGAAATCGTCGACATCGGCCACGCCCGCCCCCGGGACCTGGACATAGAAGTGCCACCCGTGCCGCTCTCGGCGGTGATGGCCAATGATGTGTGGGAACTGGTCTACAACCGCCTCGCCGAACTGGCCCGGGAACACCGCACCACCCTGATTTTCGTCAACACCCGGCGACTGGCCGAACGCCTGAGCCGTCATTTGAGCGAACGCCTGGGCAAGCACGCGGTGGCCGCCCACCACGGCAGCCTGGCCAAGGAGTTTCGCCTCGACGCCGAACAACGGCTCAAGCGCGGCGAGTTGCAGGTGTTGATCGCCACCGCGTCCCTGGAACTGGGCATCGATATCGGCGACGTCGACCTGGTGTGTCAGATCGCCTCGCCGCGGTCGATCTCGGCGTTTTTGCAACGGGTCGGCCGCTCGGGCCATCAGGTTGGCGGCACACCCAAGGGACGCCTGTTCGCCACCACCCGCGACGACTTGATCGAATGCGTCGCCCTGCTCGATTGCGTGCGCCGTGGCGAGCTGGACATTCTGCACATCCCCAAGGCGCCACTGGATGTGCTGGCCCAGCAGATCGTCGCCGAGGTCAGTTGCCAGGAATGGCCGGAACAGGCGCTGCTGGAAACCTTTCGCCGCGCCGCGCCCTATGCCGAGTTGGACGACGGCCACTATCAGGCGCTGCTGCACATGCTCGCCGAGGGCCTCAATGGTCGTCAGGGCGTGCGCAGTGCGTACCTGCATCGCGACGCCGTCACCCGCACCCTGCGCGGGCGCCGGGGCAGCAAGCTGACCGCCGTGACCAGCGGCGGCACTATCCCGGACAACGCCGACTACAGCGTGCTGCTCGAACCCCAAGGATTGAACATCGGCAGCGTCAACGAAGACTTCGCCGTGGAGAGCATTGCCGGCGACGTGTTCCAACTGGGCAATACCTCTTACCGCATCATTCGCGTGGAAACCGGTCGGGTGCGGGTCGAGGACGCCCAGGGCCAGCCGCCGACCATTCCGTTCTGGCTTGGCGAAGCCCCTGGCCGCAGCGCCGAGTTGTCCCTGGCGGTAGCCCGCCTGCAAGCCCAACTGGACCAACTGCTCGGTGCCACGCCGGGCAACTTGCAACCGGCCCTCGACTGGCTGACCGGCACCTTGCAACTGAACCTGGCCAGTGCCGAACAACTGGTGGACTATCTGGCCCCGGCACGCCTGGCCTTCGGCGCCCTGCCGTCCCAGGACACACTGGTGATGGAGCGGTTTTTCGACGAGTCCGGCGGCACGCAACTGATCATCCATACGCCGTTCGGCAGCCGCATCAACCGCGCCTGGGGCCTGGCCCTGCGCAAGCGTTTCTGCCGCACCTTCAATTTCGAATTGCAGGCCGCCGCCAGCGAAGACGCCATTGTGCTGTCGCTGTCCACCAGCCACAGCTTCGAGCTGGACGAGGTCTGGCGCTATCTCAATAGCCATAGTGCCGAACAGATACTGATCCAGGCAGTGCTGGATGCGCCGCTGTTCGGCGTGCGCTGGCGCTGGAATGCCAGTGTCGCCCTGGCCTTGCCGCGCTATTCGGGCGGACGCAAAGTCGCTCCGCAGATCCAGCGCATGAAAAGCGAAGACCTGATCGCCAGCGTATTCCCGGACCAGATCGCCTGCCTGGAGAACCTCGCCGGCGAACGGGAAATCCCCAATCACCCACTGGTGGAACAGACCCTCGACGACTGCCTGCACGAAGCCATGGACAGCGAAGGCTGGCTGACGCTGTTGCGGCGCATGGAAGCCGGCGAGGTTCGCCTGATCAGCCGCGATCTGCCGGCGCCCTCGCCCCTGGCGGCAGAAATCCTCAGCGCCCGGCCCTACACCTTTCTCGACGACGCCCCGCTGGAAGAACGCCGCACTCAAGCGGTGATCAACCGGCGCTGGAGCGACCCGCAGTCTACCGACGACCTCGGTGCACTCGACGCCGACGCCATCCAGGCGGTACGGGACGAAGCCTGGCCGGCCCCCACCAACCTCGATGAAATGCACGAAGCACTGATGAGCCTGGCCTGCATCGCCGACAGCGAGGCAAGTGCTCAGCCGTCGTGGCTGGACTGGCTGCAGGCCCTGGCCGAGCGCGGCCGCGCCAGTCATGTACAGATCAGCGCCGAACGAGGTGTGTGGGTGGCGCTGGAACGGCTGACGTGTCTGCAAGCCATTTATCCACAGGCTCAATGGCGACCGCCGCTGACGCCGCTGGCGGGTTTCGATGAACCCTGGGACCGCGATGAGGCCATGGTGGAGGTACTGCGCGCGCGGCTCAGCGCCTTTGGTCCACTGCCGCTGGAGGCCATCGCCTACCCGCTGGGGCTCACGCCCCCGCCCATCACCCAGGCCCTGGCGCAACTGGAACAGCAAGGCTACGTGCTGCGTGGCCGATTCACCCCCGGCAGCGGACAGGAAGAATGGTGCGAGCGGCATTTGCTGGCGCGTATCCACCGCTACACCGTCAAGCGCCTGCGCCGGGAAATCGAGCCGGTGATGTTGCAGGATTTCATGCGGTTCCTGTTCGACTGGCAGCATCTGTCGCCGTCCACCCAAGGCCGGGGCAACGCGGTGCTGCCGTCGATCATCAGTCAGTTCGAAGGCTATCCGGCCGCCGCCTCGGCGTGGGACAGCGACCTGTTGCCGGCGCGGATCAAGGACTATTCCCCGAGCTGGCTCGATGAGCTGTGCCGCAGCGGCAAGCTGGTGTGGACGCGCCTGAGCGCTCGTCAGAAGCAATCTTCCAGCGCCTTGCGCAGCACGCCGATTGTGTTGCTGCCGCGCAATCAGGTCGCCCTCTGGAGCAGCCTGACTGAACAGACCCCACCCAGCGAGCTGTCACCCAAGACGCAAAAAGTCCATAAGGCCCTCAGCGAACACGGCGCGCTGTTTTTCGATGAGTTGTTGCACGAGGCGCACTTGCTGCGCAGCGAACTGGAAATCGCGCTACAGGAACTGGTAGGCGCCGGGCTGGTAAATGCCGACAGCTTCGCCGGGTTGCGCGCGTTGATCACCCCTGCCAGTAAGCGCCAGGCCCGCAGCAGTCGGCGCGGGCGCGGGGCATTCGTTGGCGGCATGGACGATGCCGGGCGCTGGGCCTTAATACGCCGTAGCACACCAGAGCCCGAGGAAGGAAACCGGCCAGCGGCGATACCACCCGACACCCTCGAACACATCGCCATGACCTTGCTGCGCCGTTATGGCGTGGTGTTCTGGCGCCTGTTGGAGCGGGAGGCGGATTGGTTGCCGAGCTGGCGCGAGTTACTGCGCACGTTTCATCGCCTGGAGGCGCGGGGAGAGATTCGTGGCGGACGTTTTGTCAGCGGCCTGGCGGGCGAGCAATTCGCCCTGCCCGAAGCCATTCCATTGCTGCGGGAAGTGCGCCGCCGCCCCAGCGACGGCGCCCTGGTCGCGGTGTGCGGTGTCGACCCGCTGAACCTGGCCGGCACCTTGTTGCCGGGAGCGAAAGTACCGGCGCTGGCGAGCAATCGGCTGGTGTATCGCGATGGCCTGCCGGCGGCGGCGCAGATCGCGGGCAAACAGCATGTGTGGCTGGAGCTGGATGCGCAGGGCATGACTGAGGTAAGGAACAAGCTGATCCAGAGAAGTTGAGGGTGTCTGGACGGACCTCATCGCGAGCAGGCTCGCTCCCACATTTGATCTGCGCTGGGGGCCCATTCAGCAACTACTGAAACACAGCGAACAAGACTGCAGGACTTCACCTGCCCTCACCGTCGGTAACTCCATCGAAACTTTCTACCCCGCGCGACAGTCATCAAAAGACACAGGCGGTACGAGGTCATTGGCACGGGAGGGACACATGACGGCGATCCACATTGGCATTTCCGGTTGGCGTTATACGCCTTGGCGGGGGGATTTCTACCCCAAGGGGCTGACCCAGAAACGGGAATTGCAATTCGCCTCGCGAGCGGTCAACAGCATCGAAATCAATGGATCGTTCTACGCCCTGCAACGCCCCGAACGGTATGCCCAGTGGTACGCCGAGACCCCGCCCGGCTTCGTCTTCAGCGTCAAGGCGCCGCGTTTCATCACCCACATCAGACGTCTTCGGGACATTCACAAGCCGTTGGCCAATTTCTTCGCTTCCGGCGTGCTGGAGCTCAAGGAGAAACTCGGCGCGATCCTCTGGCAGTTTCCTCCCAGTTTCAAATTCGATCCCGAGTTGTTCGAAGACTTTCTCAAGCAACTGCCCCACAACACCGAAGATGCCGCCGCCCTGGCCCGGGAGCACGAACCGCGCCTGAACGGCCACGCCAGCACCCAGGCCGACAAGAAGCGGCCGCTGCGTCACGCGGTGGAGATCCGTCATGAAAGCTTTATCGATCCACACTTCATCACCTTGCTCAAACGCTACGACGTGGCACTGGTGATCGCTGACACCGCGGGAAAATGGCCGTATCGCGAAGACGTTACCAGCGACTTCGTGTACTTGCGCCTGCACGGAGCCGAGGAGCTATACGCCAGCGGCTACACCGATGCGGCCTTGAAACGCTGGGGCGAGCGGATCGAGGCCTGGAGCCACGGCACACAACCGCGCGATGCCCATTTGATCGACCCGAAAAAGAAACCCCGCGCCCGCAAGAGCCGGGAGGTGTTCTGCTATTTCGACAATGACATCAAAGTCCGTGCGCCCTATGACGCGCGTCACTTGTTGGAGCACTTCGACCTGGACAAGGACCTGGCCACCACGCCCGGCGAGCGCCCGGCCGAGGGGGTATTGCCATGAGCATCCCGGAGTTCACCGAAACGACCCGCGATCCAACCCAGGAACGGACGCAAGACCTCGACCGGATCAATCGCTTCACCGTCCTGACGGTCAACACCCATAAAGGTTTCACCGCCCTGAACCGGCGCTTCATCCTCCCGGAACTGCGCGAGGCGGTGCGCAGTGTGTCCGCCGACGTGGTGTTCTTGCAGGAAGTCCACGGCACCCACGAACACCACCCGCAGCGCTATTCCAACTGGCCGAGCATGCCGCAATACGAATTCCTCGCCGATAGCCTCTGGCCACAGTTCGCCTACGGGCGCAACGCGGTGTACCCGGCGGGGGACCATGGCAACGCATTGCTGTCCAAATTCCAGATCATTCGCCACGACAACCTGGACGTGTCTATCAGCGGCCATGAAAGCCGCGGCATGCTCCACAGCGTGCTGCGTCTGCCGGGCGGCGATGAGCGGGAAATCCACGCCATCTGCGTGCACCTGGGGTTGCGCGAGGGGCATCGTGTCGAGCAATTGAAACTGCTTTGCCAGCGTTTGAGCGAACTGCCGCCCGAGGCGCCGGTCATCGTCGCCGGGGATTTCAATGACTGGCGCGGCAAAGCCAGCGAGCTGCTTGAACCCAGCGGCCTGCGGGAGGTGTTCGCCGAGCAATGGGGCAAGCCGGCCCGCAGCTTTCCGGCGCGCCTGCCGGTCCTGCGTCTGGACCGCATCTACGTGCGCAACCTCAAGGCCCGTCATCCCAAGGTATTGAACGTACGCCCCTGGTCGCACCTTTCCGACCATGCACCGCTTTCGGTGGAGATCGAATTATGAGCGCGACTATGAACAAGGCGACGGTGGAACAGGTAGAGGTTCCGCCGACCGAGCGCAATCCGGCGCTGGTGGACATCGAGTACGGTTGGCACGGCAATAACCGGGTCACGCTTTTGGAGAACGGCGAGGAATATTTTCCCAGGGTCTTTGAGGCCATACGCCGGGCCGAAAAGGAAATCCTCCTTGAGACCTTCATTCTGTTCGAGGACAAAGTCGGTATCGAACTACGGGACCTGTTGGTCGACGCGGCCGGACGTGGCGTGCGCATCACCGTCAGCCTGGACGGTTTTGGCTGCGGCGAGCTGACCCCGGAATTTCTGGCGACATTGAGCGACGCCGGGGTGCGTTTGCAGATATTCGATCCCGCACCCCGGCACCTGGGCATCCGCACCAACTGGTTCCGGCGCCTGCACCGCAAGATCGTCGTGGTGGACGGTGTGATCGCGTTTATCGGCGGGATCAATTTTTCCGCAGACCATCTGGGCGACTTCGGTCCCGAGGCCAAGCAGGATTATTCCGTGGAGGTCAAAGGACCGGCGGTGGTGGATATCCATCACTTCGCGCTGTTGCAGAGCGGTCGGCCCAGCCGGGCCAAATATTGGTGGCAACGCCGCCGCAGCCGCCGCAACGAGTTGGCCTTCAACGATCATGATGGTCAGGTGCGGCTGGTCTATCGCGACAACCATGAGCATCAGACCGACATCGAAGAGGTGTACCTGCAAGTATTGCGTAGCGCCCAGCGACGCGTGGTCATTGCCAATGCCTATTTCTTCCCCGGTTTCCGGCTGCTGCGCGAGATCCGCAATGCCGCGCGGCGTGGCGTGGAAGTACGACTGATCCTGCAGGGCCAGCCGGACATGATGATCGCCAAGCTCGCAGCGCGGATGCTGTACAACTATCTGCTCAAGGCCGGCGTGGTGATCTACGAGTATTGCGAACGGCCGTTGCACGGCAAAGTCGCCTTGGTGGATGAGGACTGGAGCACGGTGGGCTCAAGTAACCTCGACCCCCTGAGCCTGTCCCTGAACCTGGAAGCCAATGTGCTGATCCGCGACCGGGCCTTCAACCGTGAATTGTTCGAGCGCCTCGATGATCTGAGCCGCAACCATTGCACCGTCATGCCGGCCAACCCTGCCCCTCGGGGCCTGCTGTGGCGCATGACCATCGGCTTCATGGTGTTTCACTTCCTGCGCCACTTTCCGGCCTGGGCCGGCTGGCTGCCAGCCCATAAGCCGCGCCTGAAACCTTTTTCGCCGCCCACGGCGGTTCGGAGCGAACCCCATGAACCACTCTGACGCGCACACGGCGCCAAGTGATGCCCACGCATCTGATGCCCACGCGGCCGAACACAGCAAACCCAAATCACGCTGGAGCCGCTGGAAACGCCCTCTGACCCTGGCCTTCTTCCTGCTGCTGATCGTGTTGTTCACTGCCCTGGCCCGGCGCATTGACTGGGCCGAAGTGTTCGCGACCCTGGCGGACTTCAAACTGCGCACGTTACTCATTGCCGCTGCGCTCACCGTTACCAGTTTCATCACTTACGCTTGCTACGACCTGATCGGCCGCACCTACATACGGCAGAAACTGGGCTGGCAGCAGATATTGCCGGTGGGGGTGATCAGCTACGCCTTCAATCTGAACCTCAGTGCCTGGGTCGGCGGCATCGCCATGCGCTACCGGCTGTATTCACGGCTGGGGGTCAGCAACGGGAACATCGCCAAGATCCTCGGCCTGAGCCTGGCCACGAACTGGTTTGGCTACATGACGTTGGCCGGGGTGGTGTTCAGCAGTGGCCTGGTAACGATGCCGCCGGGGTGGAAACTGAGCAGCACTGCGCTGCAAGGCGTGGGCGTGCTGCTGCTGTGCATCAGTGCCGGTTATCTGGTGGCCTGTCGGTTTTCCAAACGTCGGGCCTGGACCATCCGCGGCATGGAAATCAACCTGCCGTCGCTGCGCATGGCGGGGCTGCAACTGGCGCTGGGGGCGTTGAACTGGTCGCTGATGGCGGCGGTGATCTTCACCCTGCTGCCGGGCAAGCTGGATTATCCGGTGGTGCTCGGGGTGCTGATGATCAGCAGCATTGCCGGGGTCATCACGCACATTCCGGCGGGATTGGGGGTGCTGGAGGCGGTGTTCATTGCCCTGCTGCAGCACGAGGTTTCTCGCGGAGGCCTGTTGGCGGGGCTGATTGCCTATCGAGCGATCTACTTCATCTTGCCGTTGTTGATCACGGTGGTGATGTACCTGGTGATCGAGGCGAAGGCCAAGGCATTGCGGGTCAAGCCGGGGCCTAAGTGACGGGGTTCTGAGTATGGGTTGTCTGAGCGGGCCTCATCGCGAGCAGGCTCGCTCCCACAATTGATCTGCGGCGAACATAGGATTCCTGTCCACCAAAGATCTCCTGTGGGAGCGAGCCTGCTCGCGATAAGGCCCGCATGAACACAGCGCAATCACCGCGCCTGAATAATGCTCAACCGCTCACCCACTACCATCTCGGTGATCCAGTCCACCAGGATTGAGGTGTAGGCCTGTTGGGACACTGGGTCGCTCAAGGCATGGTCGGCGCCGTCGATGATCCGGTGCGTCAGCGAATGGGTCTGCTGGCACGCCGCTCGGTAGCTCATGATCGTCGCGTGGGGCACATGGTCGTCGGTCTCCGATTCCACCAGCAACACATCACCGGTGAACTGCGAGCACGCATGCAAGGCGCGATTGGTGTCGGCGTGCACCAGGGTACTGCGATAATCCAGCAGGTCAGTCTTGTCCAGGTCACGCTTGGGCGTGTGCCATTGCTCGTCGCGATACAGCGCCGGCACTCGCAAAGCCAGCCAGCGCACTGGCCGCAGCAACGTCAGGATCGCCGCCAGGTAACCGCCGTAGCTGGTGCCCACCACGGCGATCGCCGAGGTGTCCAAGGCTGGATGGGCGAGCAGCCGGTCATAGGCGGTGAGCAAATCCCGCAGGTTATCTTCCCGGGTTACTCGGGATAACGGAATGCCCGCCCCGCCGGTATGCCCGCGCAAGTCAAAGGTCAGACAGACGCAACCCAGGCCGGCAATGCCTTTGGCGCGCTCCAGGTCACGCTCCTGGCTACCGCCCCAACCGTGGACGAACAACACCCCTGGAACCTTGGATTTAGGGCTCAGAAAGGTGCCGTTCATGTATTCGTCGTCGATCTCGATCTGAATGGTTTCGCTTCTAGCCGTCATAGGAATGAACCGTTACGTATTTAAGAAGAAAGTCACCATTGTGCGCCGGGCCGCGATAGACCTCCCTGGCCCCAGGGGGCAGCGGCTGCTCAGTGTAGGTCTCCACCGAGGACACACGGACCGCGCTGGACGTAGGATCCTCAATGAACGCCTGCAACGCCGCGAGCTCAGCACTGCTGGCGCCGCCCATGCGCCATGACTGTTCCAGCACGCCACCGCGAGGCTGCCCGCTGACATCAATGCCCTGGGCGATGTCGTAATTGCGCCGCGAGGCAAAGAACCTTGGAAAGGCCTGATTGGCGGCATCGTCAAACACCTGCGCCAACCGCACCGCCTCACGTACATCGTCGGGCAGCTCAAGCTTGAGCAATTCAATATAACCGCCCTGCACCGCCAACAGGTCCGAGCCGCCGTAAACCTCCAGCCCTTCACTGTCCCGCGTCAGATGTTGCACACCGCAATAGCTCAAGACCTTGCCGTTGATGAAGCTCTGGCCGACGCTCTGGGTCTTGACCTGTTCGAGGTTCTGCTCAAGCACCACACCGTCGCGAAACAGCGCTTGAGCCTCGGGGCCGGCGGCGATTTCATCGAATTGCGCCAGACTCTTGATCACCCGCTGATCGCGTCCGGCACAGGCATGGATAGGCTTGAAGCGAATCGTTCCGGTGTACAGCAGGTGCTCAGCCGCCTGGCGCGCATCCTGGAGCGCAAACACAGTCACGCCATCGAGCACCGCACCCCGGGTCAACTTGGCAAACAGCGGTGACCAGCCCAAGGGCGCGACCGCGTGCCTGTTCAGCAGACCGTGGGTGATTGCCTTGGTGCAGATAAAATCATGCTCGACGTAACCGCCCCATAGATCCTCCGGCCCTTTGACGCCCAAGCGCAGGGCGGCTTCGGCACCTATGACGGTTTGCGTGGGCAGCAAGTACAGATCATGGCCAGCATGATGCTGTTGGTCATAACTGCCGCCGTATTCAAGGCCGAGAATCTGCGCCAGCCAACGGGCCAGCGCCCGATTGGTTTCGACCTCATGAAGCGGCGCGTGGGGGTTGATCGAATGGTCCACTACCAGTTTGTTGCGATTGACCGTCGTCATGCGGTGCCCTTTTAACTGCGCTCGATGGCTTTAGATAAAGGGGTGCAGAGATCAGGCCAACGGTGTTGCGAGCCAGGACGAGCAACGAAACGGGCGTCTGAGGGAGGATTGATAGCACCGGGCCTGTTTCATTCTGCACGACACCCTGAGGACATCCGGCAAATTGCACGACGACTGCGACGGTGGCGAAGAGATCGATGACTACTTTGGCGCATTCATCGGGCTGACCCCAAACCTCGCCCGATAATCACTGGGCGCCAACCCGGTAATTTTCTTGAACGTCGTGCGAAAAGCCCCCGGGTCCTGATAACCCACCGTCCAGGCAATGTGGTCGATGGTGCCATTGGTGAACTCCAGCATTTCCCGGGCCTTGCCGACGCGCAGGTGCTGGCAGTATTCGGTAGGTTTGAGCCCGGTGGCGGCGCGAAACCTGCGCAGGAAGGTGCGTTCCTCCAGCCCGGCCTGTTCGGCCATGGCGCCGAGGGAAACGTCCACTGCTCCGCTGCCTTGCAACCAGTGCTGGACCTTGAGAATGGCCGCGTCACCGTGTCCGAGGATGGGCGCGAAGTTACTGCCACATTGGCTGGCGCTGTCGCTGTGTTCGATCACCAGAAACTGCGCCGTGCGCGTGGCGATGCTGGGGCCGAGCAGGCGGTCCACCAGTCGTAGCCCCAGCTCTGACCAGGCCATCAGCCCGGCCGTGGTAATCAGGTCGCCATCGTCGACAATGGGTTTATCAGCGTCGAGCTTGATCTTCGGATAACGCGCGGCAAAGGTCTTGGCCGAGGTCCAGTGGGTCGTGGCGCTGCGCCCATCGAGCAGGCCGCTTTCGGCCAACAGAATCGAACCGACACACACCCCACCCAGCACCGTACCGTCGGCATGCCGCGCTCGCAACCAGGTCATCAGCGCCTGCGACACCAGCCCCTCACTGAAACCGGCGATGGACGGTGGAATCAGCAGCGCAACCAGTCTGCCCTGAGGACCGGCGAAACTCTCGAACACCCGGGTCGGCACTTCTCCCTCCTGCGCTCGCCAATGACTGACCCGCAGGCGCGGCAACTGAGAACTGGCTTGCTCGTCGGCAATCCGCTGCGCCACGGCGAACAGATCGGTCAAGCCATGCACCGCCGCCAGTTGCGCGCCGGGGTAGATGAGCACCCCGAGCTCAGCGACTGCCCTTTGCTGCGTCATTGTCAGTTTTCCCTCGCTTATTGTCGTTACGGCCCATTCTGAAACCGGTGGCATGAGCCAATACTGGCTTCAGACCCCACTGATCGAGGAAGCCTTATGTCCAAGCAAGCGCTCATCGTAGTCGATATCCAGAACGACTACTTCCCCCAGGGAAAATGGCCATTGGTCGGTGCCGAAGCGGCCGCCGATAACGCCGCCAGATTGATCGAAGCCTTTCGCCAGGCAGCGGATCAGGTGGTGCACATCCGTCACGAATTCACCTCCGATTCCGCACCGTTCTTCACCCCAGGCTCTGAAGGTGCGCAACTGCATCCCAAAGTGCTCAACCGCACCGACGAACCGGTGGTGCTCAAGCACTTCGTCAACTCGTTTCGCGAAACCCAATTGCAAGCCATCCTTGACCGCCACGACATTAAGCATCTGGTGATCGTCGGCAGCATGAGCCACATGTGCATCGACGGGGTCGCCCGAGCGGCGGCGGACATGGGCTATGAGGTCACGGTGATTCACGATGCTTGTGCCAGCCGCGATCTGGAATTCAATGGGCTCGTCGTCCCGGCGGCTCACGTACATGCGGCCTTCATGTCCGCCCTGGGATTTGCCTATGCGGATGTGGTGAGCACTGAACAGTTTTTGGCTGCCCGCCACTGAGTCATGCCCCAAGCGGCAAATCCAAGGCTAAAAAAAACCGCGCCTCGTAAACCGAAGCGCGGTTTTGTTTTTAGCTTGAAGCTCGCTGCCTGGAGCTTCCAGCGGCTTTAGAACGGAATATCGTCATCAAAGCTGTCGAAATCCGGAGCCGGTTGCGGCGCGGCCTGTTGCGGAGCCGCTGGACGTTCACGCTGTGGCTGAGGCGCCGACTGCGGGCGAGGTGCTTGCTGACGCGGAGCAGCCTGCTGATAGTTGTTGCCACCTTGCTGCTGGTCACCCTGTGGACGACCGCCCAGCAGTTGCATGGTGCCTTGCATGTCGACCACGATTTCGGTGGTGTAGCGCTTGATGCCGTCTTTTTCCCACTCGCGGGTCTGCAGCTTGCCTTCGATGTACACCTGCGAACCCTTGCGCAGGTATTCGCCGGCGATTTCGGCCACCTTGCCGAACATCGACACGCGGTGCCATTCGGTCTTCTCGACCTTCTGGCCGGTCTGCTTGTCGGTCCACTGTTCGCTGGTCGCCAGACTCAGGTTGGTCACAGCGTTGCCATTGGGCAGGTAGCGAACTTCGGGATCCTGGCCGCAAGTACCGACCAATATGACTTTGTTAACCCCACGGGCCATAACGTTCTCCTAGGCTTCGCACGTGGTCGGGGCCGGGTTGTTCACCAGGCGCTCGAGCGTCGCGCGATCCAATAATTCGGTGTCCAGTTTGATATAAACGGCCGCTTCGTCGGCGACCACCACTGCATCGGTTACTCCAACGACGGCCTTAAGGCGCTCGGTCAGGCCTGCTTCGCGGATGGCTTCGGGCGACAACGGCAAGCGCAGGCTCGTCACATACGGAGGTTCGCGCATGGTAACAGCAAAGACCAGCCAAAGTGCAGCCAGCGCGGCGCATCCCAGGAACACAACCGACAAACCGCCATGCTGGAACAACCAGCCGCCGAGGATCCCGCCCAACGCCGAACCGAGGAACTGGCTGGTGGAGTAAACCCCCATCGCCGTGCCCTTGCCACCCGCCGGTGAAACCTTGCTGATCAGCGACGGCAGCGACGCCTCCAGCAGATTGAACGCGGTGAAGAACACCACTGTGCCGATCACCAGGGCCCGCAGGCTGTCGCCGAACTGCCAGAAGAATAGCTCAGTGAGCATCAGCGTCACGACGGCGCCGAGCAAAACTCGTTTCATTTTGCGTCGCTTCTCGCCGTAGATGATGAAGGGAATCATGGCGAAAAACGAAATCAGCAGCGCAGTCAGGTAAACCCACCAGTGCTGCTCCTTGGGCAGGCCGGCCTTCTCCACCAGCGCCAGCGGCAAGGCAACGAAGCTGGACATCAACATGGCGTGGAGCACGAAGATGCCCAGGTCCAGACGCAGCAGGTCCGGGTGCTTGAGCGTCGGCATCAGCGCCTGGCGAGCCACCCCTGATTCGCGGTGCTGCAACGGCCCGGTGGAGCGCGGCACCATGAACGCCACGATCAGGATGCCCACCAGCGCCATGCCCCCCGTGACCAGAAACAGCCCCGACAAGCCAAAGGCGCGGGTCAGCAACGGCCCGACGACCATGGCGACGGCGAACGACAGACCGATCGTCATGCCGATCATGGCCATGGCCTTGGTCCGATGCTGTTCGCGGGTCAGGTCCGACAGCAAAGCCATGACGGCTGCGGAAATCGCCCCGGCGCCTTGCAGGATGCGTCCGGCGATCACGCCCCAGATCGAATCGGCATTGGCCGCCAGCACACTGCCCAGGGCGAAGACAATCAAGCCCAGGTAGATGACGGGACGCCGGCCTATGCGGTCGGAAATGACCCCGAACGGGATCTGGAAAATCGCCTGGGTCAGGCCGTACGCGCCAATCGCCAACCCGATGAGGGCCGGGGTCGCGCCTGCCAGATCCATCCCATAGGTCGCCAGCACCGGCAACACCATGAACATGCCCAGCATACGGAAGGCGAACACAAGAGCCAGACCGCTTGCTGCGCGTGTCTCGCCGCTGCTCATGCGTTCGCTGTGGGGATCGTGCATGGAAAAACCTCGTGTGAACCGGCGGCGATTCTACCAGTCCCATCGATTGAGGGGGTATATCGCGACCGTTTGCCGCGCAGTCTTCATGTATGACTGCAAACTCACTTTCAATAGTGTGCATCCATCCAGTATTTGCCCGTATACTCCTACGTTTTCGACGCCCGCCGAGCGAGGCCACTTTGGACAAGATCCTGATTCGTGGGGCCCGTACCCACAACCTGAAGAACATCGACCTGACCCTGCCACGGGACAAGCTGATCGTCATCACCGGCCTGTCCGGATCCGGCAAATCATCCCTGGCCTTCGACACCCTGTACGCTGAAGGCCAGCGGCGCTATGTCGAATCGCTGTCGGCCTACGCCCGGCAGTTCCTGTCGATGATGGAAAAACCCGACGTCGACACCATCGAAGGCCTGTCGCCGGCGATTTCCATCGAACAGAAATCGACTTCCCACAACCCACGCTCAACCGTCGGCACCATCACCGAGATCTACGATTACCTGCGTTTGCTGTATGCGCGGGTCGGTATTCCGCGGTGTCCCGACCACGACATCCCGCTGGAAGCCCAGACCGTCAGCCAGATGGTCGACCTGGTGCTGGCCCAGCCCGAAGGCAGCAAGTTGATGCTGCTGGCGCCGGTCATCCGCGAGCGAAAGGGCGAGCACCTGATGGTCTTCGAAGAACTGCGCGCCCAAGGCTTCGTTCGGGCACGGGTCAACGGCAAGCTGTGCGAGCTGGACGAACTGCCGAAGCTGGATAAACAGAAAAAGCATTCGATCGATGTGGTGGTCGACCGCTTCAAGGTCCGGGCCGACCTGCAACAGCGTCTGGCCGAATCCTTCGAGACCGCGCTGAAGCTGGCCGACGGCATCGCCCTGGTAGCGCCGATGGACGACGAGCCCGGCGAGGAAATCATCTTCTCGGCGCGCTTCGCCTGCCCGATCTGCGGCCACGCCATCAGCGAGCTGGAACCCAAGCTGTTCTCCTTCAACAACCCGGCCGGCGCGTGCCCGACCTGCGATGGCCTGGGGGTCAAGCAGTTCTTCGACACCAAGCGCCTGGTCAATGGCGAACTGACCCTGGCCGAGGGCGCGATTCGCGGCTGGGACCGGCGTAACGTCTACTACTTCCAGATGCTCGGGTCGCTGGCGGCCCACTACAAGTTCAGCCTGGACAAACCCTTCAATGAACTGCCCGCCGACCAGCAGAAATTCATCCTGCACGGCAGCGGCTCACAAAGTGTCGACTTCAAATACCTGAACGACCGTGGCGATATCGTCAAACGCTCCCACCCGTTCGAAGGTATCGTGCCGAACCTGGAGCGGCGTTATCGCGAGACCGAATCGGCCAGCGTGCGCGAAGAACTGGCCAAGTTCCTCAGCACCCAGCCCTGCCCCGATTGCCGCGGTACCCGCTTGCGTCGGGAGGCGCGACATGTGTGGGTCGGCGAGAAAACCCTGCCGGCGGTGACCAACCTGCCGATTGGGGACGCCACCGACTACTTCGGCGGCTTGAAGCTCACCGGCCGCCGGGGCGAAATTGCCGACAAGATCCTCAAGGAAATCCGCGAGCGCCTGCAATTTCTGGTGAACGTTGGCCTGGACTACCTGACCCTCGATCGCAGCGCAGATACCTTGTCCGGCGGCGAAGCCCAGCGTATTCGCCTGGCCAGCCAGATCGGTGCCGGCCTGGTGGGGGTGATGTACATCCTCGACGAACCGTCCATTGGCCTGCACCAGCGGGACAACGATCGACTGCTCGGGACGCTCAAGCACCTGCGGGACATCGGCAACACGGTGATCGTGGTCGAACACGACGAGGATGCGATCCGCCTGGCGGATTACGTCGTGGACATCGGTCCGGGTGCGGGGGTGCATGGCGGGCATATCGTTGCCCAAGGCACAGCCGCCGAAGTCATGGCGCATCCCGACTCCCTGACCGGCAAATACCTGTCGGGCCGGGTGAAGATCAAGGTGCCGGCCAAGCGTACGCCGCGCAACAAGAAGCTGTCGCTGAGCCTCAAGGGCGCCCGTGGCAACAACCTGCGCAACGTTGACCTGGACATCCCGATTGGGCTGCTGACTTGCGTGACCGGTGTGTCCGGCTCCGGCAAATCGACGCTGATCAACAACACCCTGTTCCCCCTCAGCGCTACGGCCCTGAACGGCGCCACGACCCTGGAGGCCGCCGCCCACGACAGCATCAAGGGCCTGGAGCATCTGGACAAGGTCGTCGACATCGACCAGAGCCCCATCGGTCGCACACCGCGCTCCAACCCGGCGACTTATACCGGGCTGTTCACGCCGATTCGCGAGCTGTTCGCCGGCGTGCCGGAGTCCCGTTCACGCGGCTATGGCCCAGGGCGTTTCTCGTTCAACGTCAAGGGCGGGCGCTGCGAAGCCTGCCAGGGCGACGGCCTGATCAAGGTCGAGATGCACTTCTTGCCGGACATCTATGTGCCGTGCGACGTGTGCAAGAGCAAGCGCTACAACCGCGAAACCCTGGAGATCAAGTACAAGGGCAAGAATATCCACGAAACCCTCGAGATGACCATCGAAGAGGCCAGGGTGTTCTTCGACGCGGTGCCGGCCCTGGCGCGCAAGCTCCAGACGCTGATGGATGTGGGGCTGTCGTACATCAAGCTTGGGCAATCGGCAACCACGTTGTCCGGCGGCGAGGCCCAGCGGGTCAAGCTGTCTCGCGAGCTGTCCAAGCGTGATACCGGCAAGACCCTGTACATCCTCGACGAGCCGACCACGGGCTTGCACTTCGCTGATATCCAGCAATTGCTCGACGTCCTGCATCGCCTTCGCGACCATGGCAACACCGTGGTGGTAATTGAGCACAACCTCGATGTGATCAAGACGGCGGACTGGCTGGTGGACTTGGGGCCGGAAGGCGGCTCCAAGGGTGGTCAGATCATCGCGGTGGGTACCCCCGAGGAAGTGGCCGAGATGAAGCAGTCGTACACTGGCTACTACCTCAAGCCGTTGCTGGAGCGTGACCGGGACTGATTTTTCCCCGGCCACGAAAAAGCCCCTGTCATCTCATCAATGACAGGGGCTTTTTTGTTTGATCGTTCCTACGCTCCGCGTGGGAATGCAGCTTGGGACGCTCTGCGTTCCCTTTCCCTGCAATCAGAACTGCGACTGCAGGTAATTTTCCAGGCCTATCAACTTGATCAGGCCCAGCTGCTTCTCGAGCCAGTAGGTATGGTCTTCTTCGGTGTCGTTGAGCTGGATGCGCAGGATCTCGCGGGTCACGTAATCGTTGTGCTGTTCGCAGAGCTCAATGCCCTTGCACAGCGCGGCACGGACTTTGTATTCCAGGCGCAGGTCGGCCGCGAGCATGTCTGGCACCGTGGTGCCGATGTCCAGATCATCCGGGCGCATGCGTGGCGTACCTTCGAGCATCAGGATCCGGCGCATCAACGCATCGGCGTGCTGGGCCTCTTCTTCCATCTCATGGTTGATACGTTCGTAGAGCTCGGTAAAACCCCAGTCCTCGTACATCCGCGAGTGGATGAAATATTGATCACGGGCTGCCAGTTCGCCTGTCAGCAGCGTGTTGAGGTAATCGATTACGTCTGGGTGACCTTGCATCGCCCTACATCTCCACAAGCTTTGAAGGCTCTAGTTTGAACCAAGCTGACCGCAAGGTCACTCGCCTATCGCGATAAAAGCGAAGAAAATCCGAGAAAAGCCGGTTAAATAACGCAAAAACCGCCCAATTGAGGGCGGTTCTGCTTCTCGTTTAGACTTAGTTAAGCTGTACGCCCAACGCTTTCGCGATGCCTTCACCGTAAGCGACATCCGCTTTGAAGAAGTGCTGCAACTGACGATCGACGACATCCGCCGATACACCGGCCATCGCACCCGCGATGTTGCTGATCAGCAGCGCTTTCTGGGCATCATTCATCAAGCGGAACAGCGCACCGGCGTGACTGTAGTAGTCGGTATCTTCGCGGTGATCGTAACGGTCTGCCGAACCACCGAGCGCCAGGGCCGGTTCAGCATAACGCGGAGCCTGCTTGGGGGCCTCGACGTAGCTGTTGGGCTCGTAGTTCGGTGCTGCACCGCCATTGCTGCCGAACGCCATGGCTCCGTCGCGCTGGTAAGTGTTGACCGGGCTGCGCGGAGCGTTGACTGGCAATTGCTGGTGATTGGTACCCACACGGTAGCGGTGTGCATCAGCGTAGGCGAACACACGACCTTGCAGCATGCGGTCTGGCGAAAGGCCAACCCCTGGAACCATATTGCTCGGCCCGAACGCCGCCTGCTCAACTTCAGCGAAGTAGTTCAGCGGGTTACGGTTGAGTTCCAACTCGCCGACCTCGATCAACGGAAACTCCTTCTGCGACCAGGTCTTGGTCACGTCGAACGGGTTCTCGTAATGGGCCGCCGCTTGGGCCTCGGTCATGATCTGGATGCAGACGCTCCACTTCGGGAAATCGCCACGCTCGATCGCATTGAACAGATCACGCTGAGCGTAATCCGGGTCGGTGCCCGCCAGGCGTGCAGCTTCAGCCGGCGTCAGGTTCTTGATCCCTTGCTTGGTCTTGTAGTGCCATTTCACCCAGTGACGCTCACCCTCGGCGCTGATCAGACTATAGGTGTGGCTGCCGAAGCCGTGCATGTGACGGTAGCCATCGGGAATGCCACGATCAGAGAACAGAATGGTGACCTGGTGCAAAGCCTCGGGCGAATGCGACCAGAAATCCCACATCATTTGGGCACTTTTCAGATTGCTTTGGGGCAGGCGCTTCTGCGTATGGATGAAGTCGGGGAATTTCAGCGGATCGCGGATGAAGAACACAGGGGTGTTATTACCCACGATGTCCCAGTTCCCTTCCTCGGTGTAGAACTTCAGGGCGAAACCGCGTGGATCGCGCTCAGTATCGGCAGAGCCACGCTCGCCACCCACGGTGGAAAAACGCAGGAACGTCGGGGTCTGTTTGCCGACCGACTCAAACAGCTTGGCGCTGGTGTACTGGGTAATATCCCGGGTTACGGTAAATGTGCCGTAAGCGCCCGATCCCTTAGCGTGTACACGGCGCTCGGGAATGTTCTCGCGATTGAAGTGAGCGAGCTTCTCGATAAGGTGGAAGTCGTCGAGCAACAGCGGGCCACGCGGGCCAGCGGAGCGAGAGTTCTGGTTATCGGCGACAGGAGCGCCGCTGGCGGTCGTAAGCGTTTTGGTCTGGCTCATGCTCAATCTTCCTAGGTCGGTCTTCAAACTGCCGGCTAATCGGCTGGAAAGGAGTATTGATCATGTTAATGACAGTATCCAAATTCATTAAATCATGGACATCGATAGTCATTATCTAATGCTGTCGCATTGCCAAGCGCAAGCCAGCCAACAGAAGTGACTGCCACTTTTTGACCGGGCACAAAAAACCGGGCACAAGGCCCGGTTTTTTGTATGTTGCCGACTTACTCAGCGGATACAGCTTCACCGCTGGTAGCACGATCAACCAACTCGACGTACGCCATAGGCGCGTTGTCGCCAGCGCGGAAACCGCACTTGAGGATGCGCAGGTAGCCACCCTCACGGGTAGCGTAACGCTTGCCCAGGTCGTTGAAGAGCTTACCAACGATAGCTTTCGAACGAGTACGGTCGAAAGCCAGACGGCGGTTAGCCAAGCTATCTGTCTTGGCCAAAGTGATCAGCGGCTCAGCAACGCGGCGCAGTTCTTTGGCTTTCGGCAGTGTAGTTTTGATCAGCTCGTGCTCGAACAGCGACACCGCCATGTTTTGGAACATGGCCTTGCGGTGCGAGCTGGTGCGGCTCAGGTGACGACCACTTTTACGATGACGCATGGTTCATTCCTTACCAAACACAACGTTCGGTGATTACGACGATCAGGCAGTCGCCTTGTCGTCCTTCTTAAGACTTGCAGGCGGCCAGTTGTCGAGGCGCATGCCGAGGGACAGACCGCGGGAGGCCAGAACGTCCTTGATTTCAGTCAAGGATTTCTTGCCAAGGTTCGGAGTCTTCAACAGCTCTACTTCGGTGCGCTGAATCAGGTCGCCGATGTAGTAGATGTTTTCCGCCTTAAGGCAGTTAGCCGAACGTACAGTCAGTTCCAGATCGTCAACCGGGCGAAGCAGGATCGGATCGATCTCGTCTTCCTGCTCGACAACCACTGGCTCACTGTCACCCTTGAGGTCGACGAACGCAGCCAACTGCTGTTGCAGGATGGTTGCAGCGCGGCGAATGGCCTCTTCAGGATCCAGGGTACCGTTGGTTTCCAGATCAATAACCAGCTTGTCCAGGTTGGTACGCTGTTCGACACGGGCGTTTTCCACCACGTATGCGATACGGCGAACCGGGCTGAACGAAGAGTCGAGCTGCAAGCGACCGATGCTGCGGCTTTCGTCTTCATCGCTCTGACGCGAGTCTGCCGGTTCATAACCACGACCACGAGCTACGGTGAGCTTCATGTTCAGGGCGCCGTTAGACGCCAGGTTAGCGATTACGTGATCGGGGTTAACGATCTCGACATCATGATCCAGCTGAATATCGGCAGCGGTAACCACCCCCGAACCCTTCTTCGACAAGGTCAGCGTAACTTCGTCACGACCGTGCAGCTTGATAGCCAGACCTTTAAGGTTCAACAGGATTTCAATTACATCTTCCTGTACACCTTCGATGGCGCTGTACTCATGGAGCACACCGTCAATCTCGGCCTCGACTACTGCACAGCCGGGCATTGAGGACAACAGGATGCGGCGCAGCGCGTTGCCCAGGGTGTGGCCGAAACCACGCTCGAGAGGCTCGAGTGTGATCTTGGCGCGGGTTGGACTGACAACCTGCACATCAATATGGCGGGGTGTCAGGAACTCATTTACCGAAATCTGCATGGATGCACCTATTTTCTAGCCCTTACTTGGAGTAGAGCTCGACAATCAGGCTTTCGTTGATGTCGGCGGACAGATCACTGCGAGCAGGAACGTTCTTGAAAACGCCCGACTTCTTCTCAGTGTCTACTTCTACCCATTCTACGCGGCCACGTTGGGCACACAGATCGAGAGCTTGGACAATGCGAAGTTGGTTCTTTGCTTTCTCGCGAACAGCAACCACGTCACCAGCACGAACCTGGTAGGACGGAACGTTTACGGTCTGACCGTTAACGCTGATCGACTTGTGCGATACCAGCTGACGGGATTCGGCACGAGTAGAACCGAAACCCATACGGTATACAACGTTGTCCAGACGGCATTCGAGCAGTTGCAACAGGTTTTCGCCGGTTGCGCCCTTCTTGCCAGCTGCTTCTTTGTAGTAGCCGCTGAATTGACGCTCGAGAACGCCGTAGATACGACGGACCTTCTGCTTTTCACGCAGTTGGGTGCCGTAATCGGACTGGCGACCGCGGCGTTGGCCGTGGATACCAGGTGCTGCTTCAATGTTGCACTTCGATTCGATCGCGCGCACGCCGCTCTTCAGAAAGAGATCGGTGCCTTCGCGACGAGCGAGTTTGCATTTTGGACCAATGTAACGAGCCATTCTTTACAATCTCCTGGATTACACGCGGCGCTTCTTCGGCGGACGGCACCCGTTGTGCGGGATTGGCGTCACGTCGGTGATGCTGGCGATCTTGTAGCCACAGCCGTTCAAAGCGCGGACTGCGGATTCACGACCCGGACCTGGACCCTTGACGTTAACGTCGAGGTTTTTCAGACCGTATTCCAGCGCAGCTTGACCAGCACGCTCAGCAGCTACTTGAGCAGCGAACGGGGTGGACTTGCGGGAACCGCGGAAACCCGAACCACCGGAGGTTGCCCAGGAAAGAGCGTTACCTTGACGGTCGGTAATGGTCACGATGGTGTTGTTAAAAGAAGCATGGATGTGGGCGATGCCATCAACCACTGTCTTTTTAACTTTTTTACGAGGACGAGCAGCAGGTTTTGCCATGATTAAATTCCTGTCGATTCGCTGGGGCGATTACTTGCGGATCGGCTTACGCGGACCTTTACGGGTACGCGCGTTGGTCTTGGTACGCTGACCGCGTACTGGAAGACCACGACGATGACGCAGACCGCGATAGCAACCGAGGTCCATCAAGCGCTTGATTTTCATGTTGATTTCGCGACGCAGGTCACCTTCAGTGGTGAACTTCGCCACTTCGCCACGCAGCTGTTCAATCTGCTCGTCGCTCAGATCTTTGATCTTTGCCGCTGGGTTTACCCCAGACACTGCACAAATTTTCTGTGCAGTAGTGCGACCAACACCATAGATGTAGGTCAGCGAGATAACAGTATGCTTGTTATCTGGAATGTTAACGCCTGCAATACGGGCCATTCAGTGGGACTCCAATTGACAGCTACCTACGCCCCGGAAGCCAAGAAATAGGGCGCGAGATAATATCGCTGTAATAACAAATAATCAACCCGGCAGCGCACTAGCTGCCGGGCTTAAAGCACAATCACACTCAGCCTTGGCGCTGTTTGTGACGCGGTTCCGCGCTGCAAATTACCCGAACAACGCCTTCGCGGCGAATAATCTTGCAGTTACGGCACAGCTTTTTCACCGATGCACGAACTTTCATCACCAACTCCTCGAACCTTATGGACGCTACTCAGCGCAACATGCCGCTGCCGTAGCCCTTCAGGTTGGCTTTCTTCATCAGGGATTCGTACTGGTGCGAAACGAGGTGCGATTGTACTTGGGACATGAAGTCCATCACAACCACGACCACGATCAGCAACGAGGTCCCGCCAAGGTAGAACGGAACGTTTGCCGCAACCACCAGGAACTGGGGAAGCAAGCAGACGGCCGTCATATAGAGAGCACCGAACAAGGTCAAACGAGTCAAAACGCCATCAATGTAGCGCGCCGACTGCTCGCCTGGACGGATACCCGGAATAAAGGCACCGGACTTCTTCAGGTTTTCCGCTACGTCTTTCGGATTGAACATCAACGCCGTATAGAAGAAGCAGAAGAAAATAATCCCTGCACTAAACAGCAGAATATTCAACGGCTGACCAGGAGCGATCGACTGCGAGATGTCCTGCAGCCAGCCCATACCTTCAGACTGACCAAACCAGGCACCCAGCGAAGCCGGGAACAGCAAAATGCTGCTCGCAAAAATAGCCGGGATAACACCGGCCATATTCACCTTCAGCGGCAAGTGGCTAGTCTGCGCAGCAAATACCTTGCGGCCCTGCTGACGCTTGGCGTAGTGAACAGCAATACGACGCTGACCACGCTCAATGAACACCACGAAACCGATAATCGCTACTGCCAGCAAACCGATCGCAACCAGGGCAAAAATGTTGATGTCACCCTGACGCGCAGACTCGAAAGACTGCCCGATCGCTCTCGGAAGACCGGCGACGATACCTGCGAAAATCAACATCGAGATACCGTTGCCAACACCACGCTCAGTAATCTGCTCACCCAGCCACATCATGAACATCGCACCCGCCACAAACGTGGTTACTGCGACGAAATGGAAGCCAAAGTCACCAGTGAACGCTACGCCTTGCCCTGCCAGACCGATGGACATGCCAACAGCCTGGACAAGAGCAAGGACGACGGTGAGGTAGCGGGTGTACTGGCTGATCTTGCGACGGCCAGCTTCACCTTCCTTCTTCAACTGTTCCAGCTGTGGGCTGACGGCGGTCATCAGTTGCATGATGATCGATGCCGAGATGTACGGCATGATCCCCAGAGCAAAGATACTCATCCGTTCCAGCGCACCGCCGGAAAACATGTTGAACAAGCTAAGAATGGTCCCCTCATTCTGTCGAAACAGGTCCGCGAGTCGGTCCGGGTTGATACCTGGAACCGGGATGTGTGCGCCTATTCGGTAGACGATAATCGCCAGGAACAGAAAACGCAGACGAGCCCAGAGTTCAGACATACCGCCTTTGCCGAGCGCAGAGAGAGCACCTTGCTTAGCCATTTATTCCTCGAACTTGCCGCCAGCTGCTTCGATAGCCGCACGCGCACCTTTGGTGGCGCCGATTCCCTTTCCGATGGTGACAGCGCGAGCAACTTCGCCCGACAGCATGATTTTCACACGCTGTACGTTCTGGTTGATCACGTTGGCATCCTTCAGGGACTGCACGGTGACGATGTCGCCATCCACTTTAGCCAGCTCGGACAGACGCACTTCTGCGCGATCCATGGCCTTCAGGGAAACGAAACCGAACTTCGGCAGGCGACGATGCAGCGGCTGTTGACCGCCTTCAAAGCCTGGAGCAATGGTGCCACCGGAGCGGGAGGTTTGACCTTTGTGGCCACGGCCACCGGTCTTGCCCAAACCACTGCCGATACCACGGCCCGGACGATGCTTTTCGCGACGGGAACCCGGCGCTGGACTCAGATCATTGAGTTTCATCGATTAACCCTCTACACGCAGCATGTAGTAGGCCTTGTTGATCATCCCGCGATTCTCGGGAGTATCCAGGACCTCTACAGTGTGACCGATGCGACGCAGACCCAAACCCTTAACGCACAGTTTGTGGTTAGGGATGCGGCCGGTCATGCTTTTGATCAGCGTAACTTTTACGGTAGCCATGATCAGAAGATCTCCTTGACGCTTTTGCCACGCTTGGCGGCAATGGATTCAGGAGACTGCATTGCTTTCAAACCCTTGAAAGTGGCGTGAACCACGTTTACTGGGTTAGTCGAGCCGTAGCACTTGGCCAGAACGTTCTGAACGCCAGCAACCTCGAGGACAGCACGCATAGCGCCGCCAGCGATGATACCGGTACCTTCAGAAGCAGGCTGCATGTACACCTTCGAAGCGCCATGGGCGGACTTCATTGCGTACTGCAGAGTGGTGCCGTTCAGATCAACCTGGATCATGTTGCGGCGAGCAGCTTCCATTGCCTTCTGGATCGCAGCAGGCACTTCACGCGACTTGCCACGGCCGAAGCCAACACGCCCTTTACCATCACCAACCACGGTCAACGCGGTGAAAGTGAAGATACGGCCGCCTTTAACGGTTTTGGCTACGCGGTTAACTTGAACCAGCTTCTCGATGTAGCCTTCGTCGCGCTTTTGGTCGTTATTTGACATAACTTAGAACTCCAGCCCAGCTTCACGAGCAGCATCAGCCAGCGCCTTGACGCGGCCGTGGTACTTGAAGCCAGAGCGGTCGAAAGCCACCTGCGAGACGCCAGCGGCTTTAGCACGCGTAGCGACCAGCTGGCCAACCTTAGTGGCCGCGTCGATGTTGCCAGTGGCGCCATCACGCAGTTCTTTATCCAAAGTCGAGGCACTTGCCAGGACTTTGTTGCCGTCGGCCGAAATGACCTGGGCGTAGATGTGCTGCGACGAGCGGAACACGCAGAGACGCACGACTTCGAGTTCGTGCATTTTCAGGCGTGCTTTGCGAGCGCGACGCAGTCGAGTAACTTTTTTGTCGGTCATTTGCTATGCCCTACTTCTTCTTGGCTTCTTTACGACGGACGACTTCGTCCGCGTAGCGCACACCTTTGCCTTTGTACGGCTCTGGTGGACGGAAGTCGCGGATCTCGGCGGCCACTTGACCTACCAGCTGCTTGTCGATGCCCTTGATCAGGATATCGGTCTGGCTAGGAGTCTCAGCGGTGATGCCTTCCGGCAGTTCATAATCCACTGGGTGCGAGAAGCCAAGAGCCAGGTTCAGCACTGTGCCTTTTGCTTGCGCCTTGTAACCAACACCGACCAGCTGGAGCTTGCGCTCGAAGCCTTGGCTTACGCCTTGGACCATGTTGTTTACCAACGCACGAGTGGTACCAGCCATTGCGCGAGTCTGTTGATCGCCATTGCGAGCAGCGAAACGCAGCTCACCAGCTTCTTCAACAATCTCAACGGACGAATGGATGTTCAGTTGCAGAGTGCCCTTGGCACCCTTCACCGAAAGCTGTTGGCCTGCGAATTTGACTTCGACACCGGCTGGCAGCTTAACGGGGTTCTTAGCGACGCGTGACATGCTTATCCCCCCTTAGAACACAGTGCAAAGAACTTCGCCGCCGACACCGGCAGCGCGCGCAGCACGATCCGTCATCACACCTTTGTTGGTGGAGACGATAGACACACCGAGACCGCCACGAACTTTTGGCAGATCCTCGACGGACTTGTACTGACGCAGGCCTGGACGGCTAACGCGCTTCACTTCCTCGATGACCGGACGGCCTTCGAAGTACTTCAGCTCGATGGACAGCAGTGGCTTGATTTCGCTGCTGATCTGATAACCCGCAATGTAACCTTCGTCCTTCAGGACTTTGGCAACAGCTACCTTCAAAGTAGAAGATGGCATGCTTACGACGGACTTTTCAGCCATCTGGGCATTACGGATACGAGTTAGCATGTCCGCTAACGGGTCCTGCATACTCATGGGCTAGACGCTCCTAATACACAAAAAATTAGCCTTTCGGCTACTACGTGTCGCCGAGTACATCCGCGCGATAAAAGCACGGGCTCAGGCGAGCCGGGTATTCTAGACACACCCCACAAATGAATCAAGCCCCAAAAGGGGCTTGATTCAAGTTCAAGGTCACCGGCGGTCAGGATCTTGCGACCCCGAACACCGAGACATTGACAGTGCTTACCAGCTGGCTTTAACCAGACCTGGAACGTCACCACGCATTGCAGCTTGACGCAGCATGTTACGGCCGAGGCCGAACTTGCGGTACACGCCGTGCGGACGACCAGTCAGGCGGCAGCGGTTACGCATGCGCGAAGCGCTTGCGTCACGTGGCTGCTTCTGCAGTGCTACGGTAGCTTCCCAACGCGCTTCTGGACTTGCGTTCAGATCAACGATGATAGCTTTCAGCGCTGCACGCTTGGTGGCGTACTTGGCAACGGTGAGCTGACGCTTCAGCTCACGGTTTTTCATGCTCTTCTTGGCCATTTTCCTACTCCAATCAGTTGCGGAACGGGAATTTGAAAGCGCGCAGCAGTGCGCGACCTTCGTCATCCGTCCGAGCAGTGGTGGTCAGGGTAATGTCCAGACCGCGGAGAGCGTCGATCTTGTCGTAATCGATTTCCGGGAAAATGATCTGCTCTTTAACGCCCATGCTGTAGTTACCACGACCATCGAAGGACTTGGCATTCAGGCCGCGGAAGTCGCGAACCCGAGGCAGGGAGATCGACAGCAGACGATCCAGGAACTCGTACATACGCTCACGGCGCAGGGTCACTTTGACGCCGATCGGCCAACCTTCACGGACTTTAAAGCCAGCGATGGATTTCCGAGCGTAAGTCACAACGACTTTCTGACCGGTGATCTTTTCCAGGTCAGCAACAGCGTGCTCGATGACTTTTTTGTCGCCGATCGCTTCGCCCAGACCCATGTTCAGGGTGATTTTGGTAACGCGCGGAACTTCCATCACGTTCGAAAGCTTAAGTTCTTCCTTAAGCTTCGGTGCGATTTCCTTCCGGTAAATCTCTTTTAGTCGTGCCATGGTCTTCTACCTAGCAGTGTTCAAGCATCAACCGCTTTTTGGGTCGACTTGAAGACACGAATTTTCTTACCGTCTTCTACTTTGAAACCAACGCGGTCAGCCTTGTTGGTTTCGCCGTTGAAAATGGCGACGTTGGAAGCGTGCAGTGGCGCTTCTTTCTCGACGATACCGCCCTGTACGCCCGACATCGGGTTAGGCTTGGTATGGCGCTTGACCAGGTTCAGGCCACCAACAACCAGACGGTTGTCAGCGAGAACCTTCAGCACCTTACCGCGCTTACCCTTGTCCTTGCCGGCGATCACGATGATCTCGTCGTCACGACGAATCTTTTGCATGTCGGATCTCCTTACAGCACTTCTGGGGCGAGCGAGACGATCTTCATGAACTTCTCAGTACGAAGCTCACGGGTCACTGGCCCAAAGATACGGGTGCCGATTGGCTCTTGCTTGTTGTTCAACAGAACAGCAGCGTTGCCATCAAAGCGGATGATGGAGCCGTCAGCGCGACGAACACCGTGGCGAGTGCGGACTACAACAGCAGTCATCACTTGGCCTTTTTTCACCTTACCGCGAGGAATTGCTTCCTTGACGGTAACTTTGATGATGTCACCAATACCAGCGTAACGACGATGGGAGCCACCCAGCACCTTGATGCACATAACACGGCGAGCGCCGCTGTTATCGGCCACATCGAGCATGGATTGAGTCTGAATCATATAATTTCTCCGACCCCTAGCCCTTAGACTTCCACAGCGCGTTCGAGAACATCAACCAGCGCCCAAGACTTGGTCTTGGCCATCGGACGAGTTTCACGAATAGTGACTTTGTCGCCGATGTGGCACTGATTGGTTTCGTCGTGCGCGTGCAGCTTAGTCGAACGCTTAACGTATTTACCGTAGATCGGGTGCTTAACGCGACGCTCGATCAGAACGGTGATGGTTTTGTCCATCTTGTCGCTGACAACACGGCCAGTCAGCGTACGGACAGTTTTTTCGGCTTCAGCCATGATTACTTACCTGCCTGCTGGTTGAGCACAGTTTTCACGCGAGCGATGTCACGCTTAACTTGCGAGAGCAGATGAGACTGCCCCAACTGGCCAGTTGCTTTCTGCATGCGCAGATTGAACTGGTCGCGCAGCAGGCCGAGCAGTTGCTCGTTCAGCTGCTGTGCTGATTTCTCACGAAGTTCATTCGCTTTCATCACATCACCGTCCGTTTAACAAAGGAGGTGGCGAGCGGCAGCTTTGCAGCAGCCAGGGCGAAAGCCTCACGCGCCAGCTCTTCAGAAACACCCTCGATTTCATACAGGACTTTGCCTGGCTGAATCTGGGCAACCCAGTACTCCACGTTACCCTTACCTTTACCCATCCGAACTTCGAGTGGCTTCTTGGTGACAGGCTTGTCCGGGAATACACGGATCCAGATCTTGCCGCCACGTTTTACGTGACGGGTCAGAGCACGACGCGCTGACTCGATCTGACGAGCGGTGAGACGACCACGAGCAACAGACTTCAGCGCGAACTCGCCGAAGCTGACTTTGCTACCGCGCAATGCCAGGCCACGGTTGTGACCGGTCATCTGCTTGCGGAACTTCGTACGCTTTGGTTGCAACATTTGGCGTACCCCTTACTTAGCAGCTTTTTTACGAGGCGCTGGTGCTTGTGGCTTCAGCTCTTCTTGGCGACCACCAATTACTTCGCCTTTGAAGATCCAAACCTTTACACCGATCACACCATAGGTGGTGTGAGCTTCGTAGTTGGCATAGTCGATGTCGGCACGCAGGGTGTGCAGTGGCACACGACCTTCGCGATACCATTCAGTACGTGCGATTTCAGCACCGCCGAGACGACCGCTCACTTGGATTTTGATGCCTTTGGCACCAATGCGCATTGCGTTCTGTACAGCGCGCTTCATAGCGCGACGGAACATTACACGACGCTCCAGCTGCTGAGCTACGCTCTGCGCAACCAGCATACCGTCGAGCTCCGGCTTGCGGATCTCTTCGATATTGATGTGCACAGGCACACCCATTTGCTTGGTCAGGTCCTGACGCAGCTTCTCAACATCTTCACCTTTCTTCCCGATAACGATACCTGGACGAGCAGTGTGGATGGTGATGCGTGCAGTCTGCGCCGGACGATGGATATCGATACGGCTTACGGACGCGCTTTTTAGTTTGTCTTGGAGATACTCACGCACCTTCAGATCAGCGAACAAGTAGTCCGCATAAGTCCGACCGTCTGCGTACCAGACGGAGGTGTGCTCCTTGACGATTCCCAGGCGAATGCCAATGGGATGTACTTTCTGACCCATCTCTTCGACTCCGTTACTTGTCAGCAACCTTGACAGTGATATGGCAAGACCGCTTGACGATGCGATCAGCACGGCCTTTGGCACGTGGCATGATGCGCTTCAGCGAACGCCCTTCGTTGACGAAAACGGTGCTGACCTTCAGGTCATCAACATCTGCGCCTTCGTTATGCTCGGCGTTGGCTACGGCCGACTCCAGCACTTTCTTCATGATCTCGGCGGCTTTCTTACTGCTGAAAGCCAACAGGTTGAGCGCTTCGCCCACCTTCTTCCCGCGGATCTGGTCGGCGACCAAGCGGGCTTTCTGGGCGGAGATTCGAGCGCCCGACAACTTAGCGGCTACTTCCATTTCCTTACCCCTTAACGCTTGGCTTTCTTGTCAGCCACGTGCCCACGGTATGTGCGGGTACCGGCAAACTCGCCCAGTTTGTGGCCGACCATGTCTTCGTTAACGAGAACTGGGACGTGTTGGCGACCGTTGTGTACTGCGATGGTCAGACCGACCATTTGTGGCAGGATCATCGAACGACGCGACCAGGTCTTAACTGGTTTGCGATCGTTCTTTTCCGCCGCCACTTCGATCTTCTTCAGTAGGTGAAGATCAATAAAAGGACCTTTTTTCAGAGAACGTGGCACTGTCGTATCCCTCTATTTACTTGCGACGACGGACGATCATTTTGTCGGTACGCTTATTACCACGAGTCTTCGCGCCCTTAGTCGGGAAGCCCCATGGCGATACCGGATGACGACCACCAGAGGTACGACCTTCACCACCACCATGTGGGTGGTCAACCGGGTTCATGGCAACACCACGAACGGTTGGGCGAACGCCACGCCAGCGCTTGGCACCAGCTTTACCCAACGAACGCAGGCTGTGCTCGGAGTTCGAGACTTCGCCCAGGGTCGCACGGCACTCAGCCAGTACTTTACGCATCTCACCAGAACGCAGACGCAGGGTCACGTAGACACCTTCACGAGCGATCAACTGAGCCGAAGCACCAGCGGAACGAGCGATCTGTGCGCCTTTACCTGGCTTCAATTCGATGCCGTGTACGGTGCTACCAACTGGAATGTTACGCAGCTGCAGAGCGTTGCCCGGCTTGATCGGTGCCAAAGCACCTGCGATCAGCTGGTCGCCAGCACTCACGCCTTTAGGGGCGATGATGTAGCGACGCTCGCCATCTGCGTACAGCAGCAGAGCGATGTGAGCAGTACGGTTTGGATCGTATTCGATACGCTCGACGGTGGCAGCGATGCCATCCTTGTCGTTGCGACGGAAGTCGACCAGACGATAATGCTGCTTATGACCACCACCGATGTGACGAGTGGTAATACGGCCATTGTTGTTACGACCACCAGACTTCGATTTTTTCTCGAGCAGCGGTGCGTGAGGAGCGCCTTTATGCAGCTCCTGGTTGACCACCTTGACCACAAAACGGCGGCCAGGGGAAGTCGGTTTGCATTTAACGATTGCCATGATGCACCCCTTCCTTACTCAGCACTGCTGCTGAAATCGAGATCTTGGCCTGGCTGAAGGGAGATAACTGCCTTCTTCCAGTCATTACGCTTGCCCAGACCGCGAGCAGTGCGCTTGCTCTTACCCAGAACATTCAGGGTAGTAACGCGCTCTACTTTCACGCTGAACAGGCTTTCGACGGCCTTCTTGATTTCCAGCTTGGTTGCGTCGGTAGCAACCTTGAAAACGAACTGGCCTTTCTTGTCTGCCAGAACCGTAGCCTTCTCGGAAACGTGCGGGCCAAGCAGAACTTTAAATACGCGTTCCTGGTTCATCCCAGCAGCTCCTCGAATTTCTTCACGGCCGACACGGTGATCAACACCTTGTCGTATGCGATCAGACTGACCGGATCGGAACCTTGCACGTCACGAACATCAACGTGTGGCAGGTTGCGAGCAGCCAGGTACAGGTTCTGATCAACAGCGTCAGACACGATCAGGACGTCAGTCAGGCCCATGCCGTTCAGCTTGTTCAGCAGATCTTTGGTTTTCGGTGCTTCAACAGCGAAGTCCTGAACCACGACCAGACGATCAGTACGCACCAGCTCAGCAAGGATGGAACGCATTGCTGCGCGATACATCTTCTTGTTCAGCTTCTGGGAGTGATCCTGAGGACGAGCTGCAAAAGTGGTACCGCCGCCACGCCAGATTGGGCTACGGATAGTACCGGCACGAGCACGGCCAGTACCTTTCTGACGCCATGGGCGCTTACCGCCACCAGAAACGTCGGAACGGGTCTTTTGCTGCTTGCTACCTTGACGGCCGCCAGCCATGTAGGCCACGACTGCTTGGTGAACCAGCGTCTCGTTGAATTCGCCGCCAAATGTCAGTTCGGAAACTTCGATCGCTTGAGCGTCATTTACATTTAATTGCATGTCAGCTTCCCCTTAACCGCGAGCCTTGGCTGCTGGACGTACAACCAAGTTGCCGCCAGTAGCGCCAGGAACAGCGCCCTTGACCAACAACAGATTGCGTTCAGCGTCCACGCGCACTACTTCGAGGGACTGCACGGTCACGCGCTCAGCGCCCATATGACCGGACATTTTTTTGCCCTTGAATACACGACCAGGAGTCTGGCACTGGCCGATAGAGCCTGGAACGCGGTGGGATACGGAGTTACCGTGGGTGTTATCTTGCCCGCGGAAGTTCCAACGCTTGATCGTACCCTGGAAGCCTTTACCCTTGGACTGACCGGTTACATCAACCAGTTGACCAGCAGCGAAGATTTCAGCGTTGATCAGATCGCCGGCCTGGTACTCGCCTTCTTCAAGGCGGAATTCCATTACGGTACGACCAGCGGCAACGTTCGCCTTGGCGAAGTGGCCAGCTTGAGCAGCTGTTACACGCGAAGCACGACGCTCGCCGACAGTGACTTGCACTGCACGATAGCCATCGGTCTCTTCAGTTTTGAACTGGGTGACGCGATTCGGCTCGATCTCAATGACCGTGACCGGAATGGAGACACCTTCTTCGGTGAAAATACGGGTCATACCGCATTTACGACCGACTACACCAATAGTCATGTTGTAAACCTCATGAGTGTACGGGGCTTTCACCCGCTATGGCCGCCCATTTCAGAGCGTTACACGACCAAGACCGAGTCTTAGCCGAGGCTGATCTGCACTTCCACACCGGCCGCAAGATCAAGCTTCATAAGTGCATCAACGGTTTTATCCGTTGGCTGGACGATGTCCAGAACGCGCTTATGAGTACGGATCTCGTACTGGTCACGCGCGTCTTTGTTGACGTGCGGGGAGACCAGAACGGTGAACCGCTCTTTACGGGTAGGCAGTGGAATTGGACCACGCACTTGAGCACCAGTACGTTTCGCGGTTTCCACGATTTCCTGGGTGGATTGGTCGATCAGGCGATGGTCAAAAGCCTTCAACCTGATACGGATTTGCTGATTTTGCATTGGATTTCAGACTCCGGCTGCTATTCCCACCGAGCGCAATACGCCCGTTAAAAGGAGGCGCAATTCTATAGACGCCCCTGATAGGTGTCAACCCAATAAAAAAGCCCCCGCTAGGCGGGGGCTCTTCAACTCATCAAGCTGACTCTACAAGAGACTTACTCGATGACTTTGGCTACGACGCCAGCGCCGACGGTACGACCGCCTTCACGGATAGCGAAACGCAGACCGTCTTCCATCGCGATGGTCTTGATCAGAGTGACAGTCATCTGGATGTTGTCACCTGGCATTACCATTTCAACGCCTTCTGGCAGCTCGCAGTTACCGGTCACGTCAGTTGTACGGAAGTAGAACTGTGGACGGTAGCCTTTGAAGAACGGAGTATGACGGCCGCCTTCTTCCTTGCTCAGAACGTAAACTTCTGCAGTGAACTTTGGAAAAATCTATGGTCACCCCCATTTTTGCAATACTGATTAATGGGTGAAGTGGTTGGCTTGCTTAAATCTATCCGGCGTCGATCCAGGGCATGCCCCGCGCCACGATGAGAGTCGCGCCTGACGATCCTGAAAAATGCCGCGGCTTCTGAAGCCGATTTTTATGTCAGGTTCTTCGTCAGGCCGGTGGGCCGTTCACGTCATCCGTTGTTCAGCTATCGCAAAACCTGAAGGGTGATTCGTGGTACTGCAACAACCGCAGGGTCAGGCGTTCAGCGCGTCTGGCCCTGCTTCATATTGCGTATGGTGAGCCGCTAGCGCCCACGCGATCCGCGCCAGCTTGTTAGCCAGGGCGCAGGCCACCACGTTCGAGTGTCGTCGCCCAAGCAATGAGCGCACCCAGTCGGCCAGAGCCCCTTTCTGGTGTTCTAGCCTCTGCATATAGACCCGAGCACATTGAACCAGCAACTGCCTGAGGTGCTTGTCGCCGCGCTTGCTGATACCCAGCAAATTAGCCCTGCCGCCGGTGCTGTACTGCCTGGGRACCAAGCCCACGGAGGCGGCGAAGTCACGGCTGCATCGGTACTGCCTGCCGTCCCCCATCTCTACAGCCAGCAGGCTGGCGGTGATCGGCCCGACACACGGCAAGCTCAGCAAGCGGCTGCCGAGATCATCGTCGGCCAGTTGGCTTGCCAGCTCTTTATCCAGCGCCTTGATCTGTTCATCCAGATAACAGAAATGCTCATGCAAGCGCTGTAACAGCACTGTCAACCGAACGGGCAACTCATGCTCAGCCAAAATACTCGCCAACCGCTTCATGATCGCCAGGCCCTTGGGCAGGCTGATGCCGAACTCCAGTAGGAAACCATGCATTTGATTGGCGGTTTTGGTGCGATCGCGTACCAGCGACTCGCGCAGGCGATGCAGAACGGAAAGCGTCTGCTGTGCCTCGGTTTTAGGCGAAACGAAGCGCATCGATGGACGCGAAGCCGCCTCGCAAATGGCTTCGGCATCCACGAAGTCATTTTTGTTGCCTTTGACGAAGGGGCGGACGAATTGCGGGGAAATCAGTTTGGCTTCATGCCCCATGGCCATCAGCTGGCGAGCGACGAAATGCGCCCCGGCACAAGCTTCCATCACCACGGTACAGGCCGGCAGATTGCCGAAGAGCGTCATCATCTGTTGACGCGAGAACTTCTTGCGAAACACCTCTCGGCCCAATTTGTCTTGGCCGTGCAGGTGGAAACTGTGTTTACCGAGATCGATCCCGATCAGCGCTGACTCGCTCATAATGATGGCCTCCGAAAACAAAACACCCTGCGAAAGCGTAGCCCTCGCAGGGTGTGGGGGTGACCATCTCATTAATGCCCCGTATCGATGGATACGGGGCATTGGTTTTTTACCGGTGGGCCCACTCGTGGCAGGCCGCGGCAACTCAGGCCAAGGCTTCGCTGCGCTTGCCCAGCAGACGATCACACACCAACGCAACCGCCAGGGTCATCACCGACGGCACGAGCCAGGCCAGGCCCTGCTCGCTCAATGGCAGGTGGGCCATTTGCGTCGGCATCCAATCCGCCAGTCCGGCGCCTTTAAGCGCATCGATCAGGCCGAACAGGAACGACACCAGCATGACCGGGCCGACAATGCGCCCCTGCTCATGCCAGAAGTCCTTGCAGAAGCTCAGGGCCACCAAGGCAATGCACGGTGGGTAAATCGCGGTCAGGACCGGGATTGAGAAAGCGATCAGCTTGGTCAGTCCGAGGTTCGACACCAGCAGCGAAAACGCCGCCAGGATGACCACCAATGTTTTGTACGACAGCGGCAAGACACGGCTGAAGTACTCGGCACAGGCGCACGTCAGGCCAACTGCAGTGACCAGGCACGCCAGGGAAATCAGCACCGCCAGGAAACCGCTGCCCAGGCTGCCGAACGTGTGTTGCACATAGGCATGCAGCACAGCCGCGCCGTTTGTCGCGCCCGCAGCCACTTCATGGCTGCCAGACCCCAGGCGGAACAGACTGACATAGACCAGCGCCAGCCCGACCCCGGCGATCAGCCCGGCGATGATGGCGTAGCGGGTGATCAAGGCAGGCGATTCAACGCCCCGGGAACGGATCGCATTGACGATGACGATGCCAAACACCAATGCGCCCAGGGTATCCATGGTCAGGTAACCGTTGATGAACCCTTGGGAGAATGGCGCGGCCACGTATTGCGGTGTCGCCACGCCGATATCGCCGGCGGGCAAGGCAAACGCGGCAATGCCCAGCACGGCCAGGGCGATGATTTTCAGCGGGGCAAGGAATCGCCCGACGGTGTCCAGCAAGCGACCGGGATAGAGCGAGATGAAGAACACCAGCAGGAAATACACCGCACTGTAGAGAAACAGCGCCAGCGGGCTTTCACCGGTCAACGGCGCCAGCCCGACTTCGAAGGAGACTGTGGCGGTGCGCGGAGTGGCGAACAGCGGCCCGACGGCCAGGTAGCACACAGCCGCCAGCAGGCCACCGGCCACCTTGCCGATAGGACTGCTCAAGGCATCCATCGCCCCACCGACCTTGGCCAGCGCAACGACGGTGATGACCGGTAGCCCGACCGCCGTGACCAGAAAGCCCAGCGCCGCCATCCAGACATGGGGCCCGGACTGCAAACCGACAATCGGCGGGAAGATGATGTTGCCAGCCCCGACGAACAGGGCAAAGGTCATGAAACCAAGCGCCAGGATGTCCTGGCCTTTCAACACTTTCATTTTAAGGAAACCACACTGCTGAATCGGAATTTAGAGAGGGACTTCCCTTGAGGGTGGAGGGAAATGCTGCCGATCCGTATAAGACCAACCCGTTTAGCGCACCGCGTCCTTGTGAGCCACAGTCGCAAAAATGGCGGCTAGCCTAACGAATTAGTGCGAATAACGCACTGTTACAGGGCGAACTATCCGATACACGACATTTCCGTGTCGCGTTTTTGCATCTAAATGGGTTGCTGATTGCAATTCCCTCATCCGAAAACGACAAAGGCCACCCGAAGGTGGCCTTTGTTGCTGGAACAAAAAAGTCAGCCGAAGCTTACTTCTTCATTTCCCAGCCAGTCAGCTCGGCCAGGGCCTTGCCGATGTCTGCCAGCGAACGCACGGTTTTCACGCCTGCGTCTTGCAGAGCGGCGAATTTCTCGTCCGCAGTGCCTTTGCCGCCAGAAATGATTGCGCCAGCATGGCCCATGCGCTTGCCCGGAGGAGCAGTCACACCCGCGATGTAGGAAACAACCGGCTTGGTCACGTTAGCCTTGATGTAGGCAGCCGCTTCTTCTTCAGCCGAACCGCCGATCTCACCGATCATGACGATCGCTTCGGTCTTCGGGTCTTCCTGGAACAGCTTCAGGATGTCGATGAAGTTGGAGCCCGGGATCGGGTCACCGCCGATGCCGACGCAAGTCGACTGACCGAAACCGGCGTCAGTGGTCTGCTTGACGGCTTCGTAAGTCAGGGTGCCGGAACGGGAAACGATACCGACCTTGCCTGGCAAGTGAATGTGACCTGGCATGATGCCGATCTTGCATTCGCCTGGAGTGATCACGCCTGGGCAGTTAGGACCGATCAGGGTGATACCCAGCTCGTCGCACTTGACCTTGGCTTCCAGCATGTCGATGGTCGGGATGCCTTCGGTGATGCAGACGATCAGCTTGATGCCGCCGAACGCTGCTTCAAGGATGGAATCCTTGCAGAAAGGAGCTGGAACGTAGATCACGCTGGCGGTGGCGCCAGTGGCAGCAACAGCGTCTTTGACGGTGTTGAAGACAGGCAGGCCCAGGTGTTCGGTGCCGCCTTTGCCCGGCGTTACGCCACCAACCATCTTGGTGCCGTATTCCAGAGCTTGCTGGGTGTGGAAACTACCTTGCGAACCGGTAATACCCTGGCAGATAACCTTGGTGTCTTTATTGATCAGGACGCTCATTATTTGCCCTCCGCAGCTTTAACGACTTGTTGAGCAGCGTCGGTCAGGCTGGTAGCAGCGATGATGTTCAAACCGCTTTCTGCCAGTACTTTAGCGCCCAGCTCAGCGTTGTTGCCTTCGAGGCGAACAACAACCGGGATTTTCACGCCGACTTCTTTCACGGCGCCGATGATGCCTTCGGCAATCATGTCGCAACGAACGATGCCGCCGAAGATGTTGACCAGTACTGCAGCGACGTTAGTGTCGGACAGGATGATCTTGAACGCTTCGGTTACGCGTTCCTTGGTAGCACCACCGCCCACGTCGAGGAAGTTGGCTGGCTTGCCGCCATGCAGGTTGACGATGTCCATGGTACCCATGGCCAGGCCAGCACCGTTGACCATGCAGCCGATGTTGCCTTCCAGGGCCACGTAGTTCAGTTCGAACTTGGCAGCGTGCGCTTCGCGCGGATCGTCTTGCGACGGATCGTGGAAAGTCTTCAGCTTAGGCTGACGGTACATGGCGTTGGCGTCGATGTTGATCTTGGCATCGAGGCAGTGCAGATCGCCGTCGGCCTTGATCACCAGCGGGTTCACTTCCAGCAGCGCCAGGTCGTGGTCCTGGAACAGCTTGGCCAGGCCTACGAAGATCTTGGCGAACTGAGTGACCTGCTTGCCTTCCAGGCCCAGCTGGAATGCCAGCTCGCGACCCTGGAATGGCTGGGCGCCAACCAGTGGATCGATGGTGGCCTTGAGGATTTTCTCAGGGGTATCGTGAGCGATTTTCTCGATGTCCACGCCACCTTCGGTGGAAGCCATGAACACGATACGGCGGCTCGAACGGTCAACGACAGCGCCCAGGTACAGCTCTTTAGCGATATCAGTGCACGATTCAACCAGGATCTTGGTGACTGGCTGACCGTTGGCGTCAGTCTGGTAGGTCACCAGACGCTTGCCCAGCCACTGCTGTGCGAAGGCTTTGGCGTCTTCTTTGCTGCGAACCAGCTTGACGCCGCCCGCTTTACCGCGACCACCGGCGTGAACCTGGGCTTTGACAACCCATTCGCTGCCGCCGATTTTGTCGCAAGCTTCTGCTGCCGCTTCCGGGGTGTCTACCGCGTAGCCGGTGGATACTGGCAGGCCGTACTCAGCGAACAGCTGCTTACCCTGATACTCGTGAAGATTCATGCTTATTACCGTCTTCGTTAGGTACTGCGCATTCGGTGCTGCACCGTTATGGTGCCGCACCACCTGTGACTGCTGCTTGCGTAGCGTTCCGGTTGACCGGTGCCGCTACGCAAGGCTGCGTCCAGCGGATATTCCGCGGTGAGTCTTGCTCGCAAGGCTCACGACGGGCCATACCGCCGTGGTTTCTTATTGTCTATTAACGCTTTTTGCGGTTGGCCACGTGGATGGCACCGCCATTTACGGCCAGGGCCGCTTCGTGCAAGGCTTCGGACAGGGTCGGATGGGAGAAGACCATCATGCCCAGATCTTCAGCGCTGGTGCCGAATTCCATGCCGATCGCGCCTTGCTGTACCAGCTCGGCAGCGCTTGGGCCAATCACGTGAACGCCCAATACGCGATCCGTCTTGGCATCAGCGATGACTTTCACGAAACCACCGGTATCGTTGGCTGCCATGGCACGGCCGGAGGCTGCGAACGGGAAGGTGCCGACGTTAACTTCAACACCTTCGTTTTTCAAGGTTTGCTCGGTCTTGCCAACCCATGCGATTTCCGGGTGGGTGTAGATAACCGACGGGATCAGGTCGTAATTGATCTGGGCTTTGTGGCCCTTGATGCGCTCGACCACCATGATGCCTTCCTCGGACGCTTTGTGCGCCAGCATCATGCCGCGTACCACGTCACCGATGGCGTAGACACCCGGAACGTCGGTTGCGCATTGCTCGTCAACCGCGATGAAGCCGCGCTCATCGAGGGTCACGCCGCAATCGGCGGACAGCAGGTCAGTGGTCACTGGGCGACGGCCAACCGCAACGATCAGTTTGTCGAAGGTGATGGTCTGTTCGCCGTTGGCGTCGGTGTAGTTCACCACGACTTCTTCGCCGTTGACCTTGGAGCCGGTCACGCGAGCGCCCAGCTTGATGTCCAGGCCTTGCTTGGTCAGGGTTTTCAGCGCTTCCTTGGAAACCGCGGTGTCGGCGGCCATCAGGAAGGTGTCCAGTGCTTCGAGGACGGTTACTTGCGCGCCCAGGCGCGACCAGACCGAACCCAGCTCCAGACCGATAACACCCGCGCCGATCACGCCCAGGCGTTTTGGCACGGATTGGAACTCCAGAGCGCCGGTCGAATCGACGATCACGTTCTGGTCCACCGGAGCCGGCGGAATGTCGATCGGACGCGAGCCCGGTGCCAGGATGACGTTCTCGGCTTCGATCACTTCAACCGAGCCGTCTGGCTTGGTCACTTCGACCTTCTTGCCCATCAGCAGCTTGCCGTGGCCCTGGATCGAGGTCACGCCATTGGCCTTGAACAGGGTGGCAACGCCAGAGGTCAGGCCTTTGACGATGTTGGCCTTGCGGCCAACCATGGCAGGTACGTTAATGGTGACGTTTTCGCGGTTGACACCGCCAATGCCGTGGATGGCCAAGCCATCCTGCGCTTCATGGAACTTCCAGGAGCTGTCCAGCAGCGCCTTGGACGGAATGCAACCGACGTTCAGGCAAGTACCGCCGAGGGCCAGTTTGCCCTCCTTGTCGGTGTATTTCTCGATGCAGGCAGTGGTGAGGCCCAGTTGCGCAGCCTTGATGGCCGCTACGTAGCCGCCAGGGCCCGCACCAATCACTACCACGTCGAATTTCTGAGTCATGAGTCATTCCTTCTCGAATCAAACCGGACGGTCACTTGTGGAGACCGTCGTGGGACGAAACCGGTTATTTCAGCAAGAGGCCGGTCAACCGACCGGCCCTTGCGGCGAATCAGATATCCAGCAGCAGACGAGCCGGATCTTCAAGCAGGTTCTTGATGGTTACCAGGAAAGTCACGGCTTCTTTACCGTCGATCAGACGGTGATCGTAGGACAATGCCAGGTACATCATCGGACGAATCACGACCTGACCATTGATCGCCATCGGGCGTTGCAGGATGTTGTGCATGCCCAGGATCGCCGCTTGTGGCGGGTTGACGATCGGGGTCGACATCATCGAACCGAATGTACCACCGTTGGTGATGGTGAACGTACCGCCGGTCATCTCTTCGATGGACAGCTTGCCGTCACGGGCTTTCTTGCCGAAGGTGGCGATGCCGCCTTCGATTTCAGCCAGGCTCATCAGTTCGGCGTTACGCAGGACCGGAACCACCAGGCCACGGTCGCTGGAGACCGCGACACCGATGTCGGCGTAACCGTGGTAAACGATGTCGGAACCGTCGATCGACGCGTTGACGGCCGGGAAGCGCTTGAGTGCTTCAGTGGCAGCCTTGACGAAGAACGACATGAAGCCCAGGCGTACGCCGTTGTGGCTCTTCTCGAACAGGTCCTTGTACTTCGAACGCAGGGCCATGACTTCGGTCATGTCGACTTCGTTGAAGGTGGTCAGCATCGCCATGTTCGACTGGGCTTCAACCAGACGCTCGGCAACCTTGGCGCGCAGGCGGGTCATCGGAACGCGTTTTTCAACGCGATCACCGGCAGCGAACACCGGAGCGGCAGCGGCAGGCGCGGCAGCCTTGGCTGGCGCAGCGGCCGGAGCGGCTTTCTTGGCGGCAACCGCTGCAACCACGTCTTCCTTGGTCACACGACCACCCTTGCCGGTGCCGGCAACGGAAGCGATGTTGATGCCATTCTCTTCAGCCAGCTTGCGAGCAGCAGGAGCGGCGACTGGATCGTCTTCGCCGCCAGCGGCAGGAGCAGCAGCCTGAGCGGCGGCCGGTGCGGCAGCAGCAGCCGGAGCAGCGGCAGCAGCGCCGCCCGCTTCGATGGAGCCCAGCACTTCGGCCGACAGAACGGTGTCGCCTTCGTTCTTGACGATGGCGCCCAGGACGCCGTCAGCTTCGGCCAACACTTCCAGGACAACTTTGTCGGTTTCGATGTCGACGATCAGTTCGTCGCGCTTGACCGCGTCGCCCGGTTTTTTGTGCCAGGTGGCAATCGTGCCATCGGCAACCGATTCCGGGAAAGTGGGGGCTTTGATCTCGATAGCCATTATCTGTGGTTCCTTAAATTCGGTTTCAGGTGCGCGAAGGCATTAAACGGTAAAGGCATCTTGCAGCAGTTGTTCCTGCTGCTCGGCGTGCATCGATGCATAACCACAAGCAGGTGCAGCAGAAGCGTCACGGCCGGCGTACTCAAGTACGAGCGACTTGTCGTGAGCGCTGATGATGCGGCGCATGTGATGTTGACTGCAGTACCACGCACCCTGGTTCATCGGCTCTTCCTGGCACCAGACGATGTGCTTCAGGTTTTTGTACGGAGCCAGGATTTCGACCAGGTCGTCCTCCGGGAACGGGTACAGCTGCTCGAGACGCACGATGGCGATATCGTCACGGCCTTCGGCACGGCGTTTTTCCAGCAAGTCGTAATAGACCTTGCCGCTGCACAGAACCACGCGACCGACGTTGGCCGGATCCTGAGCGTCGATTTCCGGGATAACGGTCTGGAACGAGCCTTCGGCCAGATCTTCCAGAGTCGAGATCGCCAGCTTGTGACGCAGCAATGACTTCGGTGTCAGCACTACAAGCGGCTTGCGCAGCGGGCGAATCACCTGACGGCGCAGCAAGTGGTAGATCTGAGCCGGGGTCGTCGGTACGCACACCTGGATGTTGTGCTCGGCGCACAGCTGCAGGTAACGCTCCAGACGTGCCGAAGAGTGCTCCGGCCCCTGCCCTTCATAACCGTGTGGCAACAGCATGGTCAGACCGCAGAGACGGCCCCACTTGTGCTCGCCGCTGGTGATGAACTGGTCGACAACCACCTGGGCACCGTTGGCGAAGTCGCCGAACTGGGCTTCCCAGATCACCAGCGCATTCGGCTCGGTGGTGGAGTAGCCATATTCGAACGCCAGGACGGCTTCTTCGGACAGCAGCGAGTCGTACAGGTCGAAACGTGGCTGGCCTTTGTACAGGTGTTGCAGCGGGATGTAGGTGCTGGCGTCTTTCTGGTTGTGCAGCGCCGCGTGACGGTGCGAGAAAGTGCCGCGGCCTACGTCCTGGCCGGTGATGCGCACAGGGTGACCTTCGAACGCCAGGGTCGCGTATGCCATGGTTTCGGCATAACCCCAGTTGATCGGCAGGCCGCCGGCTTGCATCTTCTGCCGGTCTTCGTAGATTTTCGCGACCTGACGCTGGACCACGAAGCCTTCCGGAATTTCCAGCAGCTTGGCGGACAGTTCCTGCAAGGTCTTGAGATCAAAACGGGTGTCGTGACGAGCGGTCCAGGCATGACCCAGATACGGGCGCCAGTCCACGAACAGCTCTTTGTTCGGCTCTTTGACCAGGCTTTTTACAACATGCAGGCCATTGTCCAGGGCATTGCGATATTCATCGACTTTTTCCTGGACGCGCTCAGCGTCCAGCACACCGCTCTGGGTCAGGCGCTCGGCATACAGCTCACGGGTGGTGCGCTGCTTGGCGATCTGCTGGTACATCAGAGGCTGGGTGCCGCTTGGCTCGTCGGCCTCGTTGTGGCCGCGACGACGGTAGCAGACCAGGTCGATCACCACGTCACGCTTGTACTGCATGCGGTAGTCAATGGCCAACTGGGTCACGAACAGCACGGCTTCCGGGTCATCGCCATTCACATGGAGAATCGGTGCCTGGATCATCTTCGCAACGTCGGTGCAGTACTCGGTGGAACGCGAGTCTTCCGGGTTGCTGATGGTGAAGCCGACCTGGTTGTTGATCACCAGGTGAATGGTACCGCCGGTCTTGAAGCCGCGAGTCTGCGACATCTGGAAGGTTTCCATGACCACGCCCTGACCTGCGAATGCAGCGTCACCGTGGATGGAAATCGGCAGGACTTTTTCGCCAGTCGGGTCGTTGCGACGATCCTGACGGGCACGGACCGAACCCTCGACCACCGGAGAAACGATTTCCAGGTGGGACGGGTTGAAGGCCATCGCCAGGTGAACTTCGCCACCGGTGGTCATCACGTTGGACGAGAAACCCTGGTGATACTTGACGTCACCGGAGCCCAGCTCGACCTTCTTCTTGCCTTCGAACTCGTCGAACAGCTCGCGCGGGTTCTTGCCGAAGGTGTTGACCAGCACGTTCAGACGGCCGCGGTGGGCCATGCCGATGACGACTTCCTTGGTGCCGTAGGAACCGGAGCGCTGGATCAGTTCGTCCAGCAGCGGGATCAGGCTTTCGCCACCTTCCAGGCCGAAACGCTTGGTGCCCGGGTATTTGGTGCCCAGGTACTTTTCCAGGCCTTCGGCGGCAGTGACGCGCTCGAGCAAGTGGCTCTTGACGTCAGCGGAGAAGGTCGGACGGCCACGAACGCTTTCCAGACGCTGCTGGAACCACTGGCGCTGCTCGGAATCGACGATGTGCGTAAATTCGGCACCGATGGTGCGGCAATATGTCTGCTGCAACGCTTCGTGAATTTCGCGTAGGCTCGCTTCCTCTTTGCCGATGAACAGGTCGCCGGCACGGAAGGTCGTATCAAGATCGGCATTGGTCAAGCCGTAATGAGTGATCGACAGGTCTGCAGGTGCAGGACGCTGCCACAGCCCCAGCGGGTCCAGCTGGGCTGCCTGGTGGCCGCGCATCCGGTAGGCCTGGATCAGTCGCAGCACTTCAACTTGCTTCTTCTCGTGCTCACTGCTCACGCTGCCGGCAGACACCGGTTGAGCGCGGCGCTGGTTCTTTGCCAGCAGCACGAAATGATCGCGAATTGTCGAGTGCGAAACATCAGTGGCAGAGTTACCGTCAGCCGGCAACTTCTGAAAGTAGGTGCGCCACTCTTCTGGCACAGCGTTAGGGTCGTGCAGGTAGAGCTCGTAGAGCTCTTCCACATAGGCAGCGTTACCACCGGAGAGGTGGGCACTGTTCCACATGCGCTGCATCACGCTTTCTTGCATGCTTGGTCACCCTCGATTTGGGGAACACCATCGGCGAAAACACCGAGCAAACTTGCAGAAGTCCGAATGCAGCGACCAAAACAAGCCACTTAGGATCACGCTGATAGTCCGGGTACCAACCCGGATGCCCCTGCTTGTCTCATTTCTTCAAAATAAGAACTGCCGCTTTGTGAGCGGCGGTTCTGGTTATAGCCAGGACGCGGGTTGAAGCCCACGCCCCGACCTGTACGGGTACAGCGGTTCTACGGGTACAGCAGCTGAATCACACGCCGCTTTGCAGCAGCATGTTACGTACGTGACCGATGGCCTTAGTCGGGTTCAGGCCTTTCGGGCAGACGTTGACGCAGTTCATGATCCCGCGGCAGCGGAATACGCTGAACGGGTCATCCAGTGCAGCCAGACGCTCGGACGTCTTGGTGTCGCGGCTGTCTGCCAGGAAGCGATACGCTTGCAGCAGAGCGGCCGGGCCCAGGAATTTGTCCGGGTTCCACCAGAAGGATGGGCACGAGGTCGAGCAGCAGGCGCACAGGATGCACTCGTACAGACCGTCGAGCTTTTCACGCTCTTCCGGGGACTGCAGACGTTCGATGGCCGGAGCCGGCGAATCGTTCTGCAGGAATGGCTTCACCTTCTCGTATTGCTTGTAGAAGATGCTCATATCGACGACCAGGTCACGAATAACCGGCAAACCTGGCAGCGGACGAACGATCAGCTTGTTGCCCTTGACCACGGCGGACAGCGGCGTGATGCACGCCAGGCCGTTCTTGCCGTTGATGTTCATGCCGTCGGAGCCGCAAACGCCCTCGCGGCAGGAACGACGGTAGGAAAAACCTTCGTCCTGCTCTTTGATCAGGGCCAGCACGTCCAGCACCATCAGGTCTTTACCACCGGTATCGACCTGGAAATCCTGCATGAACGGCGCGGCGTCCTGATCAGGGTTGTAGCGATAAACACTGACTTGCAACATGGCGGCCACCCTTAGTAAGTCCGGATCTTGGGTTCAAACGTCGGAACGGTCTTCGGCGAGAAGTTCACCGCACGCTTGGCGACACGTTTTTCACCCGGGAAGAACAAGGTGTGGCACAACCAGTTTTCGTCATCACGGTCTTCAAAGTCTTCGCGGGCATGGGCACCACGGGACTCTTTGCGCACTTCTGCCGCGATGGCGGTGGCTTCGGCCACTTCCAGCAGGTTCTGCAGTTCCAGCGCTTCGATACGTGCAGTGTTAAACGCCTGCGACTTATCGTTGATCTTCACGTTGGCGATTCGTTCACGCAATTGAGCCAGCTGAGCGATACCCTTCTGCATGTACTCGCCGGTACGGAACACACCGAAGTAGTTTTGCATGCAGTTTTGCAGCTCGCGACGCAGGGTCGCCACGTCTTCGCCTTCGGTACGCTCATTCAGAGCGGACAGACGCGCCAGGGCGGCTTCGATGTTGGCGTCGGTGGCATCGTCATACTCGATACCCTCGGTCAGCGCTTTTTCCAGGTGCAGGCCGGCAGCGCGACCGAATACCACCAGGTCGAGCAGCGAGTTGCCGCCCAGACGGTTGGCACCGTGAACCGATACGCAAGCCACTTCACCCACTGCGAACAGGCCAGGGATGATTTCGTCCACGCCTTCGGCGTTCTGGGTGATCGCCTGGCCGTGAATGTTGGTGGCAACGCCGCCCATCATATAGTGGCAGGTTGGAACTACTGGAACCGGCGCAACGACAGGGTCGACGTGAGCGAAGGTCTTCGACAGTTCGCAAATGCCTGGCAGACGGCTGTGCAGCACTTCCTCGCCCAGGTGGTCGAGCTTGAGCATCACGTGGTCGCCATTCGGACCGCAACCGTTGCCGGCGATGATTTCTTTCACCATCGAACGGGCAACTACGTCGCGACCGGCAAGGTCTTTGGCGTTCGGAGCATAACGCTCCATGAAACGCTCGCCGTGCTTGTTGATCAGGTAACCGCCTTCACCGCGGCAACCTTCGGTGACCAGTACACCGGCGCCGGCGATGCCGGTCGGGTGGAACTGCCACATTTCGATGTCTTGTACCGGCACGCCAGCACGCAGCGCCATGCCGACACCGTCACCGGTGTTGATCAGGGCGTTGGTGGTGGACGCGTAGATACGGCCGGCACCGCCAGTCGCCAACACGGTAGCCTTGGCGCGGATGTAGGTGGTTTCGCCGGTTTCGATGCAGATCGCGATCACACCGACGAAAGCGCCATCCTGGTTTTTCACCAGGTCAACGGCGTAGTACTCGTTCAGGAACGTGGTACCGGCTTTCAGGTTGCCCTGATAAAGGGTGTGCAACAGTGCGTGACCGGTACGGTCGGACGCCGCGCAAGTACGCGCAGCCTGGCCGCCCTTGCCGTAGTCCTTGGACTGACCGCCGAACGGACGCTGGTAGATACGGCCGGTTTCGGTACGCGAGAACGGCAGGCCCATGTGGTCCAATTCGAAAACCGCAGCCGGACCTTCCTGACACATGTATTCGATAGCGTCCTGGTCACCGATGTAGTCGGAACCCTTGACGGTATCGTACATGTGCCAGCGCCAGTCATCGTTCGGGTCAGCCGAAGCGATGGCACAGGTGATGCCGCCCTGGGCGGAAACAGTGTGCGAACGGGTCGGAAAAACCTTGGTGATCACGGCAGTCTTGTGACCGCCCTGTGCCAGTTGCAGCGCAGCGCGCATGCCGGCACCGCCGCCACCAATAATGATGGCGTCGAAAGAAATCGTAGGAATGTTAGCCATGAATCAGATACCCCAAAGAATCTGCACACCCCAGACGAAGTACGCAAACATCGCGACGCCGCATACTGCCTGGAAGAGGAAACGTACGGCAGTCGCCGACTTGCCGAACGCCATCGGCGTCAGGTAGTCGGTCGCGATGGTCCACATGCCGACCCAGGCGTGAGCGCCCAGTGCGACAAGCGACAGCAGACTGAAGATACGCATCCAGTTGTTTGCGAACAGTTCGTGCCATTGGGCATAGCCAAGGCCAGGGTTTGCTACGACATATCCGATCAGGAAAATGAAGTAAGCCGCGAGAACGACCGCAGACACACGCTGCGCCATCCAGTCATAGAGGCCCGAACGGGAAAGGTTCGTGACGTTGGTTACCATATCCAGACTCCTGCCAGAACGATTACCACCACGGAAACGGCGATAACGATTTTCGAGCCCAGCTTGCCGCCTTCCAGCGTCTCACCGATGCCCATGTCCATGATCAAGTGGCGCACACCGGCAACCAGGTGATACAGCAAGGCGGACAGGATGCCCCAAATCACTAGCTTGGCTAGCGGACTGGTCAGACACGCTTTCACCTGACCGAAGCCTTCTTCCGAGTCGAGCGACTTGTCCAATGCATAAAGCATGATGGCCAGGCTGACGAAGAGAATGACACCGGAGATACGGTGAAGAATGGACGTGTAAGCAGTGACTGGGAGTTTGATGGTCCTTAGGTCTAGGTTTACAGGTCGTTGGCTTTTCACGGCTTTTTTTCACACTGAAGAGCCCCTAACAATCAGGGCAAAGTTGTTGGGGCGCGCACTGGTCAGGTACTCACCACCCAGGGAGTGACGACCCCCAAGAAAGCAGGCCCAAAAGCCCCTGGCGGTCGGTGGCCGAGTATAGACAGTTAGGCTACTAATGACAACGCGTTCACCTTCCCCTAATAGCGCATTGCACATATGAAGCAAAAGGCGTAAACGGCAGGCAATTTCGCGGAAAAAGTCCGGTTAAAGCCTTCTGGAGCAAGACTTTAGGCAAATTGACATTCGAATTTATCTCACTATAGTGGTGCGGGCCCTGCGTGGGGGGTCTGTCTGATGATTCCAAGCATTAATAGGAGGCCACATGGCTGACAAAAAAGCGCAGTTGATCATCGAGGGCGCAGCCCCCGTCGAGCTGCCCATTTTAACCGGCACCGTTGGTCCCGATGTAATCGACGTACGGGGCCTGACGGCCACGGGCCGTTTCACCTTTGACCCGGGTTTCATGTCGACCGCTTCGTGCGAGTCGAAAATCACCTATATCGACGGCGACAACGGCATCCTGCTGCACCGCGGCTACCCGATCGAACAACTGGCTGAAAAGTCGGACTACCTGGAAACCTGCTACCTGCTGCTCAACGGCGAGCTGCCAACCGCAGAGCAAAAGGCCCAGTTCGTCAGCACCGTGAAGAACCACACCATGGTTCACGAACAGTTGAAGACCTTCTTCAACGGCTTCCGTCGCGATGCCCACCCGATGGCCGTCATGTGCGGCGTTGTCGGCGCCCTCTCGGCCTTCTACCACGACTCCCTGGACATCAATAACCCCCAGCATCGCGAAATCTCCGCGATCCGCCTGGTGGCAAAGATGCCGACCCTGGCAGCCATGGTCTACAAGTACTCCATGGGCCAGCCCATGATGTACCCGCGCAATGACCTGACTTATGCAGAAAACTTCCTGCATATGATGTTCAACACCCCGTGCGAGATCAAACCGATCAGCCCGGTGCTCGCCAAGGCCATGGACCGGATCTTCATCCTCCACGCCGACCACGAGCAGAACGCCTCCACGTCCACCGTGCGCCTGGCCGGCTCCTCGGGTGCCAACCCGTTCGCCTGTATCGCCGCCGGTATCGCCGCACTCTGGGGCCCAGCCCACGGCGGTGCCAACGAAGCGGTATTGACCATGCTCGATGAAATCGGCGATGTCTCGAACATCGACAAGTTCATCGCCAAGGCCAAGGACAAGAACGATCCGTTCAAGCTGATGGGCTTCGGTCACCGGGTCTACAAGAACCGCGACCCGCGCGCCACCGTCATGAAGCAGACCTGCGACGAAGTGCTCAAGGAACTGGGGATCAAGAACGATCCGCAACTCGAACTGGCCATGCGCCTGGAAGAGATCGCCCTGACCGACCCGTACTTCATCGAACGCTCGCTGTACCCGAACGTCGACTTCTACTCGGGGATCATCCTCAAGGCGATCGGCATTCCAACCAGCATGTTCACCGTGATCTTCGCCCTGGCGCGGACCGTGGGCTGGATCTCCCACTGGAAGGAAATGCTCTCCAGCCCGTACAAGATCGGCCGCCCGCGCCAGTTGTACACCGGCTACGAGTCGCGTGACATCACCCAGCTGGAAGACCGCAAGTAAGACCTGCCTTGCGATAGGTCCCAAGCTGCACCGAAACGGCCCCCGCTTCTTATATAAGAGCGGGGGCCGTTTTGTTTGTGCCCCTCCCCATCTTCTTCGCCCGGTCCGGCGTCATCGCGAGCAGGCTCGCTCCCACATTGAAATGCACTCCCCCTGTGGGAGCGAGCCTGCTCGCGATTAGCGGCCGGCCTGCCGCCCCTTAAACCCAACACAAAAAAATACCCCAGCCTCTCGACCGGGGTATTTCTTCAAGCACTTCTCGCTACATCAATGGTTAACCGCCCCACTCGCCCCCAGACCAGTCTGCGAACGCACAAACTGCGGGAAGAACAGTGCACGCTCGTTCACGCCTTCAGCCGACTTGTCGGTGACGGAGAAGAACCAGATGCCGACGAAGGCAATGGCCATCGAGAACAGCGCAGGGTATTCATACGGGAAGATCGCCTTCTCGTGACCCAGGATCTGCACCCAGATGGTCGGACCGAGCACCATCAGGCCCACGGCACTGACCAGGCCCAGCCAGCCGCCAATCATGGCGCCACGGGTAGTCAGCTTCTTCCAGTACATCGAGAGCAGCAGTACCGGGAAGTTGCAGCTTGCCGCGATGGAGAACGCCAGGCCCACCATGAACGCGATGTTCTGCTTCTCGAACAGGATGCCCAGGCCGATCGCCAGCACCGCCAGGGCGATGGTGGTGATCTTCGACACGCGGATCTCATCCTTCTCGTTGGCTTTGCCTTTCTTGACGACACTGGCATACAGGTCATGGGACACCGCCGAGGCACCGGCCAGGGTCAGACCCGCCACTACCGCCAGGATGGTGGCAAAGGCTACGGCCGAGATGAAGCCCAGGAAGATGCTGCCACCCACCGCGTCAGCCAGGTGCACCGCCGCCATGTTGTTGCCACCCAGCAAGGCACCTGCCGCGTCCTTGAAGGCCGGGTTGGTGCTGACCAGCAGGATCGCGCCGAAGCCGATGATGAAGGTCAGGATGTAGAAGTAACCGATGAAGCCAGTGGCGTACAGCACGCTCTTGCGAGCTTCCTTGGCGTCACTCACGGTGAAGAAGCGCATCAGAATGTGCGGCAGGCCAGCGGTACCGAACATCAGCGCCAGACCCAGGGAGAACGCCGAGATCGGATCCTTGACCAGGCCACCAGGGCTCATGATCGCTTCACCCTTGGCGTGAACCTTGACCGCCTCGGAGAACAGCATGTTGAAGTCGAAGTTGACGTGCTTCATGACCATCAGCGCCATGAACGAAGCGCCCGACAGCAACAGCACCGCCTTGATGATCTGTACCCAGGTAGTGGCCAGCATGCCGCCGAACAGCACGTAGAGGCACATCAGGATACCGACCAGAATCACCGCAACGTGATAATCCAGGCCGAACAGCAGCTGGATCAGCTTACCGGCACCCACCATCTGCGCGATCAGGTAGAACGCCACCACGACCAGCGAGCCGCTGGCAGACAAGGTGCGGATCTGGGTTTGCCCCAGGCGGTAGGACGCCACGTCGGCAAAGGTGTATTTACCCAGGTTACGCAGGCGCTCGGCGATCAGGAACAGAATGATCGGCCAGCCGACCAAAAAGCCGATGGAGTAGATCAGACCGTCGTAGCCAGACGTGAACACCAGCGCGGAAATCCCCAGGAAGGACGCGGCCGACATGTAGTCACCGGCAATCGCCAGGCCGTTCTGGAAACCGGTGATCCGCCCGCCCGCAGCATAGTAGTCGGCTGCCGAGTTGTTGCGCTTGGACGCCCAGTAGGTAATGCACAAGGTCGCGCCAACGAAAGCCACGAACATGACAATGGCCGAAACGTTAAGCGGTTGTTTCTGCACGGCACCGGTCAGGGCTTCAGCCGCCCAGGCCCCCGGTGCGAAAGCTGCGATGCTCAACAGAGCCATTAGACGCCGGATCATTGCTGAGCCTCCTTGAGAATCGCATTGTTCAGATCGTCGAACTCACCGTTGGCGCGTCGCACGTAGATACCGGTCAGGATGAAGGCCGAGACGATCAGGCCGACACCTATGGGGATACCCCAGGTAATGGTGGACTCGGGCGAAATCTTGGCCCCGAGAACATGCGGCCCGTAGGCAATCAGAAGAATGAAGCCTGAATACAACCCAAGCATGATCGCCGAGAGAATCCAGGCGAACTTTTCTCTTTTTCTCACCAGCTCCTTGAAGCGCGGGCTGTTTTGAATCGAGAGGTAAATGCTGTCGTTCATTGTTTTTATCCTCGCAGCACAGATTTAATTGGAACAGCTCTACTCTATGCGGCTGAAGGCCAGGTTCCAGACGACCTTAGTATTAGAACGACATGACGTTTATCGATTGATGACGAGCACCGTTACCCCTTGTGGGAGCGAGCCTGCTCGCGATAGCGGTGGGTCTGTGGGTGCACCTGTCGAATGTACCGTCGCCATCGCGAGCAGGCTCGCTCCCACAAGGACGTGGGCGAGGCTAAAAAACGCAGGCATAAAAAAACCGCATGACGCCACGTCATGCGGTTTCGAGGATGTTAAACCGGGCGGATTACTTGCCGGTCCACTCCTTCACGCGGTCCGGGTGTTTGGCAACCCAATCCTTGGCAGCGACGTCCGGCTTGGCGCCTTCCTGAATCGCCAGCATGACCTCGCCGATTTCGTCTTTCGAGTTCCACTGGAACTTCTTCAGGAACGCGACCACTTCCGGCGCCTTGGTGTCCAGCTCCTTGCTGCCGATGCTGTTCACGGTTTCAGCCGCGCCGTAAACGCCTTTCGGGTCTTCCAGGAAGCGCAGTTTCCACTTGGCGAACATCCAGTGCGGCACCCAACCGGTGACGGCGATGGATTCTTTTTTCTTCTCGGCACGGGTCAGCTCGGCAATCATGCCGGCGCCGGAACTGGCCTTGAGTTGATACCCGGTCAGGTCGTAATCCTTGATGGCCTGCTCGGTCTTGATCATGACACCTGAACCGGCGTCGATACCGACAATGCGGTTCTTGAAGCTGTCATCGGTCTTGAGGTCGGCCACGGACTGGGCCTTGACGTACTCCGGCACGATCAGGCCGATTTTTGCATCCTTGAAGTTCGGACCGTAATCGACCACCTGATCCTTGTTCTTGGTCCAGTAGTCGCCATGGGTCACCGGCAGCCAGGCCGAGAGCATCGCGTCGAGTTTGCCAGTGGCTACGCCTTGCCACATGATCCCGGTCGCAACCGCTTGCAGCTTCACGTCATAGCCCAGTTTCTGCTTGATGACTTCGGCCGCCACATGGGTGGTCGCGACGCTGTCGGACCAGCCATCGACATAACCGATGCTCAGGGTTTTGGTTTCGGCGCTGGCCAGTGTGGAGCTGATCGCCAGTACCAGTGCGGCACCTGCGCCCAAGAGTCGTCGCATTCTCATCGTTACTTCCCCGAAAGTGCTGCGCCCGACGGATGCCGAGCGGCGTCAACGTATTGTTATGGTGCACAGCGCCCCCATCACGCTCGCCTGCAAAACCGGTTCGAACGTCAGTGGAGTACTGACTCGTTGATCATCAACCTGCGCCGATCTGGAACCTGCTCTGCCTGCGACGTTGAAGCAACGAGAAACGACATCAGAACGCCAGCTACCTGCCTTCGCCATTCGGGCCAACAAAAATGCTCTCCTGCCGGTCACGCCCGAATTCGGCAAACCGCCAGATAACTAGCCGCTACCACGCGTGACCGTGTATCTTCGCGCTACTATCGCGCCCCGTTTGTGCCTGTTTTGTGCCTGTTTTGTGCCAATCATGGCACTTGGCTTCACTTCGGCGGTCATAGCCTGCGAACTTCAATCGGCATCTTCCTTTAAGGGATCCAGTCATGCTCCATTCCTTGCGCTTCGCTGCCTTCGCCGGCGGCCTTATTCTGAGTGCGTCCGCGCTGGCGGTGGACATCGATGCCGCCAGCTATGGCTACCCCTTGACCAACCCGTTCGAGGCGACCATCGCCACTACGCCACCGGACCTGCGCCCGGAACTGCCCCCGATCGAAGATATCGACCAGGCGGACCACAGCCTGACCCTGCGCCCGGAACGCGAGTTCATCCTGCCAGACAATTTCTGGCCGGTGAAAAGCCTCACCTACCGCATGGCGACCCAGGACAAGCCCGCGCCGCTGATCTTCCTGATCGCTGGCACCGGCGCACGATACGACAGCAGCCTCAACGAATACCTCAAGCGCCTCTATTACAAGGCCGGTTACCACGTGGTGCAGCTGTCGTCGCCCACCAGCTTTGACTTCATGAGTGCCGCTTCGCGCTTCGCCACACCCGGCATCACCAAGGAAGACGCCGAAGACATGTACCGGGTGATGCAGGCCGTGCGCGCGCAGAACCCCAAGTTGCCCGTGACCGAGTATTACCTCACCGGCTACAGCCTCGGCGCCCTGGACGCGGCTTTCGTCGCGCATCTGGATGAAACCCGACGCAGCTTCAACTTCAAGAAAGTGCTATTGCTTAACCCGCCGGTCAACCTCTATACCTCGATCACCAACCTGGACAAACTGGTCCAGACCGAGGTCAAAGGCATCAACAACACCACCACTTTTTATGAGTTGGTGCTCAACAAGCTGACTCGTTACTTCCAGCAAAAAGGCTACATCGATCTCAACGATGCCCTGCTCTATGACTTCCAGCAGTCCAAGCAGCACCTGACCAACGAGCAGATGGCGATGCTGATTGGCACTTCGTTCCGCTTCTCGGCGGCCGACATTGCATTCACCTCGGACCTGATCAACCGTCGCGGCCTGATCATCCCGCCCAAATTCCCGATTACCGAAAGCACCAGCCTGACGCCGTTCCTCAAGCGCGCGTTGCAATGCGATTTCGACTGCTATCTCACCGAGCAGGTGATTCCGATGTGGCGCGCACGCACCGACGGCGGCAGCCTGTTGCAACTGATCGATCAGGTCAGCCTTTATGCGCTCAAGGATTACCTGCACGACAGTCCGAAGATTGCCGTCATGCACAACGCCGACGACGTCATCCTCGGCCCGGGCGATCTGGGCTTCTTGCGCAAGACCTTTGGCGACCGCCTGACGGTTTACCCATTGGGCGGCCACTGCGGCAACCTAAACTACCGCGTCAACAGCGACGCCATGCTGGAGTTCTTCCGTGGCTAAATATCTCCTGCTTATCGCCGCGTTAATGAGTGCTGGCATGGTCCACGCCGATAACAGCAAGGCCAACGCGCCTGTGGTGGTGGACTCCGACGGTTTCAAGGAACCGTTGAGCAAGCTCAAGTTCAACCCCGGGCTGGACCAGCGCGAATTCGAGCGCTCGACCCTCAACGCCCTGAACGTCTATGACCCGCTGGAGTCCTGGAACCGCCGCGTTTACCACTTCAATTATCGATTCGATCAGTGGGTCTTCCTGCCAGTCGTCGATGGTTACCGTTACATCACGCCAGGTTTCCTGCGCACCGGGGTGAGCAACTTCTTCAATAACCTGGGAGACGTGCCGAACCTGATGAACAGCCTGCTGCAATTCAAGGGCAAGCGTTCGATGGAAACCACGGCACGCCTGCTGCTCAACACCACCGTCGGCATCGCCGGCCTGTGGGACCCGGCCACCGCCATGGGCCTGCCGCGCCAGAGCGAAGACTTCGGTCAGACCCTGGGCTTCTATGGCGTGCCCGGCGGTGCGTATTTCGTACTGCCGATCTTCGGCCCTTCGAACCTTCGCGACACCTCGGGATTGCTGGTGGACTACACGGCTGAATCGGCGATCAACTTCCTCAACGTTTCAGAAGTCAGCGGCAACCACCCGGAACTGCTGCTCCTGCGCGCCGTGGACAAGCGCCACCAGACCAGCTTCCGCTATGGCCAACTGAACTCGCCATTCGAATATGAGAAGGTGCGTTACGTGTATACCGAGTCGCGCAAGTTGCAGATTGCCGAGTAACTCCCGGCCACCCCAAAACCCACTGTGGGAGCGAGCCTGCTCGCGATGAGGGCCTGCCATTCAACATTTATGTTGGCTGGTAGACCGCTATCGCGAGCAGGCTCGCTCCCACAGTTGTCATGTGTTGTCAGATTCAGCTTTTCAGCGCCTTCCAGACCTTGCCAACCACCATCACTCCCGCCAACACCAGCGCCCCCGCCACAATCCCGGCCACCGCATTAAGCAGCAACGGCACAATGAACCCGGCGCCGCCAGCACTGGCCGTCACACCTTCGATCCAGTGATGCACCACCGGCACGCCATGGGTCAGGATGCCGCCGCCCACCAGGAACATCGCCGCCGTGCCGATCACCGACAGGCCTTTCATCATGTAGGGCGCGGCGCGCAGGATGGCGCCACCGACGCTCTTGGCCCATTGCCCCGGCTTCTGCGTCAGCCACAACCCCAGGTCATCGAGCTTGACGATCCCGGCCACCAAACCATAGACGCCGACGGTCATGACGATGGCGATACCCGACAGCACGATCACCTGCTGGGTCAGCGGTGCATCAGCGACGGTGCCGAGGGTGATGGCGATGATTTCCGCCGAGAGGATGAAGTCGGTGCGTATCGCACCTTTGATCTTGTCCTTTTCGAAGGCCACCAGATCGACCGCCGGATTCGCCACGGCCTCGACCAGTTGCGCATGCTCGGCCTGGTCTTGCGCCTTGCTGTGAAGGAACTTGTGGGCCAGTTTCTCGAACCCTTCGAAGCACAGGTAGGCGCCCCCCACCATCAGCAGTGGCGTCACCAGCCAGGGCACGAAAGCGCTGATGGCCAACGCCGACGGCACCAGGATCAGTTTGTTGATGAACGACCCCTTGGCCACCGCCCAGACCACCGGTATTTCCCGCTCGGCACGCACGCCTGACACCTGCTGGGCATTGAGCGCCAGGTCATCGCCGAGCACGCCGGCGGTTTTCTTGGCGGCCATCTTGGTCATCAATGCAACATCGTCGAGCACTGTGGCGATATCGTCGATCAGTAACAGCAAACTGCTTCCGGCCATGGAGGAACTCCTTGAACAATAATGCTGCGCAGCATAGCGCGCCCGACGTGGCCGCGGGGCATTCTTGAGCGCTTCGCGAGGCCGGTGCTACCATGCGCAACCGCCAGAACAGGCAAGGAACCCCTGGGTTTATGAGCACTATCCGCGAGCGCAACAAAGAACTGATCCTGCGTGCCGCCAGCGAAGAGTTTGCCGACAAGGGCTTCGCGGCGACCAAAACCAGCGATATCGCGGCCAAGGCGGGCCTGCCAAAACCCAACGTCTACTACTATTTCAAGTCCAAGGAAAATCTCTACCGCGAGGTGCTGGAAAGTATCATCGAGCCAATCCTCCAGGCCTCGACCCCGTTCAACGCGGACGGCGTGCCCGGCGAAGTGCTGAGCCACTACATCCGCTCCAAGATCCGCATCTCCCGCGACCTGCCCTTCGCCTCAAAAGTCTTCGCCAGCGAAATCATGCACGGCGCCCCACACCTGAGTGCCGACCTGGTGGAACAACTCAACGCCCAGGCCCGGCACAACATCGACTGCATCCAGACCTGGATCGACCGCGGCCAGATCGCCCCCATCGACCCCAACCACCTGATGTTCAGCATCTGGGCCGCCACCCAGACCTATGCCGATTTCGACTGGCAGATCAGCGCCGTGACCGGCAAGGCGAAGCTGGATGAGGCGGATTACGAAGCGGCGGCGCAGACGATTATTCGGTTGGTGTTGAAGGGGTGTGAGGTGGATCGCTAGGCTCAGAACCGTGCCGCGGCCATCGCGAGCAGGCTCGCTCCCACAGGGGATTTTCTGTGTTCAGACATTTTGTGTCCATCACATAAACCCTGTGGGAACGGGCTTTCTCGCGCAGACTCGCCCCACAGGGTTCTGCTGTGAATGTAGATTCTGCGAGCAACCTAAATCCCTTGTGGGAGCGAGCCTGCTCGCGATAGCGGCAACTCGATTTCGAGTCAAAGCCAAATGGCATCCCACAGCGGATAATCGCCAAGCCGCTTCACGAGACCTGCCCGCAACGGGTTAGCGACGACATAGCGCGCCATTATGATCAACTCGTCTTCCCGCCGCAGTGCGCGGTCATGAAATCCTTGCTGCCAAAGGCTGACTTTATTACCCAGGCGCAGATTTACAGCTTTGGTACTCAATGATTTGATCCTTTGCATCAACTCACTCAAAGATCCCCTTCGCAACTCGATCAACCAATGGAAATGATCAGGCATGACCACCCAAGCCAATGAGTCGGCCCAGCCTTGCTCCTGAGCTTTTCGAAATTGCTCAACGACCAATCTACCCAGGATAACGTCCTTAAAAATTGGTATGCGGCCAAATGTGTTGGTGGTCAGTAAATAGACCCGACTGGATTCGGCGTAGCGACCGAGGCGCAGTCTATGTGAAGCAGGTGAACCAGGCATTCCTTGCCCCTTTGATGATTGACTCATGAAGAAGGCTAGATCTGTGCATGCCTGGATAGGAGGCAAACTTTTAGCTGGATGTGTCTGCTGGATGGCCATCGCGAGCAGGCTCGCTCCCACAGGGGATTTGCGGTGCCCATACATATTGTGTCCGCCCAAGTCCACCTGTGGGAGCGAGCCTGCTCGCGATAGCAATAGGTCAGTCAATACATCAAGCCACCCCCGCATCCGCCATCAACCCCACTCCCTCCACGGCCCTGATCGCAACCTGCTCATCAACATCCGAGGTATCGCCACTGATGCCGATGGCGCCCAGCACGCGCCCCTCCTGATCCCTGATCAACACCCCACCCGGGGCCGGCACGACGCTGCCCTGCCCCAGGCCGTTCAACGCGGCGAAGAAGGCCGGGCGTTGTTGGGCGTCCTGGGCGAGCAAGCGTGAGCCCTTGCCCAGGGCGATGGCGCCCCAAGCCTTACCGAAAGCGATCTGAGGGCGAAGCAGGCTCGCGCCGTCTTCGCGTTGCAAGGCAATCAGATGGCCGCCGCTGTCCAGGACCGCAATGGTCAGCGGTGCAGCGCTGATTTCACGGCCTGCGGCAAGGGCTTGCCCCGTCAGGCTGACGGCGACTTTCAAGGTTAAAGCGCTCATGGGTGCTGTCCTTTTTTTGTTGTGGGAAACGTTCCTGGCATTGCCTTTGGCAAAACCAGACGCAAACAATAGAACACAATGATAATATTTTTTGTATACAATAAATCCAACAACGTAACCTTATCGACGAAAAGCCACAGCATTTACGGCCTTCCGACGAATGAAACAGGTGCTTGAGGAAATGGATTGACCTGCGCCGTCCGCCGTGAATACACTCAGTGCAAAGCCACTTGTATACAATTACAAAACGTAAGAGGCACAAAATCATGAGCAAAATGAGAGCAATCGAAGCCGCCGTTCTGGTGATGCGCCGTGAAGGCGTGGACACCGCCTTCGGCATCCCGGGTGCCGCGATCAACCCGCTGTACTCTGCCCTGCAAAAGGTGGGTGGCATCGATCATGTCCTCGCTCGCCACGTTGAAGGCGCCTCCCACATGGCCGAGGGCTACACCCGCACCAAGGCCGGTAACATTGGCGTGTGCATCGGCACCTCGGGGCCGGCGGGGACCGACATGGTGACGGGGCTCTACAGCGCTTCGGCCGACTCGATCCCGATCCTGTGCATCACCGGCCAAGCGCCCCGCGCCCGCCTGCACAAGGAAGATTTCCAGGCTGTGGATATCACCAGCATCGTCAAACCGGTGACCAAGTGGGCCACCACCGTTCTGGAACCGGGCCAGGTGCCGTACGCTTTCCAGAAAGCCTTCTTTGAGATGCGCTCCGGTCGCCCGGGCCCGGTGTTGATCGACCTGCCGTTCGACGTGCAGATGGCCGAGATCGAATTCGACATCGACGCCTACCAACCGCTGCCCCTGGCCAAACCCGCCGCCAACCGCGTACAGATCGAAAAGGCCCTGGCCATGCTCGATCAGGCCGAGCGCCCCTTGCTGGTGGCCGGCGGCGGGATCATCAACGCCGATGCCAGCGAGCTGCTGGTGGAGTTCGCTGAACTGACCGGCATCCCAGTCATCCCTACCTTGATGGGCTGGGGCACCATCCCTGACGATCACCCGCTGATGGTCGGCATGGTCGGCCTGCAAACCTCCCACCGCTATGGCAATGCGACGCTGCTCAAATCGGACGTGGTGCTGGGTATCGGCAACCGCTGGGCTAACCGCCACACCGGTTCGGTGGATGTCTACACCGAAGGCCGCACCTTCATTCATGTGGACATCGAGCCGACCCAGATCGGCCGTGTGTTTACCCCCGACCTGGGCATCGTGTCCGACGCCGCTTCGGCACTGACGGCGTTCATCGAAGTCGCCCGCGAATGGCAAGCCGCCGGCAAACTGAAAAACCGCAGCGCCTGGCTGCAGGACTGCCAGCAGCGCAAGGCCAGCCTGCAGCGCAAGACCCACTTCGACAACGTGCCGGTCAAACCCCAGCGTGTGTACGAAGAAATGAACCAGGTCTTCGGCAAGGACACCTGCTACGTCAGCACCATCGGGCTGTCGCAGATCGCCGGGGCGCAGTTCCTGCACGTCTACAAACCGCGCCACTGGATCAACTGCGGCCAGGCCGGCCCGTTGGGCTGGACCATTCCGGCGGCACTGGGGGTGGTCAAGGCCGACCCGAGCCGCAAGGTCGTGGCGCTGTCGGGCGACTATGACTTCCAGTTCATGATCGAAGAGCTGGCGGTAGGCGCGCAGTTCAAGCTGCCGTACATCCACGTGGTGGTGAACAACTCCTACCTGGGGTTGATCCGCCAGGCCCAGCGCGGGTTCGACATGGACTATTGCGTGCAACTGTCCTTCGACAACCTCAACGCCCCGGAACTCAACGGTTATGGCGTGGACCACGTCGCCGTGGCCGAGGGCCTGGGTTGCAAGGCGCTGCGGGTGTTCGAACCGTCCGGCATCCAGCCGGCGCTGCGCAAGGCCCAGGAGTTGATCGAGGAGTTCAAGGTGCCGGTGATCGTCGAGATCATCCTGGAACGGGTGACCAACATTTCCATGGGCACCGAGATCAACGCAGTCAACGAATTCGAAGACCTGGCGCTGGTGGGCAACGATGCGCCGACAGCGATTTCGTTGCTCGATTGAATGCCGACGCACTCCTGTGGGAGCGAGCTTGCTCGCGATGACGGCGCTACATTCAACATGGATGCAAGCAGACACACCGCTATCGCGAGCAAGCTCGCTCCCACAGGGGGCCTGCCAACTATTTATAGGAGACCACCATGCCGCGTTTTGCAGCCAACCTGTCCATGCTGTTCACCGAGCAGGATTTCCTCGCCCGTTTCGAAGCGGCCGCCAAGGCCGGTTTCACGGGTGTCGAATACCTGTTCCCTTATGACTACAGCTCCGCCGAGCTCAAGGCGCTGCTCCAGGCCAATGGCCTGACCCAGGTGTTGTTCAACCTGCCGGCCGGCGACTGGGCCAAGGGCGAGCGCGGCATTGCCTGTCTGCCGGACCGGGTTGAAGAGTTCCGCTCGGGCGTTGACCTGGCGATCGCTTATGCCCAGGTGCTGGGCAACACCCAGGTCAACTGCCTGGCCGGCATTTGTCCGCAGAACTGCGACAAGGCCCTGGTGGAGAAAACCTTCGTCGCCAACCTGAAATACGCTGCCGAGAAGCTGCAGGCCAAAGGCATCAAGCTGGTGATGGAAGCCATCAACACCCGCGACATTCCCGGTTTCTACTTGAACAACACCGCCCAGGCCCTGTCGATCCGCGAGCAGGTGGGCAGCGCCAACCTGTTCCTGCAATACGACATCTACCACATGCAAATCATGGAAGGCGACCTGGCCCGGACCCTGTCGGCGCACCTGGGTCAGATCAACCATGTGCAACTGGCGGACAACCCGGGACGCAACGAGCCGGGAACCGGCGAGATCAACTACCGCTTCCTGTTCGAACACTTGGACCGCATCGGTTACCAGGGCTGGGTCGGCTGCGAATACAAGCCGCTGACCAGCACGGAAGCGGGTCTGGGGTGGCTGAAAAGCCATAACGCAGTCTGACCCAAAAAATCCCCTGTGGGAGCGAGCCTGCTCGCGATAGCTGTAGTCCAGCCAACCTATTCGTTGAATGTGAAACCGACATCGCGAGCAGGCTCGCTCCCACAGGAAAGCAGTCTCATTTGCTGAAGCAGTAATAAAAACAAGAGGATTTTCTCATGGCTAAAATCGGATTCATCGGCACCGGCATCATGGGCCACCCCATGGCAATGAACCTGCAAAAGGCCGGGCACAGTCTGTTCCTGAGCCAGCACCACGACCCGGCCCCCGCCGATCTGCTGGCCGGCGGCGCGGTGGCGCTGGCCAACCCGAAGGAAGTCGCCCAGGAAGCCGAGTTCATCATCGTCATGGTCCCGGACACCCCGCAGGTCGATGACGTGCTGTTTCGCGCCGATGGCGTCGCGGCGGGCGTGGGCACGGGCAAGGTGGTCATCGACATGAGCTCGATCTCCCCCACCGCCACCAAGGCGTTCGCGGCCAGGATCAATGAAAAAGGTGCGCAATACCTCGATGCCCCCGTGTCCGGTGGTGAAGTCGGCGCCAAGGCCGCCACACTGAGCATCATGGTCGGCGGCGACAGCGGCGCTTTCGAGCGCGCCCTGCCGCTGTTCCAGGCCATGGGCAAGAACATCACCCTGGTGGGTGGCAACGGCGACGGCCAGACCGCGAAAGTGGCGAACCAGATCATCGTCGCGCTGAACATCCAGGCCGTGGCCGAAGCCCTGCTGTTCGCCGCGAAAAACGGCGCCGATCCGGCCAAGGTTCGCGAAGCGTTGATGGGCGGTTTTGCCTCTTCGAAGATCCTGGAAGTACACGGCGAGCGCATGATCAAGGGCACCTTCGATCCGGGCTTCCGCATCAGCCTGCACCAGAAGGACCTGAACCTGGCCCTGCAAGGCGCCAAGGAGCTGAACATCAACCTGCCCAACACCGCCAACGCCCAGCAAGTTTTCAGCACCTGCGCGGCCATCGGCGGCAGCAACTGGGATCACTCGGCGTTGATCAAGGGGTTGGAGCACATGGCGAATTTCTCGATTCGCGACAAGTAAACCTGCACTAACCCCTGTGGGAGCGAGCCTGCTCGCGATAGCGGTCTTACATTCAACACATAAAGTGACTGGATTAACGCCATCGCGAGCAGGCTCGCTCCCACAGGGAATCGAGTCGCTTCATCCAATAATAAAAATCGGGAGTCCGCCATGTCGGTCGATCCGCAACAATTGCTGCGCGAGCTGTTTGCCACAGCCATCGATGCGGCCCATCCGCAGCATGTCCTTGAACAGTATCTGCCCAGCGATCGCAGCGGCCGGGTGATCGTCATCGGCGCCGGCAAGGCCGCCGCGGCGATGGCGCAGGTGGTCGAGCGCTGCTGGCAGGGCGACGTCACCGGTTTGGTGGTGACCCGCTACGGCCATGGCGCGCCTTGCCAGAAGATCGAAGTAGTGGAAGCCGCTCACCCGGTGCCTGATGCGGCGGGCCTGGCGGTGGCCCAACGGGTGCTGGAGCTGGTCAGCAACCTCAACGAAGACGACCGGGTTATTTTCCTGCTGTCCGGCGGCGGCTCGGCGTTGCTGGCGCTGCCGGCAGCAGGCATCACCCTGGCCGACAAGCAATCGATCAACAAGGCTTTGCTCAAGTCCGGTGCCACCATCGGCGAGATGAATTGCGTGCGCAAACATCTCTCGGCAATCAAGGGCGGGCGCCTGGGCAAGGCCTGCTGGCCGGCGACGGTCTACACCTACGCGATTTCCGATGTGCCCGGCGACCTCGCCACGGTCATCGCCTCCGGCCCCACCGTGGCCGACCCCAGTACGTCGGCCGAAGCCTTGGCGATCCTCAAGCGCTACAACATTGAAGTACCGGCCTCGGTGCGCAACTGGTTGCAAAGCCCGGAATCGGAAACCGTCAAACCCGGCGACCCGCGCCTGGCCCGCAGTCACTTCCAATTGATCGCCCGTCCCCAACAATCACTGGAAGCGGCGGCGGTGAAAGCCCGCCAGGCCGGTTTCAGCCCGTTGATCCTCGGCGACCTGGAAGGCGAATCCCGGGAAGTGGCCAAAGTCCACGCCGGTATCGCCCGGCAAATTGCCCTGCACGGCCAGCCTCTGGCGGCGCCATGCGTGATCCTCTCCGGCGGCGAAACCACAGTCACCGTGCGCGGCAATGGCCGGGGCGGACGCAACGCAGAATTCCTGCTCAGCCTGACCGACAGCCTCAAGGGCCATCCCGGCATCTACGCACTGGCCGGTGACACGGACGGCATCGACGGTTCCGAAGACAACGCCGGCGCCATCATGACCCCGGACAGCTATCGCCGAGCCGCCGAACTGGGCCTGAGCGCCAGCAACGAGCTGGACAATAACAATGGCTACGGCTACTTCGCCGCGCTGGAGGCGTTGATCGTTACCGAGCCGACGCGCACCAACGTCAACGACTTTCGCGCCATCCTGATTCTTGAGAACCCCAAACATGACGCCTGATAAAAAGGTCAAGATTCTCGCGACCCTTGGCCCCGCAACCCGTGGGATCGATGACATTCGTGAACTGGTGCAAGCCGGCGTGAATATTTTCCGCCTGAACTTCAGCCACGGCGAGCATGCCGACCACGCCCAGCGCTACCAGTGGATTCGTGACGTCGAGCAGCAGCTCAACTACCCACTGGGCATTCTGATGGACTTGCAGGGCCCGAAACTTCGCGTGGGTACATTCGCCGACGGCAAAGTGCTGCTGCAACGCGGCCAGGCCCTGCGCCTGGATCTGGACGCCACGCCCGGCGATGAACAGCGGGTCAACCTGCCCCACCCACAGATCATCGCGGCCCTGGAGCCGGGCATGGACCTGCTGCTGGACGACGGCAAGCTGCGCCTGCGTGTGACCACCAAACACGCCGATGCCATCGACACCCAAGTGCTCAACGGCGGCGAACTGTCAGACCGCAAAGGCGTGAATGTGCCCCAGGCCGTGCTCGACATGAGCCCGCTGACCGCCAAGGACCGTCGCGACTTGAGCTTTGGCCTGGAGCTGGGCGTGGACTGGGTGGCGCTGTCGTTCGTGCAGCGCCCCGAGGACATCCGCGAGGCGCGTGCGTTGATTGGCGACAAGGCATTCCTGATGGCCAAGATCGAGAAACCGTCGGCGGTGACCCAGCTTCGGGAGATCGCCGAACTGAGCGACGCGATCATGGTTGCCCGGGGTGACTTGGGTGTCGAAGTGCCGGCCGAAAGCGTGCCGCAGATCCAGAAGAACATCATCGGCACCTGCCGCGCCCTTGGTAAACCGGTGGTGGTGGCCACGCAGATGCTCGAATCCATGCGTTTTTCTCCCGCACCCACCCGAGCCGAAGTCACCGATGTGGCCAACGCCGTGGCTGAAGGGGCCGATGCAGTGATGCTGTCGGCGGAAACCGCGTCGGGCGATTACCCCCTCGAAGCCGTGCAGATCATGAGCAAGATCATCCGCCAGGTGGAGAACGGCCCGGATTACCAGGCGCAGTTGGATGTCAGCCGGCCGAAGGCCGAAGCCACGGCGTCGGACGCCATCAGTTGCGCAATCCGGCGTATCAGCAATGTACTGCCGGTAGCGGTGCTGGTGAACTACAGCGAATCGGGCAGCTCCAGCCTGCGGGCGGCGCGGGAGCGGCCGACGGTGCCGATCCTCAACCTCACGCCCAACCTGCAAGCAGCCCGCCGTCTGACGGTGGCCTGGGGCGTGCATTCGGTGGTCAACGATCGGCTGCGCCAAGTGGACGAAGTGTGCTCTACGGCCCTGGAAATCGCCCAGGCCCAGGGCATGGCCCAGCGGGGCGACACCCTACTGATCACAGCCGGCGTGCCGTTCGGGCAGCCGGGGTCGACCAATTCGTTGCGCATTGAGACGTTGATTTAGCGCCTGTATCGGCCTCATCGCGAGCAGGCTCGCTCCCACAGGGTTTTTGTGAACACCACAGATCCTGTGTGGGAGCGAGCCTGCTCGCGATGAAACCCACTCGGTCCCTCAGACACGCCTAGCCATGCCCAACACCCACTGCCCCGACTGGGCCACCGCCCTGCTCAACGGCTTCAGCCAGATTTTCCTCCAGCGTCATCCGCTGTGCGGTCTGCTGTGCCTGCTGGCGATTCTCTTCACCGCACCCGCCTTGTTTGGCGGTGCGTTGCTCGGCGGCGTGGCCGGGTTGCTCACCGCCCAGCGACGCGGTTATGCCAAGGTTGATCGACAGGCCGGACTGTTCAGTTACAACGGCATCCTGCTGGGCTTGCTATTGAGCCTCGCGTTACCCTGGTCAGCCGTGTTGCCGCCATTGATTATTGCCAGCGGCGGCCTCAGCGCGATGTTGACCGAGCAATGGCTCAAGCGCAGCCGTGGCCCTCAGTGCCTGCCCGCCTACACCGCGCCGTTCGTGGCGCTGGGCTGGTTGCTGCTGAGTTTTGCCCCGGCACAGCCATCACCCGTTTCGGTTGAACTGACGATGGCCAATTTGCTGGCCGCTTGTTGGAGCGGACTCGGTCAGGTCATGTTTCTCGACCAGCCATTCGCCGGTGCGCTGATCGCTGTGGGATTGTTGATTGCCAATCCACGCGCCGCCGGGTGGGCGATGCTGGGTTCAGCCGCTGGCCTGGGGTTCTCCCTGCTGCATCACGACACGACCCAAGCCCTGTCGGGGCTCGGCGGTTATAACCCGGCCCTGGTGGCGCTGGCCCTCAGCCAACAACGCCGCCAGCGATGGTTGCCGCTGGCGGGTATTGTGCTGGCGCTCATACTCACACCGGGCTTTCTTGCCCTCGGTCTGGCGCCGCTGACCGCGCCCTTCATCCTGGCCTGCTGGCTGGTTCATGCCACCCACCGAGTGTGGCAACAGGCCAGTCGGGACACTGCGCCTTGCGCTTTGCGGGGCAATCACCCTAGGCTTCGCTGACTATTGGTTCAGGCGAAGGTTATGGATAGCAGCAACTGGCGTGAACGCCTCTACGTGATCATTTTCCAGACCGACACCGTGGCCGGCCGGCGCTTCGACAGCACACTGCTGTTGATCATCCTCGCCAGCCTGGTGATCGTGATGCTCGACAGCATCGACAGCGTGCACCAGAACTACGCCTCCCTGCTGGCCGCCATCGAATGGGGGTTCACCTTCATCTTCATCGTCGAATATGGCCTGCGCCTGTACTGCTCGCCCAAGCCCCTGCGCTATGCGTTCAGCTTCTACGGCCTGGTGGACTTGCTGGCGATCGTGCCCGGGATCCTGGCGCTGTACTACAGCGACGCCCAGTATCTGCTGATCGTTCGCATCATTCGCATGCTGCGGATATTCCGCGTGCTCAAGCTCAGCCCTTACCTCAAGCAAGCCAACTACCTACTGGCGGCGCTGCGGGGGAGCAAGCAGAAAATCATCGTGTTCCTGGTCAGCGTCTCGACCCTGGTGACCGTGTTCGGCACCTTGATGTACGTCATTGAAGGCCCCGAGAACGGTTTCACCAGCATTCCCAAGGGCATCTATTGGGCCATCGTCACACTGACCACCGTGGGCTTTGGCGATATCGTGCCCAAGACGGCATTGGGCCAGGTGGTTTCGTCCCTGGTGATGATCACCGGTTACTCGATCATCGCCGTGCCGACGGGCATTTTCACCGCTGAGCTGGCCACGGCCATGCGCGGTGACCAGCTCAAGCATGATTGTCCGGTCTGCAGCAAAAACAACCACGATCATGGAGCTGCGTTCTGCTCCCGTTGCGGCAATGCGCTGTTTAAGAAACTGGAATAAGCAAAGCACTTTTTAATGCTTGATGGCCTATTGGCTTGCCGCTAGTGTGCCGGCTAATTGCCCGGAACCCCTTTCAAATAAAAAGGAATTCGCAGTGAAGAACTTCTTTGGTGCCTCCCTTCTCGCCGCTGGCCTGACCTTTGGCAGCCTGGCCCACGCCGCCCCGCCCCTGCTCAACGTTTCCTACGACGTGATGCGCGATTTCTACAAGGACTACAACACGGCTTTCCAGAAACACTGGCAGGCCGAGCACAACGAAAACATCATCGTGCAGATGTCTTTCGGCGGTTCCAGCAAGCAGGCACGCTCGGTGATCGACGGGCTGCCAGCTGACGTCATCACCATGAATATGGCCACCGACATCAATGCCCTGGCGGATAACGGCAAACTGGTGCCCGAAAACTGGGTCACCCGCTTGCCGAACAACAGTGCCCCGTTCACCTCGGCCACCGTGTTCATCGTGCGCAAGGGCAACCCGAAAGCGCTGAAAGATTGGCCCGACCTGCTCAAGGACGGCGTGCAGGTGATCGTGCCCAACCCAAAGACCTCCGGCAACGGTCGCTACACCTACCTGTCGGCCTGGGGGTATGTGCTCAAGAATGGCGGTGACGAGAACAAGGCCAAAGCCTTCGTCGGCAAACTGTTCAAGCAGGCGCCGGTACTGGATACCGGTGGCCGTGCCGCGACGACCACTTTCATGACCAACCAGATCGGCGACGTGCTGGTGACCTTTGAAAACGAAGCCGAGATGATCGCCCGCGAATTTGGCCGCGACCAGTTCGAGGTGATCTACCCGAGCGTTTCTGCCGAAGCCGAGCCACCGGTGAGCGTGGTCGATAAAGTGGTCGAGAAGAAAGGTTCTCGCGAGGCCGCCGAGGCCTACCTCAAGTACCTGTGGTCGCCCGAAGGCCAGGAAATCGCCGCCGCCAACTACCTGCGCCCACGGGACCCTGCGGTACTCGCCAAATACACCGACCGTTTCCCGAAAGTGGACTTCCTGTCCGTGGAAAAAACCTTCGGCGACTGGCGCACAGTGCAGAAGACTCACTTCAATGACGGTGGGGTTTTCGACCAGATCTACAGCGGGCAATAACGTCCTATCCACATTTGATCGTTCCCAGGCCCCGCGTGGGAACGATCACGCCTGTTTCATCATCAATAGCAAGCATGTCCGATATCAGCCACAAAGCCTGTTCCAGAGCCCGCTAACTCTTTAGCCTCACGCCATCCTTTCAAGCTACTAATGAGATTGCCATGAGTGCCCATCCCTCCTCCGTGCCCGCCGGTACAAGCCTGACTCGCGGCATGGTCCTGCTCTTCGCCTTCTGCTGCGGCGCCATTGTCGCCAACATCTACTACGCCCAGCCCATTATCGAACTGATCGCACCCGACGTCGGCCTGAGCAGCACCATGGCCAGCCTGATCGTCTCGCTGACTCAGATCGGTTATGCCCTGGGCCTGTTTTTCCTCGTGCCACTGGGGGACCTGCTGGAAAACCGTCGCCTGATGATCCTCACCACCGTTGTGGCGATTGCCAGTCTGTTGGCGGCAGCGTTCACCGACCAGCCGAACGTGTTCCTGCTGGTCTCGCTGCTGGTGGGGTTCAGTTCGGTGTCGGTGCAAGTCCTGATCCCGCTGGCCGCGCACTTGGCCCCGGAAGAGTCCAGAGGGCGGGTCGTGGGCGGGATCATGGGCGGCCTGCTGCTGGGGATCCTGCTGGCGCGGCCGATCTCAAGCGTGGTGGCCGATCACTTCGGCTGGCGGGCGATGTTCATGATCGCCGCCGCCTTGATGGCGGCGATCAGCATCGTCCTCGCATTGACCGTGCCCAGGCGCCAACCCGACCACAGCGCCTCTTATGGCCAACTGCTGGGCTCGCTCGGCACCCTGTTGCGCCAGCAGCCATTGTTGCGCCAACGAGCCTTTTACCAGGCCTGCATGTTCGCCACCTTCAGCCTGTTCTGGACCGCCGTGCCGCTGGAGCTGTCGCGCAATCATGGTCTGTCGCAAACTGAAATCGCCCTGTTCGCCCTGGTCGGTGCCATTGGCGCCATCGCCGCGCCCATTGCCGGTCGCCTGGCGGATGCCGGTCATACCCGCATCGCTTCGTTGCTGGCAATGCTGTTGGCCAGCCTGAGTTTTCTGCCAGCGTTCATCCATCCGCTCTACAGCGTTATTGGCCTAGCGGTTACGGGCGTGGTGCTGGATTTCTGTGTGCAGATGAACATGGTCCTGGGCCAGCGCACCATCTATGCCCTCGATGCCAAAAGCCGCAGTCGTCTCAATGCGCTGTACATGACCAGCATCTTCGTCGGCGGCGCGTTTGGTTCATCGATTGCCAGCGCGGTGTACGAGCACGGCGGCTGGTTATGGGTGGTGATCATCGGCAGCGGCTTCCCGCTGCTTGCCTTGCTGAGTTTCCTGAAGACCTCGAAAAAACACGCACTGGCGACGGCCTGATACCGTCGCGACAGGGTCGTAATGCCCGGCGGCCGAGGCCTGCCGGGCAACATCAAAAAGCGGTCAGATCCGCACGTTGCCCCGCGGCCCGGCAATCGCCCAGATGATCAGGCCCAGCACTGGCAGCAGAAGGATCAACAGCACCCACAGGACTTTTGCCCCCGTTCCCGCGCCACTCTTGAGCACATTGATGATCGCCCAGATATCGAGCGCCAGGATGATCAGGCCAATCAGGCCGTTGAAGGTGGAACCCATGGTGTCGCTCCCAGATGGTGATATGCCCACTTAGGATAGCGGGGGCCCGGCGAGGGTTCCGTTTTATTGCGTCAGACGTGGATCGCAACCTTCAACGCTTCCAGGGCCGGCGCGGCGGCGATGCCGACTTCGGCGCACAGCTCCAGCACGCGCGGCACGTCGTTGCCATACACCAGAACCATTTGCAGTTCATCGTCGAGCAACTGGCTGAAATTCATCAGCACATAACCGCCGTTTTCCTTGTTCAGACTGCTCATCTGGATCTGGATGCGATTGAGCGCCGTCAGGGCTTCGGTTTTCGCCAGTTGCTTGGGCTTGAGGTTGAAGGCCACACCGGGTCCGAACGAGGCAACGATCTGTTCGAACAGCTCTACATAAGTGTCGGCCTGAAACAACACGGTGTCCGGCAGACTCCCCACCACCACCCACTCGCCCAGTGGAATCGGGAAGCTGTCGTCGTAGTTGATGTCCGGGTTGGCCGCCAGAAAAGCCGCCGGGTCGGCGTAGGCCTGGGCCGCTTCGTCAGCGATTTTCGCAACGTCCGCATCGCCCAGGCAGCCGGAGCTTATTTTGCTGATGAGTTCGACGAGTGCGGCTTTCATGGGGAAAATCCTGTGGCGATTGGGTTTTGAGGGCGCGCAGGATAGCGCATCACATTGATTGAGTCAGAAAGCTGTGGCCTGGGAGCTTTTGTGGCGAGGGGATTTATCCCCGCTGGGCTGCAAAGCAGCCCCAAAAGATAGGGATCAACCCAACAACTTCTCCAACTGCGCCGTGGTATCCACCGCGCCCATGGTCCTGGCTGCATCCAGCGCCGAGACGCCGTTGGCATCCTTGGCCTTGGGGTCGGCGCCTTTGCTGATCAGGTAATCGACGATCTCCACACGATTGAACATCGCCGCCATCATCAACGCGGTGCGACCATCGAAGGACGAGCCTTCCACTTGCGCCCCGCCGTCTACCAGCGCGGTGACCACGGCCAGGTCGCCCTTGAACGCCGCACCGGCAATCGGGCTCTGGCCATTGTCATTGCGGATTTCCGGATCAGCCTTGTTTTCCAGCAATACCTTCACCGTCTCCACATGCCCGTGGTAAGCGGCCAGCATCAGCAAGGTGTCACCCTTGTGATTGCGCAGGTTGGGGGGCAAACCTTTGCTCAGCAAGGCGGCCATCATGGCGGCGTCACCCTGGCGTGCGACATTGAACACCTGTTCGGCAAACTCCGCAGCCTCTTCCGGGGTCATCTGGCGGCTTGTATCGGACATGGGAAACTCCACTTAAGTCTTCGCAAAGCGGCTAGTTTCCCGAGGGACTCCAGGCCTGTCATCCCTTTTTTCTCTGCACCGTGCATAGTCAGAATCAATAACGGTACTGTCCCTGCTGAATCTGCGCCGCCAGTTGCCGGTCGACCCGCACGTAGGTCGCGGTGCCGGGCAGCCAGGCGTAGACCGGCTCATCGTCCGTGGCGCACGGGTCGAAGGCTTCGCTCTTGAGGCGGTTTTTCTGGTATTTGAAGGTGCCGGTGGTGTCCATTTTTACCTTGATGCGCAAGAACAACGGCACCGCATAGGCCGGCAACTTGCACTGCAAAAATTGCAACAGCTCAGCAAAATCCAGGGTAGCCAGGGATTCGGACGGAGTAATCGCCGCCATGCCGGCGCGGCCATTGGTGCCATTGATTTCGACGCCATAAGCCACCGCCTCGGCGATTTGCGCGTGCTGTAGCAATACGTTTTCAACTTCCGTGGTGGAGACGTTCTCGCCCTTCCAGCGATAGGTATCACCGAGGCGATCAACGAACTGCCCATGGCCGAAGCCGATGTTGCGCAGCAGGTCACCGGTATTGAAGTAACGGTCACCAGGAACGAAGACATCCTTGAAGATGGTTTTTTCGGTCTTGGCCGGATCGGTGTAACCGTCCAGCGGCGCCTTGTCGTCAATGCGCGCCATCAGCAGGCCCGGTTCTCCCTTGGGTACTTTCTGCATCCGGCCTTGCAGGTTGCGCAACGGAGCCCCGCTGTCATGGTCGTACTGCACCAGTTCCCAGCCCATCAGGGAAAATCCGACGGTGTTGTCGAAATTCAGCACATTGGTGAAGCCGATATTGCCGTCGCTGGCCGCGTACAGCTCGCAGATATGGTCGACACCAAAACGCGTCTTGAAGGCCGACCATGCCCCGGGGCGCAAGCCGTTGCCGATCATCTTCCGGACCTCGTGCCGCCGGTCCTCGGCACTGGCGGGCTGGTCGACCAGGTAGCGACACAATTCACCGACATAGCCCAGGGTGGTGGCCCGGTAACGGCGAACGTCACTCCAGAACTGGCTGGCGCTGAACTTGCGCCGGATCGCAAACCCCGAGGCGCCGCAGATCGCCGCTCCCCAGCACACGCACAGGCCCGTGGCGTGGTACAGCGGCAGCGTGCAATACAAGACATCCGCGGGCTGCATGTCCAGGGCGATCAGGCCGAAACTGGTGGAAGTGCGCATCCAGCGCCCGTGGCGAAACACCCCGGCCTTGGGCAGCCCGGTAGTGCCCGAGGTGTAGAGATAAAAACATGGGTCGTTGAAAAAAACCTGCTGACTGCTGGCCGGGTTGTCACCTGGATGGCTGGCGCTGCTACTTATCAGATCGACAAAACCGGAAGGAACGACGGCGCTGTCCTGGTCGGCGACCCACCAGGTTCGGTGGCCGGACAGTGAGGTGCGGGCTCGCACGTCGTTGAAGGCCGCGACCCGTTCTGCCCCGACCACCACCGCGACAGGCGTGACCAACGCCAGGCTGTGCACCAGCGCGTCCCCGGTCTGCGAGGTGTTGACCATGGCGCTGACCGCACCGACCTTCGCCACCGCCAGCACCGTCACCAGCATCTCTGGCCGATTCTCGATGAAAATCGCCACGCAGTCGCCCTTGCCGATGCCCTGTGCCAACAGGTAATGAGCGATGCGATTGGCCTGTTCGTTGGCCTGCGCGTAACTCAATACCGTGTCGCCACACAACAACGCCGGCCCTTGGGGATTGCGCTGGGTGGCCTGTTCGAAACACCAGCCCAGGCCGCAAGGCTGGGTCGGGTCCTGGACGTTGGCGAGCTTCATGCCTTTGACGATACGGGGAATGGCTCTGGCAATAGTGGGTAGCTTGCGCAGCATCTTGCCCCAGGTAATGGCGTCGCTGGATGTACGACTCATGGTCACTCCCGTTCGACCTCGTGGGTCTGGGTTCTTGTTGTCGGGCTGGAGCTCAATTGCGCTCGAAATTACGCCAGCGATTCCGGCGCTGTACATGCGGTTTTTGCAATGTTTTGTATCCACCGTTCCGGACAGGCGGAGCATGAGCGCCAGAAATCCATTTGGTTCAACAAAAGATCAGCCGACCACGCAAAATGCAGGATGCACGATGGCCATTCATGCAAGTTGCACGAAAGCAAAAATAGGGGGAATTGTTAACTGATTGTTTTATAACGCTTTTTAATCAAGCCCAACGCTGGCACAGACACTGCAACTACCTCTCCACGGTTTGCCACCACCATGGAGCAGTCAAATATGAACATGATTCAAGAAAAGTTTGCGTCCCTCTTCTCCAACTACGAAGTGACCACTCAGGCCCGCCCGGATGGCGGTATCCTGCTGACCTTGCGCAACAGCGAAGGCAAACTGTTTAAACGCACAATTTCCTACGCCCAGTTGCACGCCGGGGACCAACTGTCCTGGGCAATCAGCGCAATCCGTCGCGACCTGGCGGAACAGGCCAGCGAGTTGCCGCAGATCGCCATGCTGCAAAGCCAGCATCGTTTTGCGCTGCCGACCTATCACAGCGCCTGATCGTGTTGTGGGAGCGAGCTTGCTCGCTCCCACAGTCCTCTATCAAAAACGCGCAGGATCGATCCGGGCAAAACTGTCCACCGTGACATGCCCTTGCAGCTCACCGCCCTCGCGCGCCACTCCGCACGTAGCCATGCCGGCATCACGGGCCGCATCCAGTTCCTGGACGATGTCCGACAGAAACAGAATCTCCTCCGGGGCTACGCCCACCGCCGCGCTGATGCGCTGGTAGGACTGGACTTCCCGCTTGGGTCCCGATGTGGTGTCGAAATAACCATTGAACAACGGCGACAGATCGCCAGCCTCGGAACAGCCGAAAATCAGCTTCTGTGCCTGGATCGAGCCCGAGGAATAAACGAACAGCCGTAAACCTTGCTGATGCCAGCGCTGCAGTGCCTGCACCGCGTCCGGGTAAACGTGCCCTTTCAACTGCCCCGCCTGATACCCCTGCTCCCAGACCATGCCCTGCAACGCCTTGAGCGGCGTGGCCTTGCGGTCTTCGGCGATCCACTCCAGCAGGATCGCGATGACGCGCTCGGTGTCGGCCCCCGGCTCACCATTGTCCTGACGCACCGCTGCCAATTGCTCGGCGACGTCGGCGCGGTTGGCATGCTGACGAACGAAATCCGGAAGATGCCTGGCGGCATAGGGAAACAACACATCGAACACGAAACTCACCGCACTGGTGGTGCCCTCGATGTCCGTGAGAATGGCTTTGATCGACACAGGCTCAGTCCTCCAGGCGCGGGAAACGGCTGGCGATGTCGTCGCCAGTGAACTTCGCGACCCAACCTTCCGGGTTGTTGAACAGGCGAATGGCAACGAAATGTGGATGCTCGCCCATGTCGAACCAGTGCGGCGTGCCCGCAGGCACCGAGATCAGGTCATTCTTTTCGCACAGTACGGCGTAGACGTAATCGTCGATGTGCAGGGTAAACAGGCCACGACCGGCGACGAAAAATCGTACTTCGTCTTCAGCATGGCGATGTTCATCGAGGAATTTGGCCCGCAGTTCGGCTTTTTGCGGGTGATCGCTGTTGAGGCTGATGACGTCGACCGTGACGTAGCCGCGCTCGGTCATCAACCGGTCGATCTGGGTCTTGTAGGCGGCAATCACTTCGTCCTGGCCGGCGCCTGGCTGGATTTTCGTCGCCGCTTCCCAGCGGTCGAAGCGAACACCTTTATCGGCCAGGGTCGCGGCGATGTCTTCGAAATGGGTCAGCACCTTGTTCGGAATGTCGGGGCTTGAGACGTGGTAGACGGACAGGCTGCTCATGGTTAGGGCTCCAGCAAATTAACGGTTCAGGAGTGCGCGGGTCTTGAGCTCACACTCAAACAGGAACTCGAACGCTTCGATCTGGCGCAGGGCATCGTTCATGCTCGGCCCCCAGGTATACAGGCCATGCCCGCGAATCAGGTAGCCGACACAATCGGGGTGAGCCTCGAGCCACGGCTGCACCTGGCCGGCCAGGCGCGCGATGTCCTGGTCGTTGTCGAAAATCGGCACGCGGACACAGGATTCGTGGGTCGACACACCGCTGAAGGCTTTTTGCAGTTCGTAGTCTTCAAAGTCGATGAAAGCCTGGTGGGTCAGGCGCGACAACACCGTGGCATTCACCGAATGGGTGTGCAGCACCGCGCCGATCTCCGGGCGCCAGCGATACAACTGGGTGTGCAGCAGGGTTTCGGCGGAGGGTGTCTTGCCGCGCTCCAGGCTGTTGCCGTCCAGGTCGGTGGCGAGCACATCATCCAGGCCCAGTTGCCCCTTGTGCTTGCCGGACACGGTGAGCAAGGCCTGATCAGGGGCAAGCCGGGTCGAATAGTTGCTGCTGGTGGCCGGGGACCAGCCGCGGCCATACAAAAAACGCCCGGCGTCGATGATTTCCCGGGCGAGCTGTTCACGGGTAAGGCTCATGGCCTGTCCTCTTGCATACGTGTGGCAATGATAACGGCTGCAGCGAAGGCTGCGAGGCTGGCGATACTGAAAGTCCAACTGGCACCCAGGGCGTTCCAGCTGTAGCCGGAATACAACGCGCCCAACGCCCCGCCCATGCCAGCCAGGGCGGCGTACAACGCCTGGCCCTGGCCTTGCTGGCGTGGGCCGAAGCTACGTTGCACGAAATGGATGGCAGCGGCGTGAAAACTGCCGAAGGTCGCCGCGTGCAGCACCTGGGCAAACAACAGGACCCAGAGAAATTCGGCCAGTGAGCCCAGCAGCAGCCAACGCAACGCCGCCAGCAGGAAACTCACCAGCAGCACCCGACGCACGGAAAACCGCGCCAGGATCCGGCTCATCAGCAGGAAGATCAAGACTTCCGCGACCACGCCAATGGCCCAGAGCATACCGATCAACCCGCGGCTGTAACCCAGGCCTTCCAGGTGCAGCGTCAGAAAGGTGTAATACGGCCCGTGGCTGACCTGCATCAGCCCCACACATCCATAAAACGCCAGCACCCCAGGGTTGCGCAGTTGCCGCAGAAAACCTTCCCCCGCGACTCGCGGCCCCTGTGTCGGCTGGGCATTGGGGACCCAGAAGCTGGCGAGCACGATGCCGCCCATGATCAGCACCAGCGCCACCGGGTAAATGTCCAGGCTCAACCATTCGAAAAGCCGGCCAAGCGCGACCACGGTAATGATGAAGCCGATGGAGCCCCACAGGCGGATCTGGCTGTAGCGCGAAGTTTGCCCGCTCAAGTGGGCCAGGGTAATGACTTCGAACTGCGGCAACACCGCGTGCCAGAAGAACGCGTGCAGCGCCATGACCAGCGCCAGCCAGGCGTAGCTCTGGTCGATGAAGATCAGCGAGAACGTCAGCAGCGTGCAAATGGCGCCAAAACGCACGATCGCCAGGCGCTGACCGGTGTAATCCCCAAGCCAGCCCCAGATATTCGGTGCCACACAGCGCATCAGCATGGGGATAGCCACCAGCTCGCCGATGCGCGCCGCGTTGAACCCCAGGTGATCGAAATACAACGCCAAAAACGGCGCCGTCGAACCAAGCAGCGCGAAATAGAACAGATAGAAACTGGAGAGCCGCCAGTACGGCAGAGCCGCCATGGTCGTCAGGCCACGGCGGTCGGCAGGTCAGCCATCAAAGCTGGCCCAGCACCGGGGTGCTGACTCGCACATCGGCGTTCTGGCCGCGATGACGCAGCAGGTGGTCCATCAGCACGATCGCCATCATCGCCTCGGCGATTGGCGTGGCGCGGATGCCGACGCACGGGTCATGACGGCCCTTGGTGATGACGTCCACCGGGTTGCCATGGATGTCGATGGAGCGCCCCGGCGTGGTGATGCTGGAGGTTGGCTTCAATGCCAGGTGCGCCACGATCGGCTGGCCCGAGGAAATGCCACCGAGGATGCCGCCAGCATTGTTGCTGAGGAAACCTTGCGGGGTCAGCTCGTCGCGGTGCTCGGTGCCACGCTGGGCGACACAAGCGAAACCGGCGCCGATTTCCACACCCTTCACCGCGTTGATGCTCATCAGCGCGTGGGCCAGTTCGGCGTCGAGCCGGTCGAAGATCGGCTCGCCCAGGCCCGGCATCACACCTTCGGCCACCACGGTGATCTTCGCGCCGACCGAATCCTGGTCGCGACGCAATTGGTCCATGTAGGCCTCAAGGGCCGGCACCTTGTCCGGGTCGGGGCAGAAGAAGGCATTCTGTTCCACCGACTCCCAGGTCTTGAACGGGATTTCGATGGGACCCAACTGGCTCATATAGCCACGAATCACGATGCCCTGGCTGGCCAGGTACTTCTTGGCAATCGCGCCGGCCGCCACGCGCATGGCGGTTTCCCGGGCCGAACTGCGGCCGCCGCCACGGTAGTCGCGCTCGCCGTATTTATGGTGGTAGGTGTAGTCGGCGTGGGCCGGGCGGAACAGATCCTTGATGGCCGAGTAGTCCTTGGACTTCTGGTCGGTGTTGCGGATCAGCAGGCCAATGGCGCAGCCGGTGGTGCGTCCTTCGAACACGCCGGAGAGGATTTCGACTTCATCGGCTTCCTGGCGCTGGGTGGTGTGGCGGCTGGTGCCCGGCTTGCGCCGGTCCAGGTCACGCTGCAGATCGTCCAGGGTAATCTCCAGGCCCGGCGGACAGCCGTCGACAATGGCGACCAACGCCGGGCCATGGCTTTCGCCCGCGGTGGTAACGGTGAACAGCTTGCCGTAGGTATTGCCGGACATGCAGGGTGCTCCGTGAAAAACGCTGAGAGACTCAACCTTGGATTCGTAGTGGGCGCCAGTATACGCAGGCTCCCCGACGAGTTCATCCTCGAACCTTATCGATGCCTGTCAGTCCAACCGGCACCTTCGTAACTAATGGCGTGATGATGTTAAAACTGCTTGCCTTGAGCCTTGCCCTGTTGACCGGCCTGCTTTCCAGCCTGGCCCAGGCCACCGTCCTGCAACGACCGATCAGCCTCGACACCGGCAACGGCGAGCTTTTCGGCTCGCTGCTGTTACCCAAATCCGACGCACCGGTGCCGGTTGTCCTGATCATTTCCGGGTCGGGTCCTACCGACCGTGACGGAAACAACCCCGACGGCGGGCGCAACGATAGCCTCAAGCGCCTGGCCTGGGTGCTGGCCAAGCACAACATCGCCAGCGTGCGCTATGACAAACGCGGGGTGGCCGCCAGCCTTGCGGCGACCCCGGACGAACGCAACCTGAGCGTCGAAGCCTACGTGGCCGACGCCGTGGCCTGGAGCCGCAAACTGGCTGCCGATCCGCGAATGGGTCCATTGATCCTGTTGGGTCATAGCGAAGGCGCACTGATCGCCAGTCTCGCCGCGCCCCAGGCCAATGCAGCTGCGGTCATCTCGCTGTCCGGCAGTGCCCGGCCGATCGACCAGGTGCTGCGTCAACAACTGAGCAGCCGCCTCCCTCCCCCCCTGATGGTGCGCGCCAATGAGCTGCTGGACAGCCTCAAGGCCGGTCGGCTCGACCCAAATGTCCCGCCGCAACTGCAGGTCATCTTTCGCCCTAGCGTGCAGCCCTACCTGATCTCGCTGTTCCGCCAGACGCCGGCCCAGGCTTTCGCGGCGCTGAAGATGCCAGCGTTGATTATCCAGGGCAGCCATGACATTCAAGTCAGCGTCGATGACGCCAGGCAGTTGCAAGCCGCCAAACCCGACGCCGAGCTGGCGCTGATCAAGGGCATGAACCATGTCATGCGCATCGTCCCCAACGACATGGAGCTGCAATTGGCCTCCTACAAAAATCCAAACCTGCCCCTGGCGGCCGAACTGGGCACACACATTCTGGGTTTTATTAGCTCATTACCCGCTCGATAAGCGGTTTTTCCCCTCCAGTCCTGGCAAAAACGGCCGATAGACCGGTGTCGGACAGCGCCATGGCTGCCGACGGGCCGGCCTGGACAGGATTTTGCCGTTATGACTGACACTCAAACTTCACCCGACACCCCCGCCGAAACGCCCGCCGCTCCAGCGGCGGAGCTGCCTTGGGCGGATGTGCAGGCCGAGCACCATAAAATGCTCCGGCTGGCACCGCTCAAGACCGACCGTGCCACGGGTGCGCGGCCGCTGCGGTTTGTCGAATTCAGCTATGCCGAGCGCCACAGCAAGGAGCGCAGTTTGCTGCGCATGAGCATCCAGTTGCCGGGCCAGCGGGTGCGCAAGGAACAGAATCACCTGGACGTCTGGGCCGACCACGTCGATAAACGCCTGTATTTTTCCCCGGACAGCTTGCAGGTCGAGCCGCTGAACCGTGGCATTGGCCGCTTCCTCGCCGCACAGGGCATTACCTGGGCCAAGAAGCGCTGGTCGAGCTACCGGGTCGATGGCAGCGACCTGAATAACAAGGACGCGCTGAACGAAGACACCCGCCTGCGCCGCGACCACTTCCTGAAAGCTCATGGTTTCGAAGTGGTCTACGCCGACGCCCAGCACCTCAAAGGCAGCGTCAAGCCAGCCCAGGTTGGCAATCTGCTGGGGGACTGGAACACCGAAAAACTGCAGTTCGTGGAAATTCTCGAAGCCGCGCAAATGCTCCAGCAAGCCGAGCAGAACCTGGCGGAGCAGGAAGTCAAACTCAAGCAGCAGGAAGAAAAGGTCGCCAAGTTCAAACGCGAAGACAACGGCCTGCGTTTCACCATCACCTGCCTGGTGGCATTTGCCATGTTCCAGGCCGGGTTGTTGATCTGGATTGCGACGCGTAGCTAAGACTGAACACCGCCTAACCCCTGTGGGAGCGAGCCTGCTCGCGATGGCGTCGTGTCAGCAGTCTTCAAACTGACTGACACCCCCTCATCGCGAGCAGGCTCGCTCCCACAGGTTTGCATCCTCGGTGACAGACCCGGGCGCGCCCGTCAGATCAATTGTCGTCAAACCCGCGAAGCAAACAACGCCTGATGCTGACGGCACTGTTCGGCGCTGAGCATGAACACACCATGCCCGCCGCGTTCGAAGTCCAGCCAGGCAAAATCGACTTCCGGATACAACGCCTCGACGTGGACCTGGCTGTTGCCCACCTCGACAATCAACAAACCCTTCTCGGTCAGATGGTCGGCGGCCTCGGCCAGCATCCGACGTACCAGGTTCAAGCCATCATCGCCACAGGCCAGGCCCAGCTCCGGCTCGTGCTGATACTCCTGGGGCATGTCGGCGAAATCTTCGGCATCGACATAGGGCGGGTTCGACACGATCAGGTCGAAACGCTGGCCCGGCAAGCCCTCGAAACCATCCCCCTGGACAGTGAACACGCGCTCGTCGACGCCGTGACGCTCGATGTTCTGGTTGGCCACTTCCAACGCTTCGAACGACAGGTCAGCCAGCACCACCTCCGCCTCCGGGAATTCGAAAGCACACGCGATGCCGATGCAGCCGGAACCGGTGCAGAGGTCGAGAATCCGTACCGGCTCCTGACCCAGCCAGGGCGCAAAACGGTTTTCGATCAGTTCACCAATGGGCGAGCGTGGAATGAGCACGCGCTCGTCGACGATGAAAGACATTCCGCAGAACCAGGCTTCACCCAGCAGGTAGGCCGCCGGGATGCGTTCGGCGATGCGTCGGCGCAGCAGGCGTTGCACATGGACCAGCTCTTCATCTTCGAGACGGCAGTCCAGGTAGCTATCGGCAATCTCCCACGGCAGATGCAACGCGCCCAACACCAGTTGCCGGGCTTCATCCCACGCATTGTCGGTGCCATGGCCGAAAAACAGATCCTCTCCATGGAAACGACTGACGGCCCAACGTATATGGTCGCGCAGGGTACGGAGACGGGAAGTGATCACGGCGGCAAACTCCAGAAAAAACGACTGGCGAGTCTACCAGCCAAACACTCCCCTCACCAAAGCACGCCTCAAACACACCTCAAACACGCACGAAAAAGGACGGGGCAGATGTAGGATTTATCCGTTTTTCGCGCTGACTATTGAACAAGACAGACATCTTGACAAGGCTGTAGGCCAGCAACGACGGCCCTTGCGATGGAAGCGATTCACAGAACCGCTCAGCCAGAGGAGAATGTCGCAAAAGCCCCACTCGAAGGAGCCCCAGAATGTCCGTTCCAAAAACGATGTTTCAACTCAGCGGTCGCGGTTACGCAGCGGCCAATCTGAGTCAAGCGACGCTGATCATCATCGATGCCCAGAAAGAATACCTCGCCGGCCCCCTGGCGTTGAGTGGCATGGATGCGGCGGTCGCGAACATCAAGCAATTGCTCGGCGCGGCCCGTGCTGCCGGCCGGCCGATCGTGCATGTGCGTCACCTGGGCACCCATGGCGGGCTGTTCGACCCACAGGGCGAACGCGGGGAGTTCATTAGCGGCCTGGAACCCCAGGGCGACGAAACCGTGGTGGAAAAACTGCTGCCCAGCGCGTTTCACGGCACCGAACTGAAAAAGCGCCTGGAGGACCTCGGCCCCCTGGACCTGATCGTTTGTGGTTTCATGAGCCATTCCAGCGTCAGCACCACCGTGCGTGCCGCCAAGAACCTAGGCTTTCGTTGCACCCTGGTCGAAGACGCCTGCGCCACTCGCGATCTGCCGCACAAGGGCGGAGTCCTGAGCGCCGAACACGTGCACCAGACCGAAATGGCGATCATGGCGGACAACTTCGCCACCCTGGCCCTGACCCGCGATTTCATCTGACACCCCTTCGATAAGCGGCCCGTTGCGCCGCTTATCCGCAAAAGCCTCTCATTTGCCGCAATTGCCGTAGTGTCAGGAACAACCCGAACATCTTCCGGTCGAAGGGCCGATACCCATTGAGGAAGGTCGGAATGAAGTTATCCGATGGTTTTGACGCACGTCGCTTGCGGCCCAAAGGCCCGAGCAACTGGCGCTTGCGTTTCGGTGCCGCGCTCGCGGCGCTCCTGGCAACGCTCGGTGTACTGCTGTCGATGGCGGGCGCCGCCAGCCTGCTGGGTCGCCCGCCCGCCCTGGGCGAGTTGAACGCAACCCCGCTCGGCTCCACGATCATTCTGGTGATCGGCTTGCTGGTACTGCTGTTGGGCGTGTGGCTGTGGCGCCTTTGCCGCCGTCGGGCCCGCCAATCCCTGGAGCTGGCCATGGCTCCTCACTTGATGAAAAAGCACGACTGACCCGCCGCCCGACGTTTTGTCGCGCCGGATCCCGCAGGAGTTGGGTAAACTGGCCGGCCTTCGCGGAGGCTGACATGCAAGACGACGACTTTTCCCTGTTCAAAAGTGCGATCCAGGGTGTTAAACCGATCAAGCACGACCGTGCCGAAACCGGCAAACCCAAGGCGGATCGCGCACAAATCGCCAAGCTGCGCCAGGCCGCCACGGTGCGCACCGACGCCACCACCGTGGATGGCTTGTCCGACCAGTTCGTGATCGACGTAGGTCCTGAAGACGAGCTGATGTGGGCTCGCGACGGCGTTCAGGAAAGCCAGATGCGCAAGCTGAAGGTTGGCCAGATTCCCTTCGAAGGCAGCCTCGACCTGCACGGCATGACCGTGGAAAAGGCCCGGGAAACCCTCTGGGCCTTCTTGGCCGAAGCCACCAAATTCGAAATCCGCTGCGTGCGCGTCACCCACGGCAAGGCCGTGCGGCTGGACGGCAAGCGGCCGATGATCAAGAGCCACGTCAACACCTGGCTGCGCCAGCACCCGCAAGTGCTGGGCTTCACCTCCTGCCAGGCGAAACACGGTGGCGCCGGGGCGGTGTACGTGATGCTCAAGCGCACCATGATGGAAGGCCGCGACGAGTAGCACCCGATTGCCGAGCTTGCAGCGCCGTGTCCGCCACCGTACCCTTGCCCTTTGCGTAAAATCCCACAGGTAGTTTCATGTCTCTGGAACAGAATTACACCGCGATTCTCGGCCAACTGGGCGAGGACGTTTCCCGCGAGGGCCTGCTCGACACGCCCAAGCGCGCTGCCAAGGCCATGCAGTACCTCTGCCGCGGTTACGAACAGACCCTCGAAGAAGTCACCAACGGTGCCTTGTTCAGCTCCGACAACAGCGAAATGGTGCTGGTCAAGGACATCGAGTTGTACTCGCTGTGCGAGCACCATTTGCTGCCCTTCATCGGCAAGGCCCATGTGGCCTACATTCCGAGTGGCAAGGTGCTGGGGCTTTCGAAAGTCGCACGCATCGTCGACATGTACGCACGTCGCCTGCAGATCCAGGAAAACCTCAGCCGCCAGATCGCCGACGCGGTCCAGCAGGTGACCGGTGCCCTGGGCGTGGCGGTGGTGATCGAAGCCAAGCACATGTGCATGATGATGCGCGGTGTGGAAAAGCAGAACTCCTCGATGATCACCTCGGTGATGCTTGGCGAGTTCCGCGAAAACGCCGCGACCCGCAGCGAGTTCCTCAGCCTGATCAAGTAACCCCCCGCATGAAAAAAACCGGCATTGATCGCCGGTTTTTTTTCGCCCGTGAAAAATCAGGTAAGCTGCGCGCCCTCTTCTTCCCTGTCGTGAGGCTTAATACCGTGATCGTCAAAGCGCTGCGAGTTGGCCTGGGCCAGCTGATTATTTTCATCGACTTCATCACCCGCCCCGGCAAGAAGCAACGTCCGGCCGAAGCCCAGGCGCAAGTCAATCAGGCCGCCCGCAGCCTGACGCTCTATCAGTTCCACGCCTGCCCGTTCTGCGTGAAGACCCGCCGCACCCTGCACCGCCTCAACGTGCCGGTGGCCTTGCGGGATGCAAAAAACAACGAGCAGGATCGCCAGACGCTGCTGGAGCAAGGCGGCAAGATCAAAGTACCGTGCCTGCGCATCGAAGAGAACGGCGAGACCACCTGGATGTATGAGTCCAAGGTGATCATTGATTATCTGGATAAGCGGTTTGCGGCAGTCTGATAGTTTTATGGTGTATTTGCGGGCCCTATCGCGAGCAGGCTCGCTCCCACAATGGAACTGTGGATAACTGGGTTTTGTGATCGACTCTGAACCCTGTGGGAGCGAGCCTGCTCGCGATGGGGCCAGTCCAGTCACCACATAAGTCAGGCTGCTTTTACCGCCAAAGCCTCCCGCACCACCCCCGCCAACCGCTTAAGCCCCTCATCCAGCCGCGCCGGGTCGATGTGGCTGAAGTTCAACCGCAGGTGCCCCGGATGCTTGTCCGGCTCGGGAAAGAACGGCTCTCCCGGCATGAACGCGACGTCGGCAGCCAGCGCGGCGTCGAGCAAGGTGCGGGTGTCCAGCGGTTGCTTGAGGGTCAGCCAGAAAAACAGCCCGCCCTGAGGCACGTTCCAATGCGCGATATCGGAAAAATGTGTTTGCAGCGCCGCCTGGAACCGGTCCCGACGATCCCGGTAAAAATCCCTCAACTCGCTCAAATGGCTTTGGTACTGCTCGGTGCCGATCCATTGCAATGCCTGCCACTGACCGATGCGATTGGTGTGCAGGTCCGCCGACTGCTTGAGCCGCAGCAGGTGTGGGAACAGATCCGGGCTGGCGATCAGGTAACCCACACGTAGCCCGGGCAACAGGGTTTTCGACACAGTGCCGGTGTAGATCCAACTGGCCTTCTTCAAGCGACTGACAATCGGCGTGGCGCTGCCGCCGTCGAAGGTCAGCTCGCGGTAGGGCTCGTCTTCCACCAAGGTCACGCCGAACTCATCCAGCAGCGCCGCCACGGCATCGCGCTTGGCTTCGCTGTAGCGCACCGCCGAAGGGTTCTGGAAGGTGGGAATCAGGTAGATGAACGCGGGGCGATACTGTTCCAGTCGGGCTCGCAACTGTTTCAGATCAGGCCCATCGGCCTCCAGGGGCACCGTGATGCAGTCGGCGCCAAACAGCTGGAAAATCTGCAACGCGGCCAGGTAGGTCGGCGCTTCCAGCATGACTTGAGTGCCGACATCGATGTGCAGCTTGGCCGCCAGGTCGAGGGTTTGCTGGGAGCCGCTGACCACCAGTACCTGACTGGCTTCACACGCCAGGCCCAATGACCGCGCCTGTGCCGCCAGGGCTTCGCGCAAGGCCGGTTCACCTTCGCTCATGCCGTATTGGCCCATGGACACCGGCATGGCCGCCCATTCGACTTTCGGCAGCATGGCTTCGGCCGGCAGGCCACCGGCGAACGACATCACTTCAGGACGCTGCGCGGCGGCGAGGATTTCTCGAATCAAAGAACTTTTGAGGCGCGAGACACGTTCGGAAAAAGCCATGGGGGTCACCTGTAGCGGGTCACTGGAAAAATGAGTCAAACTAGTTGACCGAAATTACTCCGACCTCTCTGGATACGTCAACATGCTTGACCTTAAAAACCCGGCCTCCCAGCAAATGGCCATGGAAGCGTTCTTCTTCGGTTACCAGGCGTTTACCGCCAAGGCCGATGAAATGCTTGAGCGTCGCGGGCTGAGCCGGGTGCATCAGCGCATCGTTTTTTTTATCGCCCGCTACCCATCCCTGAGCGTGAAGGAATTGCTGACGCTGCTTGGCGTGAGCAAACAGGCGTTGAACATGCCGTTGCGGCAGTTGATGGAAATGCACCTGGTGAACAGCGTCGCCTCCGAGACGGACAAGCGTAAGCGGCTGCTGGAACTGACGGCCGAGGGCGAGCGCTTCGAACAGGCGTTGCGTCGCGAGCAGGTGAAATTGCTCGAGCGGGTATTTGCCGAGGCTGGGGAGGAAGCGGTGAATGGGTGGTTGGCGGTGAACCTGGGATTGGGCAAGGGTTCGGCGAGCTGAGGGATTTGTAGCGTCAGAACCGGCGCCATCGCGAGCAGGCTCGCTCCCACAATGGATCCCCCATGCGCACAAATTTTGTGAACGACGCAGCTCCCCTGTGGGAGCGAGCCTGCTCGCGATGGCGTCCTCACAGTCGATATATCCCTACCTCCCAGACTTTTCGTCGACAACATAGAAAACATTATTTGCTTTATTTGTATACAAAAGCATAATTCGCTTCGTGCGAGTTCTTGACCATAAGGTCAAAAAACCTCGCCGGCCTTACCTGCCTCAAAGCAACGCCGCTACCCTCAGGGGGCGGGCGTGCTGGAAATAACAATAAAACTCTTGAGGAGTACTCGCTGTGGAAAGCCGCAAACCCGAAGCCCGGACGCTGGACCTCTCGCCGCCACTACGCACTGGCTGGCTGGAGCGCATCTTCAAACTCAGCTTGCATGGCACCACGGTGAAGACCGAGCTGATTGCCGGTCTGACGACCTTCATCACCATGGCCTACATCATCTTCGTCAACCCCAACATCATGGCCGACGCCGGCATCGATCACGGCGCCGCATTCGTCGCGACCTGCATCGCCGCCGCCCTGGGTTGCCTGTTGATGGGCCTGTACGCCAACTGGCCGGTGGGCCTGGCACCGGGCATGGGCCTGAACGCGTTTTTCACCTACACCGTGGTCGGCACCATGGGCTACAACTGGGAAACCGCATTGGGCGCGGTGTTTGTTTCCGGGGTGCTGTTCATGTTCCTGACCCTGTCGCGGGTGCGTGAGTGGCTGCTCAACAGCATTCCGGTGAGCCTGCGTTATGCCATGGGTGCGGGAGTCGGGTTGTTCCTTGGACTGATCGGCCTGAAGACCGCCGGCATCGTCGTGGACAGCCCCGCTACCCTGATCAAGCTCGGCTCCCTGCACGAGCCCGGCCCGTTACTGGCTGCGGTGTGTTTTCTGATGATCGCCGTGCTCAGCTATCACCGCGTGTTCGGCGCGATCCTGATCAGCATCATCGCCGTGACCCTGGCCGGTTGGGGCCTGGGACTGGTGCAATACAACGGGGTCATGTCGACGCCTCCGAGCCTGGCGCCCACCTGGATGGCGATGGATGTAGTCGGCGTATTCAACGTCAGCATGATCAGCGTAGTGCTGGCGTTCCTGTTCGTGCACATGTTCGACACCGCCGGCACCCTGATGGGCGTTGCCCAGCGTGCCGGGCTGGTCAAACCTGATGGCAAGATCGAGAATCTGTCCAAGGCCCTGAAAGCCGACAGCGCCTCCAGCGTGTTCGGCGCCATGGTCGGCGTGCCGCCGGTGACCAGCTATGTGGAAAGCGCCGCCGGTGTCGCGGCGGGTGGCCGCACAGGGCTTACCGCCGTGACGGTTGGTGTGCTATTTATTGCCGCGATGTTCTTCGCCCCCCTGGCCGGGATGATCCCCGCCTACGCTACCGCGGGGGCCTTGATCTATGTCGCCATGCTGATGATGGGGGGCATGGCCCACATCGAATGGGACGAAGCGACCGACAGCATCCCGGCCATCGTCACGGCCATCATGATGCCCCTGACCTTTTCGGTCGCCGACGGTATTGCGCTGGGCTTCATCACCTATGTGGTGCTTAAGGCCGGCACGGGTAAACACAAGGAAATTTCTGTCAGTCTGTGGGTGCTCTGCGCGATCTTCATCGCCAAGTTCATCTTCTTGTAGGCGGGATTATTCATGAGCCTCACCCCGTCGGGTGAGGCGTTCTTGCATCAGGAGCAAAGCAATGAATCTGGAAACCTGGCTGTTGTTCAGCGGCGCCGCTCTGGTGGTGATCCTCATCCCCGGCCCACTGTCGTTGCTGATGATCGGCAACAGCCTGAACTATGGCCTGCGCCGTTCGTATCCGGCGTTTCTGGGTGGCGTGATCGCCTCGATTTGCCTGCTGAGCGCATCGGCGTTGGGCCTCGGCGCACTGTTGTTGGCGTCAGAGCAACTGTTCAGCGCCCTGAAGATGGTCGGCGCGTTGTATCTGTTTTACCTGGCCTGGCAGAGCTGGCAGCAATCGCGCCAGCCGTCCCAGGGTGCCGAATTGCCCCAGGCCGCCGCCATCCCGCGCTTTCGCGCCCTGTTCGGCCGGGCATTCGTGCTGGGTGCCAGCAACCCCAAGGACATTCTGTTCTTCGCCGCTTTCCTGCCGCAGTTCTTGAGCGCCGAACAACCGTTCCTGCCGCAACTGCTGATCATGATCGCCACCTGGACCGTTCTTGACCTGCTCTGCAAGCTGGCTTACGGCCTCGGCGCCCACGGCGCGGCGCGATATCTGCGAACGGGTAAAGGCCAGAGTTGGTTCAACCGCATCAGCGCAGGACTCTTTGGCGGTGCGGGCGCGGCCTCTTTGATGTCGACTCACTGAGTCCCTGACTTTGCGAAACAGCCTCATCTTTTACTCGAGGCTTTCGCAAAACGTAGAAACAACCCATCGATATACACCCCGCCAGGAAGCATCTTACATATAGGGCCACTCAATCATCGTTGAACAAGGACGTTCACAATGGCCCAGATTTTCCAGCCCGGCCCGGTGCCCGACGACTATGCCGTAGTCATTACCGACTTAGGCGTGCCTACAAATAAGCACACCATCGAAACACTCGATTTCAAGACTGCCGATGGGACGCAGCTGAGTTCGGAGCACAAACATAGACAAGCCCAACTCGAAATCGTCGACAAACTTTACGGCCCGCTGCACATCGGTTCCGTGACTGTCACCCGTTCAGCCCTGGATACGTTAGGCGCAACCACCGATGGACAGCCGCTGAACGGCGACAATACTTTTTTCCGCAGCCTCAATCGTTTTTTCGTGAACTCGTTACAGTTCAACGCAAACAATATTGAAACACGGCTCAAACTGACCGCCGACGCAAACGACTATCGGCTGCCCACGTTGCTGTTTGAAATGGCGAGCCAGCGCTCACCCGCCGCGCCCCCATTATTGAGGCAAACGCCTGAAACACAGGCCGAACCCGCCAGCCATCGGAGAACGCTGGAAAAACTCCTGAAATCGGCCCAAAGGCTCGCTATACAAGGGCTTAGCCATGGAGCATTCAGTTGGGCAAATACAACCAAGAGCAATATCCTCATCCCTACAGGGCTTGGACTTCAGGCCTTCGGAATCTATAGCGGTCTGCGCGGCCTGCAAGACGCCATCCGTAACAAGGACTCCTACCAGACCATTTTCAATGGGACCAGCGTGGCCGCCGAAGTCGCTTCAATCGGTGTCGAAGCTGCGGTGACCAGACAAGCCTCTCAGATGATCAGGGCCGGCCAACGCTCCCTCGAGGGCTTTGCCAAAACGACCTTTGCCACGCGCCTCGCCCGTGGAAGTGGGCTGATTGCCAGCGTCCTGACACTTCCTTTCGATATCATCGCCGCGGTCGATTCTTTCAAGGCGGCTGCCCACGCCACTGGCAAAGAAGCCACCGACCACTATGTCAGCGCAGCCTTGAGCGTCACCAGCGCCGCGATGACCTTAACCATTGGCATAGCGGCGCTGGCGGGGTTTGGTTCAGCCGGTCCTGCGGGCCTTGCCGCCGGACTTATCCTGGTGGTTGGCTCACAAATCTGGGGCGCGGTTCGTCAAGTCGATGACATCGACGACTACATAGAACTCACCGTACACGAGCGTCTGCGCACTGGTTGGTTGGCCTTCTGGGCAATGGGCCCTGATAAAGATATCCAGGATCGCTACACCATCGCCAAGGCTACCGCCGAACATACAAAGCTGCTGCAGGCCAATGCCTCGCACTTGCTCAAAGGCCCACTGAAAGACAGCACTGAGGCAATCGTAAACGGTACATTCACCGTGGAGCTTGAACCGGTGCCCTACAACACTTGGAACTGGTGGACCGGTGCCAGGTACCGGGCGACGACAGTCCGTCCGAAGATCAAAGACAACGACGACCGGATCGATGCGCGTAAAGGCGTTACGGCTCAGACGCCCGGCGCAGTCATTGAAACGTCGGCCGAACATAAAGCTATCCATTGGTACATCGGCGGCGGCAACGACATCGTTGAAGGCGTCGAAAACAAGCCAAACGTCTTTCACTACGGGGCGGGCGTTAAAAAACTGACCGGGGGCACAAAAGACGACGTGTTTATCTTTGAAGGCTCCACGGAAACCCTCAGTGAAACGTCAGCAAATAACCTGGTGGGTGGCTTGGGCAACGACACCGTGGTGTTGTCGGGCCGTAGCAGCAGTCATCAGGAGCCGCGTCTGGGTTACCAGGTCGACCTGGACGCCGGGCAAGTGTCCATCATCACTCAAAAAAGTCATGACACGCAGAGCAAGCCTCATCGCCATGCGGACCTTGAAAGCATTGAAAACGTAGAAATTCCCGAGGGTGGTGCCAACATCATCAAGGGGACAGCCGGCCCAAACATCATCAGGTCCCGCGGCAACGATTCAATCGACGCCGGCGCGGGAGATGACCGAATTTTCATTCTCAATGGAAATAACCGCAACGCAGACGGCGGACCGGGTGAGGATATCTATGCCATCGCTCATAAACCCGGCCACGTTTCCATCACCGAAAATGGTGTGGACAATAGCGTCATCGCACTGGACTGGAGAGCTGACCTGATTGAAAGCTGGCGAATTGAAGACGGTCATCTGGTCATTACTTCATGCTTTGATGCAAGCGACCGGGAGTTTCGCAAAGTCACCATCAGGGAAGTCTATGAAGACTCTGCTTTTCCAAGAGCCTTACAAAACAACAGACTGACGTTCATCACCCAGGATGGCTACCATTTGGTACCCGACCTGCCCGATACGATCGAATCCAGCAGCCCGCTCGACATTGAAACAGTTGTGGTGCAGCCAGGCACACCCCGCAACCCGGCTATCCTGCCTGATCGAAGCGAGCAGCCGATCAGCCATGACAAAGACACCAGCTACTATGTTTCACATCTCAATGAACTGACCACACTCAAGGTCAAACAAAAAAGCGAATTTTCCACCACCCTTCATCTTAACTACGCCAACGCCGAGCTGACCCGTATCGAGGCCTACTACAAGGCTCATGTCACTCAGAAAGATGAAGGGGACAGCATCAAATATGGCGAATGTGGCCTGACCTTGCACTTTGGTGTTCGCCAAGTCGTATTGAAAAATCTGGCAAGTTCCGATGAGCGCTATAGCGCGCAAAACGCGAAGACCGGTCGGCGTGCATTTTCCGCCCTCGGTTCGCATCATACTTTTATCCTCACCCTGAACGACGGCTCGTCGTACCGTATGGTCCAACCCTCGCCCGACTATGGCCTGTTGCTGGACGAAACATTCATAGGGAAAGATCCGGTGGAATGGAAAACAGACGTTCCATTGCCATTGACGCCTACCAAAAAGAAGTACGCCTATCTACAACCCTTGGACAAAAAACCTTATTACATGCGCAGTTGGGCAACCTGCGCCCTGCTGACATCGCCCACGGAACAAACGGGTATCGAAGTCCTGATTGGCGAAGGCGCCACCTACCTGGTTCACCTGAGCCCGAACATGACGTTACGCCTGTCCACGCCAGGTGCATTGGCCGGCGCCAATCCTCGGTTACCCCGTGCCTCCCTATGGGAGTTGGATGCCACGCGCCTGGGCCAAGTCGAGATAAAACTGTCCTCCAACCTGCTGCAAATAGGTGGAACGACCATCCATCTTCCCGTCTATGAAGCTGATGACCTTGTCGACCCGATACGAGTCATCACTGCACAAGGCGTTGTTCATGCTGTCGACAGCCTGTTTGAGCGGGTTTATGTAGAAGCGCTTGATGGCCGGTATTTTGCCCCGCTCACTGACCCCAACATCCCATTGCCCAGCGAACTGTCGAGCCTGACATCCGAAGAACTGAAGGTTCTTCACGTTGCTGTCAAAGATGGGTCTCCCGGCACACTGAGCTACAACCTCAGAACCCGTAAATGGATCCTTGACACCGATAAGTCCCGAGTCATTGAGGCGGCGAACCTGAGAAAAACAGACCTGTGTGACCACGCCCTCAAGATCTATCAGGATCTGGCCCGCGAGGGGCTCAATCAGACACCGCCCCTGGGTGATGACACACTTCGTCTGTTGCGGGAAAAATGCGTGGAGCTGATAGAAGGCTTCACTTTGGACAACTCAGTGATGTTTGCGCGGGCGTTAGCGCTGAGCGCAGTCTTCGGCATAAGGCTCTCGCAATTGAGCTGGTTCCTCTCATTGGCTGAGGCGTCTCCCGAACCTACCTGACCTTGAAGAACGTCTTCGACGGTTTCTTTCACACGCCATACATATGTAGTGCACCTGTCTGCAGGTTTTCCACGAACATCCTGGAACCCAGGGCCTGTCAGCCTCCGGCTCTACGACAGGCCATTAGCTTGATACCTACTTGAATCATCAATATTCAAACTCAAGAGCAGACATTTTCAATGAGTCCAAGACGAAACACCCGACCCACGCTTACAAAGTCGTCCCCTGATACGCCTCACTCCAGTCGCGATACGTCACTGGACACAATGCTCGGCAATCCCCTGAGAGGCGCAGAAACCGATCAGGCGTCCGGCTCGCCAACCGGACGCCAAACTGAAGCGACTGAATCACAGCGCCCAACCGTTCAGGTATCCGAAATCGCATCCGCGACAGCCATCAGTGATGGCTCCCTGTCGGTATCGCTGGACAATTATTACCTTTCACCCGAGCTGGTGCCCCTGTTATCGGAGCCGGACGCAACCTCTGGGATCCGCACGTTCAAGACACGCACCTACGTTGAGCTTGCAGAGGGAGGGACGGTGCTGCTTGGACGCGATTCCGAACAGAACTACAGAGCCCGATCAGGCACTGAACTTGTTGCCTCCGGACCACGCCTGGAACAAGTGGAGGGCAGCCTTCTATGGCGTCCAACTGCGCACCGCGACGTGACGCACCACAGTGATTCCAATCTCCCGCCTACACGGGCATTCAGGAAAAACTGGGGGGTTGACCCAAGATTCACGCTGTCCGAATTGATCACCATAAACAATGTTCACTATAAGGTGGTGACACGTACCGACGCGCGAGAATCCCCGATCACCTACATTCAGTCACCCGCTCATCCCATCTATGATTTTGACTTGCTGGAAGCCACCCTCAGGCATATGCCTGACGAGCAACCCCGAGGCGCAATACAAGTTCCGCCGGACAACCATTGGGAAATTGACGCCAGGCTACCCTTTGAAAAAACACTGACGGCCTACGTCAGGGATTTTTTTCCAGAAGTCACGACCGTCACCCTGGAAAATATCGCAAGAAGGCAATTTGAACTCAGCAATGATTCGCCGTTCGCCGACTCTGCGGGTTTGACCGCACTCCGGCAGATTTACAGCAGTTGGGAAAACGCGACCTTCTCGCCACATCCGCAATGGTCCGATCCACTGTTGATGCTTCCGATTCTTCCAAACTCTTCGGCGTCCCGAGGCGCTGCCCGCTCGATAGCCTTGCCTAACCCCTCCTCTACAGGAATATTGAATCGGTTGGATTTTGACCCCCTGCGGTTCCAGCGACAGTGGCTTCTTTATCTGACGTCGTACTCGCCAGTGGAATTCAAACGCTTTATGGCCGCCCTTCTGACGCGTAATGGCTATACAGTCATTGAGCCCAACTCTTTCAACAGTTTTCCCGCTTTGGTATTTCGCCGCACAGGGCATGACTATGTATTTTTCATGAGCCTGCACCGCACCAGAATTCCGAAGATTTCCCTACCCATGTATATGGATCCCAAGACAGCCGAGCTGCGCCTGGAAACCCAGGTTGGCGGAGTCGCTGCGAAAGCCGTCAACGATGCCCACAGTGCCAATAAAATCATCTGGCTCAAGGGCGGTACTGAAATCCGTCCCGGCGTTGCAGACACGATTTTTATCATCCGGGATGACAATTCCAGGCTGTAAATACATGGCCCAAAAAAAAGCCCGCAGTGTGAGCGGGCGAAAAACCAAAGAAGCTACATGCGCAGTCGCTTCCAGGACAAGGCAACTGCTTGGGGGATCAGCTACCTCGATACGTTGAGTAAGCGTAGGGCGAAATCAGCAGGGGCACGTGATAATGCTCCTGCTCGGCCGAAATGCCGAAGCGCAGCACCACCACATCCAGGAACGCCGGCTCGGACAGCTGGACGCCACGGGCACGGTAGTAATCGCCGGCATGGAATTGAATCTGATAGACGCCGCTACGGTAGTCATCCCCTTGCAACAACGGTGCATCGCAACGGCCGTCGCTGTTGGTCAGCGCGCTGGCGAGCAATTGCAGTTGCGTACCTTCGACGCGGTACAGCTCGACCTTGATCGAGCTGCCCGGGCAGCCGTGCGCGGCATCCAAAACGTGAGTAGTCAAACGTCCCATTGATTGTGCGCGCCTCGCTGCAAGCAGTTCGGCCCGACGCCTCCTGAATCAGTTGAAAGACAGGCCGCACCGTTTCGGAGCACGAAACGCTGCGGCGATGAGCGAATTAAGACACTTTAAATGAAAATTGTACACAATAAAAAACAGAAATTTATCGCCTGCCATATTCGAGAAGGGTTCAGACCCGATCAGTAATAAAACCAACAGACACACAGGATTGTCATACCTTAGCTGACCAAATGGGCAGGTTTCTTGCAGTGTAGACACGCCAGAGGCAGCAGTGAAAAATGCAAAAAATCAGGCTTACAAAGTGCGCATAAAGTTGTATACAATCAACCCATCGCTGTGACGCCAGCCTGTGATTCATCGCCCAGGCGCCACCTACATGGTTCGAACAAGAAGGAAAACTGCAGTGAGCGCTGACTACCCACGCGACCTGATCGGTTACGGCAGTAACCCTCCCCATCCTCAGTGGCCGGGCAACGCCCGCATCGCCCTGTCCTTCGTGCTCAACTACGAGGAAGGCGGCGAGCGTAACGTGCTGCACGGAGACAAGGAGTCCGAAGCGTTTCTCTCGGAAATGGTTTCGGCGCAACCGCTGCAGGGCGAGCGCAACATGAGCATGGAATCGCTCTACGAATATGGCAGCCGCGCCGGTGTCTGGCGGATCCTCAAGCTGTTCAAGGAATTCGATATTCCGCTGACGATCTTCGCGGTGGCCATGGCTGCCCAGCGCCACCCGGATGTGATCCGTGCCATGGTCGCCGCCGGTCACGAGATCTGCAGCCATGGCTATCGCTGGATCGACTATCAATACATGGATGAAGCCCAGGAACGCGAGCACATGCTCGAAGCGATCCGTATCCTCACCGAAATCACCGGCGAACGTCCGTTGGGCTGGTACACCGGCCGCACAGGCCCCAGCACCCGCCGGCTGGTCATGGAAGAAGGCGGTTTTCTCTATGACAGCGACACCTACGACGACGACCTGCCCTACTGGGAACCGAACACCCCCACCGGCAAGCCGCACCTGGTGATTCCGTACACCCTGGACACCAACGACATGCGCTTCACCCAGGTCCAGGGTTTCAACAAGGGCGACGATTTTTTCCAATACCTCAAGGATGCCTTCGACGTGCTGTATGCCGAAGGCAGCGAGACGCCGAAGATGCTTTCCATCGGCCTGCACTGCCGCCTGATCGGCCGGCCTGCCCGTCTCGCGGCCCTCAAGCGGTTTCTTGAATACGCCAAGGGTCATGAGCAGGTCTGGTTCAGCCGTCGCGTCGACATCGCCCGCCACTGGCAGCAGACCCACCCACATCCGGGCGCTTTGAAATCAGGGGCTTCGAAATGACCGCATTCCAGACCCTCAAGCCTTCGACCTTGAGCCGCGAAGCGTTCGTCAAAGCCTTCGCCGACATCTACGAACATTCGCCGTGGGTGGCCGAAAAGGCTTTCGACCTGGGCCAGGACCCATCGATCGACCAGATCGAAACCCTGCACCAGCGCATGAGCGACATCCTGCTGTGCGCCGATCACGCCAGCCAACTGGCGCTGATCAACGCACACCCGGACCTGGCCGGTAAAGCCGCCGTCCAGGGCCAACTGACCGAGGCCAGCACCAACGAACAGGCTGGCGCCGGTATTCACCAATGCTCGAGCGATGAGTTCCAACGCTTCACCGAGCTGAACGAGGCCTACAAAGCCAAGTTCAAGTTTCCCTTCATCATGGCGGTAAAAGGCAGCAACCGGCATCAGATCCTCGCGGCGTTCGAAACGCGCATTCACCACTCGGCAGATACCGAGTTCAAATGCGCGCTGGCAGAGATCAACAAGATCGCGTTGTTCCGATTACTGACTCTTTAGCAAGCAGCCCTGAGGCCCAGGCCCCTGCAAGCATCCCCAGCCAACTTATTAAAGGCAGACAAGAAGAATGAAAGCTTACGCCGTACCCTTCGAGAAGTTCGTCAACCTGGCCGACGCCCGCCTGGGCACCAAGATCATTTCGGTCACCGATGACTGGTTCGCCGACGCCAACCGTCTGTTCCAGCCGACTCCAGCCGTATGGAAGGAGGGCGTGTTCGATGACAACGGCAAGTGGATGGACGGCTGGGAGTCGCGCCGCAAGCGCTTCGAAGGCTACGACAGCGCGGTGATCCGCCTGGGCGTGCCGGGTTCGATCAAAGGCGTGGACATCGACACTTCATTCTTCACCGGTAACTACCCGCCGTCGGCGTCCCTGGAAGCCTGCTTCCTGACCTCCGGCGAGCCAGACGAACATACCCAATGGACTGAAGTGCTGTCGGCCGTGGAGCTGCAAGGCAACAGCCACCACTACCATGAAATCAGCAATGACCAGGCCTTCAGCCACCTGCGCTTCAACATCTACCCCGATGGTGGCGTGGCCCGCCTGCGGGTCTACGGCATTCCGTACCGCGACTGGTCGGCCGTGGGCGACAACGAACAGATCGACCTCGCCGCGGCCCTCAATGGCGGTCGCGCCCTGGCCTGTTCCGACGAACATTTCGGTCGCATGAGCAACATCCTCAACCCCGGTCGCGGGGTGAACATGGGCGACGGCTGGGAAACCGCCCGACGTCGCACCCCGGGCAATGACTGGGTGATCGTCGCCCTAGGCCATGCCGGCGAGGTCGAGAAAGTCATCGTCGACACCCTGCACTTCAAGGGCAACTACCCGGACAGCTGCTCGATCCAGGGCGCATTCGTCAAGGGCGGCACCGACAGCCAGATCGAAACCCAGTCGCTGTTCTGGCGCGAGCTGCTGCCGAGTCAGAAACTGGAGATGCACGCCGAACACACCTTCGCCGAGCAGATCAAGGCGTTGGGGCCGATCACCCACATCCGTCTGAATGTGTTTCCAGATGGTGGGGTGAGTCGCCTGCGGGTGCTTGGCAAGGTCGCTAAATAAGCGGTGAGGCCAATCGCGAGCAGGCTCGCTCCCACAGCGGTACGAGGTCGAATGTGGGAGCGAGCCTGCTCGCGATAGCAATAGAACAGACAACAACGAATTCAAGGTAAGAAGACCAGCATGCGCACACTCAAGATCGAACCGTTGACCAAAGAAGCCTTCGCCCCGTTCGGTGACGTGATCGAAACCGACGGCAGCGATCACTTCATGATCAACAATGGTTCGACCATGCGCTTCCATCGCCTGGCGACGGTTGAAACCGCCGAGCCGGACGACAAGGCGATCATCAGCATCTTCCGCGCCGAGGCGCTGGAGATGCCGTTGACCGTACGCATGCTGGAGCGCCATCCGCTGGGCAGCCAGGCTTTCATCGGGCTGCTCGGCAACCCCTTTCTGATCGTGGTCGCGCCACTTGGCGATGTACCTGTATCAGGCTTGGTCCGCGCCTTCGTCACCAACGGCAGGCAGGGCATTAATTACCATCGCGGCGTTTGGCACCACCCGGTGCTGACGATCGAAAAGCGGGATGACTTCCTGGTGGTTGATCGCAGTGGCACAGGCAATAACTGCGATGAGCATTTTTTCAAAGAGGATGAGTTGTTGATCCTCGCCCCCCACCAATAAGAGAAGCGTCCGATCACGCGAAAACAAGCGTGACGGGCGAGAGGTAAAGACTGTGGAAGCACATATGCTGGAATGGCTGAACCTGAGCGTGCGCTGGGTTCATATGATCACTGGCGTGGCCTGGATCGGCGCGTCGTTCTACTTCGTCTGGCTGGAAAACAACCTCAATCGCGTCAACCCTAAAAGCGGTCTGGCCGGTGATTTGTGGGCCATCCACGGTGGCGGCATCTACCACCTGGAAAAATACAAACTCGCGCCGCCGTCCATGCCGGACAACCTGCACTGGTTCAAATGGGAAGCCTACTTCACCTGGATGTCGGGCGTCGCCCTGCTGTGCCTGGTGTTCTATTGGAACCCGACCCTGTACCTGCTGGCACCGGGCAGCAGCCTGAGCGGGCCCGAAGGCGTCGCCCTGGGCATCGGCTCGTTGTTCGTCGGCTGGTTCGTGTATTCCTTTCTCTGCGACTCGGCCCTGGGCAAACGCCCTGCCCTGCTCGGCCTGATCCTGTTCGTGCTGCTGATCGCCGCGGCCTACGGGTTCAGCAAGGTGTTCAGCGGTCGCGGTGCCTACCTGCATGTCGGGGCGGTCATCGGGACGATCATGGTCGGCAACGTGTTCCGCATCATCATGCCGGCCCAACGCGCGCTGGTGGCGGCCATTGCCGAGAACCGCACGCCGGATCCGGCGCTGCCGGCCAAGGGCCTGCTGCGCTCGCGCCACAACAACTACTTCACCCTGCCGGTGCTGTTCATCATGATCAGCAACCATTTCCCGAGCACCTATGGCAGCCAGTACAACTGGTTGATCCTGGCCGGGATCGCCGTGGCGGCGGTGTTGGTGCGGCACTATTTCAATACCCGCCACGACAGCAACAAGTATGCCTGGACGCTGCCGGTCGGCGCTCTGGCGATGATCTGCCTGGCTTATGTCACGGGTCCAAAACCCATGACCACAGCGCCGGAAGTCGCCAAAACCCCTGGTGTGATCGAATACCAACCGTTGCCGGAAACGGCGGTGGGCGGCGGCGCAAAACCGGCGACGGCAGCGGCCGCACCGGCATCGACGCCGGCCCAGACCGCCAATGCCCAAGGCCCTTCGTTCGAGAAGGTCCACAGCGTGATTCAGGAGCGCTGCTCGGTCTGCCATTCGGCAAAACCCACCAGCCCGTTGTTCAGCGCCGCGCCGGGCGGGGTGATGTTCGATACCCCGCAGCAGATCCAGCAACAAGCCGCGCGCATCCAGGCCCAGGCCGTGGCCACGCAGATCATGCCCCTGGGCAATATCACCCAGATGACCCAACAGGAACGCGACCTGATCGGCGCGTGGATCAGCCAGGGGGCGCGGACCAACTGAGTCCCGCCGACATCAAACCTGACATCACCCGCTACACGTAATACCGCTGACAGGCAGACCAGCACACGACCGGTCGCCCGTCAGCGACTGCCTGCGCCTCAACAATAAAAACAAGAGGAAAGCACCAGATGACCCAGCCCCGCCATCACGCCCCAAATTCGCCACGAATGCGCCGTTGCAGGGCACTTGAGCCCATGAATGCAGGGCCGTATCCTGCGCGGCCGTTTGAGTCCGGTGCCGCGTAAAACCAGCAGATCCTGACCGATACGCCAACTATTGCAGTGTTGGCAGATATCGGCTTGCGCTGAACACACTTTTTCGAGCGTTTCAAACCACTGAACAAGCCATTTTTCCGATTTATCCCGGTCTTGGCTCAGCTCTTGCTGTCAGCGCTTGCCACAAACAAAAAGCTGACCGAACGGATGGTTTTTCCGTAGAAAAAAGCGCCACACCAGAGCGCTGATCTTAAAAAAAATGCAGTACCACTTACCTTTGGGAGCAAACCGAATGAAACATACGTGCACCAGCCTGATACTTGCGGGATCTTTGCTGACCGCTGGCCAAGCGATGGCCGACGAGCTGTTCCAATGGCAGAACAACAGCCTGACCTACCTCTATGGCAAGGATTTCCAGGTCAACCCGCGCATCCAGCAAACCGTGACCTTCGAGCACGCCGATGCCTGGAAATACGGCGACAACTTCTTCTTCCTCGACCGGATTTTCTACAACGGCCAGGACGACAGCAATTCCGGCCCGAACACCTACTACGGTGAGTTCAGCCCACGCCTGTCGTTCGGCAAAATCTTCGACCAGAAGCTGGAACTGGGTCCGATCAAAGATGTGTTGCTGGCCATGACCTATGAGTTCGGTGAAGGTGACAACGAGTCATACCTGATCGGTCCGGGCTTCGACCTGGCGATTCCCGGTTTCGATTACTTCCAGTTGAATTTCTACAACCGCCAGACCGAAGGTCCGCGCGCTGGCGACAACGTCTGGCAGATTACACCGACCTGGGCCTACACCCTCCCGGTGGGCTCATCCGATATCCTGATCGACGGCTTCATCGACTGGGTGGTGGACAACGACAGCAACTCCAAAGGCACCTACCACGCCAACCTGCACATCAACCCGCAGATCAAGTATGACTTGGGCAAGGCACTGAAGCTGGGCGCCAAACAGTTGTATGTGGGTGTGGAATACGACTACTGGAAGAACAAATACGGGATCGAAGACAGCGAAGGCTTCAAGACCAATCAGAGCAATACCAGCTTCTTGCTGAAGTATCATTTCTGATCCACATCGATCCTCGATGCTCAGGGAATCTTGTGGGAGCGAGCCTGCTCGCGATGGCGCTGGAGGCTACTGCATCACCCCGCCGTCACCCGCAAGAACCGGCTTAACTCCTCGCGCTGGGCCAACGCATCCTGGCGTCCCAGCTCGATCAGTTCACTGCAATAGCCCGCTTCGAACAGCAGATAACTCAGCACCCCGGCGCCGCTGGTCTTGGTCGCGCCCGGCCCGCGCAGGAACATACGCAGCGCGCGGGGCAATTCCAGGCGATGGCGGGCGGCGATTTCGTCGATCGGCTGGCTCGGCGAAATCACCAACACTTCCACCGGCGCCGCGCCCAGCGCATGAGCCGGCACGTCATCGGGCAGCAGATGACTGAAGCCATTCAGACGCTCCAGCAGTTCGATGTCGCTTTCCAGGCTGTCAATGAACGTACTGTTGAGCATGTGGCCACCGATCTGCGCCAGCGTCGGTTGCTGGCCGGTGTAACTGCGCTGCAACGGCTCTGGCGAACCAAGTCCACGCGGATTGCCGCTGACCCCGATGACCAGCACGCGATTGGCCCCCAGGTGCAGGGCCGGGCTGATGGGAGCCGATTGACGCACCGCGCCGTCGCCGAAATATTCCGGGCCGATCCTGACCGGCGCGAATAGCAGGGGGATCGCCGAACTGGCAAGCAGGTGTTCCACCGACAACTGGGTCGGCACGCCGATGCGCCGGTGCCGCAGCCAGGATTCGATGGTGCCGCGGCCCTGGTAGAAGGTCACGGCCTGGCCGGACTCATAACCGAACGCAGTCACCGCCACGGCCCGCAGTTGCTGCTGCGCGATCGCCTGTTCGATGCCCGAGGCGTGGAATTGAGACTGGAGAAGTTCACGCAACGGCGAACTGTCGATCAGCGCCACTGGTAACCGGGCGCCCAGGCCTAGCAGGCTGTGGCTGATAAAACGTGTCGCCTGGGCAATCACGCCCCACCAGTCGCTGCGCATCACCTGATGGCTGCGCACCGCTTGCCAGAAGGCAGTCAGGCGCTCGATGGCCGTTTTGAAGTCCATCGCCCCGCTGGCCAGGCTGACCGCGTTGATTGCCCCGGCCGAGGTGCCGACAATCACCGGGAACGGGTTATCCGCCCCGTCCGGCAACAGTTCGGCAATCGCGGCCAATACCCCCACTTGATACGCTGCCCGAGCCCCGCCGCCGGAAAGAATCAAACCTGTCACCGGTTCAAGTGGGGTCATCGCAACGCTCCGTGTTCATTAAGTGGACTACAGGCTTAACCGCGTTTGTCATACAGCTTCGGCTCGCCCGGCGGACGACTCTTGAAGCGCCGGTGAGCCCAGAGGTATTGCTCGGGGCATCTGCTGACCGACTCCTCCACCCATCGATTGATACGGATGCAATCGGCCTCTTCGGTCTCCCCTGGAAAATCTTCCAGCGGCGCCTGGATCACCAAACGGTAACCACTGCCATCAGCCAGGCGTTCCTGGATGAATGGCACCACCCGTGCCTTGCCCAGGCGAGCGAACTTGCTGGTGGCCGTGACCGTCGCGGCCTGGATGCCGAACAGTGGCACGAAGACGCTTTGCTTGGCGCCGTAGTCCTGGTCCGGCGCATACCAGATCGCCCGCCCCGCCCGTAGCAGCTTGAGCATGCCACGCACGTCGTCGCGTTCCACCGCCAGGGAATCAAGATTGTGCCGCTCGCGCCCGCGACGCTGGATGTAGTCAAACAGCGGGTTCTTGTGCTCGCGGTACATGCCGTCGATGGTGTGCTGCTGGCCGAGCAATGCCGCGCCGATTTCCAGCGTGGTGAAGTGCAGCGCCATCAGGATCACCCCTTTGCCCTCGCGCTGGGCCTGCTTGAGATGCTCCAGCCCTTCGACATGGGCCAGCTTCGCCAAGCGCGAGCGCGACCACCACCAACTCATGGCCATTTCGAAGAAGGCGATACCGGTGGAGGCAAAATTTTCCTTGAGCAGGCGCTTGCGCTCGGCAGCGGACTTTTCAGGAAAACACAGTTCCAGATTGCGCTGGGCGATGCGCCGTCTGTCGCCGGCCACACGATACATCAGCGCACCCAATACACGACCGGCGCGCAGCAGCAGCGGATAGGGCAGCTGAACGATCAGCCACAACAGCCCCAGACCGCACCACAGCAGCCAGAAACGCGGATGAAAAAATGCAGCTCGAAAACGCGGGCGATCCATTACAGCTTCCATAAAGACATGGGCCGCGCATTCTACATCGTTCGACCCGGCTTGCGGCCCGGGGACGATCTCGTTATAAGTCTCGGCACTTTTAGTGACAAGCCGTTGTACGCCGACCATGAGCCAAACCGAATCGCTAGACCAAGATCCCGTGTTCCAGCTGAAGGGCAGCATGCTCGCCATTACGGTGCTGGAGCTGGCCCGCAACGACCTGGAGAGCCTTGACCGGCAGTTGGCGGCAAAAGTCGCCCAGGCCCCGAATTTCTTCAGCAATGCCCCGTTGGTGCTGGCGCTGGACAAACTGCCGGCCGGCGAAGGTGCCGTGGATCTGCCGGGCCTGATGCGGGTTTGTCGCCAGCACGGCCTGCGCACCCTGGCGATCCGGGCCAGCCGTATCGAAGACATCGCCGCCGCCATCGCCGTGGACATTCCGGTGCTGCCGCCCTCCGGCGCCCGGGAACGGGTGCTGGAACTGAGCCCGGTCGAGACCAGGAAAAAGCCGGAAAAGCCACCAGAACCGACCATCAAGCCGACCCGAGTCATCACCTCTCCGGTACGTGGCGGGCAGCAGATCTATGCCCAGGGTGGCGATCTGGTCGTGGTGTCCTCGGTCAGCCCGGGCGCGGAACTTCTGGCCGATGGCAACATCCATGTATACGGCCCGATGCGTGGCCGTGCCCTGGCCGGTGTCAAGGGCGATACGAAAGCCAGGATTTTCTGTCAGCAGTTGAGCGCTGAACTGGTCTCTATCGCCGGGCAGTACAAGGTTTCCGAGGATCTGCGTCGCGACCCGCTGTGGGGGGCCGGTGTCCAGGTCAGCCTGTCGGGCGACGTGTTGAACATCATTCGGCTTTAACGGATACTGCCGCATTTTCCAAGCATCTCTAAAACGTAGCGAAAACGGCTTAAACGACGTAGGAAAAAGGATAAGGCAGTGTTTACCGGAGGTAGACCCCGTCCCGCATCCGATTCCAGCCAAGCCTGTCCAATTGCAGCAGTTTCAAGAGATGTTTTTCAGGGGCTGAAAAAGTCCTTTTTCCTTAGGGGTGAAACACCTTGGCCAAGATTCTCGTGGTTACATCCGGCAAGGGTGGTGTGGGTAAGACCACCACCAGCGCCGCTATCGGTACCGGCCTCGCTCTGCGCGGCCACAAAACAGTCATCGTCGACTTCGACGTCGGCCTGCGTAACCTGGACCTGATCATGGGTTGCGAGCGTCGCGTGGTCTATGACTTCGTCAACGTGGTCAACGGTGAAGCGAACCTGCAGCAAGCCCTGATCAAGGACAAGCGCCTTGAGAATCTGTACGTGCTGGCCGCCAGCCAGACCCGCGACAAAGACGCGCTGACCCAGGAAGGCGTGGAAAAAGTGCTGATGCAGCTCAAGGAAGACTTTGAGTTCGTGGTGTGCGACTCCCCGGCCGGTATCGAGAAAGGTGCCCACCTGGCGATGTACTTCGCTGACGAAGCGATCGTCGTGACCAACCCGGAAGTCTCGTCGGTACGCGACTCCGATCGCATGCTCGGCCTGCTGGCGAGCAAATCCCGTCGCGCCGAGAACGGCGAAGAGCCGATCAAGGAGCACCTGCTGCTGACCCGCTACAACCCGCAACGGGTCAGCGATGGCGAAATGCTGGGCGTCGAAGACGTCAAGGAAATCCTCGCTGTTACCCTGCTGGGTGTGATTCCTGAATCCCAAGCGGTACTCAAGGCCTCCAACTCGGGTGTGCCGGTGATTCTCGACGATCAGAGCGACGCCGGTCAGGCGTACAGCGATGCGGTCGATCGCCTGCTGGGCAAAACCGTAGAGCATCGATTCCTCGATGTAACGAAGAAAGGTTTCTTCGAGCGCCTGTTTGGAGGTAGGTAATGAATCTTTTTGACTTCTTTCGTGCCAACAAAAAGCCAAGTACCGCCTCGGTCGCGAAAGAGCGTCTACAGATCATCGTGGCGCACGAGCGCGGCCAGCGCAGTACCCCTGATTATCTGCCAGCCTTGCAGAAAGAACTGGTGGAAGTGATCCGCAAGTACGTCAACATCGGGTCCGATGATGTGCATGTGGCGCTGGAAAGCCAGGGCAGTTGCTCGATTCTGGAACTCAATATCACCCTGCCGGATCGCTGATCGATCCTGCAGGTGCCCACGGCGGCTCCGGGTCCCAAAGTCCTTCCCACAGGGTTAGGAAAAAGGGCCCGAGCCGCCGTTGGCGTTTGTTACGAGACTGTTTGAATGCCCCTGTCCAACATCCGCATCATCCATCAGGACGCCGCCGTCCTGGTGGTCGACAAGCCGACCCTGCTGCTGTCCGTGCCCGGCCGGGCCGACGACAACAAAGACTGCCTGATCACCCGCCTGCAGGAAAACGGCTATCCGGAAGCGCGAATCGTGCACCGGCTGGACTGGGAAACCTCTGGCATCATCCTGCTGGCCCGGGATCCGGACACCCATCGCGAACTGTCTCGGCAGTTTCATGACCGGGAAACCGAAAAGGCCTACACAGCATTGTGCTGGGGCCAACCGGAGCTGGACAGCGGCAGCATCGACCTGCCCCTGCGCTACGACCCGCCGACCAAACCGCGCCACGTGGTGGATCATGAGCAGGGCAAGCACGCCCTGACCTTCTGGCGCGTGCTGGAGCGTTGCGGCGACTGGTGCCGGGTCGAACTGACGCCGATTACCGGACGCTCGCACCAGTTGCGCGTGCACATGCTGTCCATTGGTCATCCGCTCCTGGGCGACGGCCTCTACGCCCACCCCCAGGCCCTCGCTGCGTGGCCACGGCTGTGCCTGCACGCCAGCATGCTCAGCTTCACCCACCCGCAAAGCGGCGAACGCCTACGCTTCGAGTGCCCGGCGCCGTTCTGAGACATCGCGTCGCCCCCATCGCGAGCAGGCTCGCTCCCACATTGGATTACAGGCGTACACAAGTTTTGTGTTCACCCTGAGCCCCCTGTGGGAGCGAGCCTGCTCGCGAAGGGGACGGCACATTCAACGCGTATATCAATCACTGGCCACCCTCCCCATCGCCCCCCAATACGGTAAACTCCCGCGCATTGCTGTCTGGAGTTATTTATGCGCGAAGAGTTGAACCAAGGCCTGATCGACTTTCTCAAGGCCTCCCCCACCCCGTTCCACGCCACCGCCAGCCTTGCCCAACGTCTGGAGGCAGAGGGTTATCAGCGTCTTGACGAACGCGAGACCTGGGCCACCGAGGCCAACGGTCGTTACTACGTCACGCGCAACGACTCTTCAATCATCGCTTTCAAGCTGGGCCGCACCTCACCGCTGCACGACGGCATCCGCCTGGTTGGCGCCCACACCGACAGCCCCTGCCTGCGGGTCAAGCCCCAGCCGGAACTGCAACGCCACGGGTTCTGGCAACTGGGCGTGGAAGTTTATGGCGGCGCCCTGCTGGCGCCGTGGTTCGACCGCGATTTGTCCCTGGCCGGGCGCGTGACCTTCCGCCGCGATGGCAAGGTCGAAAGCCAGCTGATCGATTTCAAGGCGCCGATCGCCACGATTCCGAACCTGGCCATCCACCTCAATCGCGAAGCCAACCAGGGCTGGGCGATCAACCCACAGAATGAGCTGCCACCGATTCTCGCCCAGTTCGCCGGTGACGAGCGCGTCGACTTCCGCGCCGTGCTCACCGATCAACTGGCCCGCGAACACGGCCTGAATGCGGACGTGGTGCTCGATTACGAGCTGAGTTTCTACGACACCCAAAGCGCCGCGCTCATCGGCCTGCATGGTGATTTCATTGCCGGCGCGCGCCTGGACAATCTGCTGTCGTGCTACGCCGGCCTGCAAGCCTTGTTGAACGCCGACACCGAAGAGACCTGCGTGCTGGTGTGCAACGACCACGAGGAAGTCGGCTCTTGCTCGGCCTGTGGCGCCGATGGTCCGATGCTGGAACAAACCCTGCGTCGTTTGCTGCCTGAAGGTGAAGAGTTCGTACGGACCATCCAGAAATCCCTGCTGGTTTCCGCGGACAACGCCCACGGCGTGCACCCCAACTACGCCGACAAACACGACGCCAACCACGGCCCGAAACTCAATGCCGGGCCCGTGATCAAGGTCAACACCAACCAGCGCTACGCCACCAACAGCGAAACCGCCGGGTTCTTCCGTCACCTATGCATGGCCGAGGAAGTACCGGTGCAGAGCTTCGTGGTGCGCAGCGACATGGGCTGCGGCTCGACCATCGGCCCGATCACCGCCAGTCAGTTGGGTGTACGCACGGTGGACATCGGTTTGCCGACCTTCGCCATGCACTCGATCCGCGAGCTGTGCGGCAGTCATGACCTGGCGCACCTGGTGAAGGTGTTGAGCGCGTTTTATGCCTGTCGTGAGTTGCCGTAACCACAGCAGCACCTGTTTGAACCGGGAAATGCTTACCCCTGTGGCGAGGGGATTTATCCCCGTAGGGCTGCAGAGCAGCCCTTTGCCCAGTCACCGCAATACTTCACATGTCAGTAACGGCCCAAGTGCGTCTGCTGCGCAGCCGAGCGGGGATAAATCCCCTCGCCACAACAGTGCTCGCCTCCGGATTGGGGGGAGCCATGACATACATCATCACACCCCGGCAAAACCCCAACTAGACTGACCTTATCCCCTCCGACAAGGCCGTCGCCATGATTCCGATGTCTGCGTTCAATGCCATGCTGGTGCCCATCATCGCCGGCATGATCCTGCTGGCCATCGGCTTCAACTTCCGAGACAAGAACGTCGGGGTGTTTGCCATGTGGATCGGCATGTTGTTGATCCTCGCCACGGTGGTGTTCAGGATCCTGGCCAAACTCAACGAGTCGATCTGACCTCACCTCAGGCAGCCGACGGTTGTTCCGGCACGTCCACCCCCACGTGAATCGCATCGTGACGCCAGAACTCCAGGTCACAATCGATCAACCGCTGATGCTGGTCATAATTGACCCGGGCAATCCGCAAGCCAGGGCTGCCAACCGAGACTTTCAACGCCGCCGCCGCTTCAGGCTGTAGCGAGGTGGGCACAATCTCGAACTTCACCCGGCCGTAGTGCAAGTCGTAATGACGGGCGTACAACTCGGTGATGGACTGATTGAGGTCGAATTCGAGGATGTCCGGGAAGTACTGCGGGTTCAGGTAGTGCTCGACATACAGCACCAGCCGCTCATCGATACGCCGCACGCGGCAGATCTGGATCACACTGGACAGTGCCGGCAATTGCAACCAGGCACACACTGCTGCCGAAGCCGGCTGCAGACGGGCCGAGATCACTTGAGTGGAAGGCACTCGCCCCTGGGCAGTCACCATGGCGTGGAAATGGCTGCGCTGCATCAGGTTATAGGCCAGGCGTGGCGGCGAGACGAACCAGCCACGGCGCTCCTCGCGATAGATCTGCCCCTGGGCTTCGAGCTGCAACAGCGCTTCGCGCACGGTGATGCGTGTGGTGCCGAACAATTCACTGAGCTTGCGCTCGGCCGGCAACTTGCTACCGGGCGGCAGCAAGCCATGGTCGAGCTGCTCCTGCAGGACTTGCCCGATGGTTGTCACCGCTTTGGTTGTCTCGATGCGCATCAACGTTACCTATCTGGACTAGACCAGCACTCTTTCGGGGCGAAATCGATGGAGCATCCATCCGTTTCTCATGCTTGCAAGCCTAGGCACTGCACATGACTGGTAGATGACAGAACCGCCGAACGGTTCATTGCCATCCTGCAAGTTAGCGGCCAAGTCCTTGCAGATCAGCCGGTTAACCATGGTCTACGCTTAGTTGGCAGCCACTTTGCCCCAGCCTGGCACATGCCGGCATCTCCTGCACCGACATCAAAATGTCACAGGGCTCGCCTACATTGGCTCAGGTATTGCTGACCTAGACCAACACAACCGCAATCGCAGCGTTGAAAACGCCCATAGGAGCTTCGGATGAAACAGTTTTTCCTGGCATCACTGTTAGGCTCGACCATTGCCATGTGCACTGTTGCCATGGCCGCTGACACCGATTTGAAAACACTGGAAGCCGCTGCGAAAGCGGAAGGCACCGTGAACAGCGTCGGCATGCCCGATGACTGGGCGAACTGGAAAGCCACCTGGGATGACCTGGCCAAAATCTATGGCTTGAAACACATCGACACCGACATGAGCTCGGCCCAGGAAATCGCCAAGTTCGCCGCCGAGAAAGACAACGCCAGCGCCGATATCGGTGACGTCGGCGCAGCTTTCGGCCCGATCGCGGTCAAGCAAGGCGTGGTTCAACCCTACAAGCCGAGCACCTGGGAACAGGTTCCAGACTGGGCCAAGGACAAGGACGGCAACTGGGCCCTGGCCTACACCGGCACCATTGCGTTCATCGTCAACAAGAAGCTGTTGCACGGCTCCGAAGTGCCAACCAAATGGGCTGACCTGAAAACCGGCAAATACAAGGTTTCCATTGGTGACGTGAGCACCGCCGCCCAAGCCGCCAACGGCGTGCTAGCAGCGGCCCTGGCCAATGGCGGCAACGAGAAAAACGTTCAACCGGCCTTGTTGATGTTCGCCGAGATCGCCAAGCAAGGGCGTCTGTCCATGGCCAACCCGACCATCGCCACCATGGAGAAAGGTGAAGTCGAGGTCGGCGTGGTCTGGGACTTCAACGGCCTGAGCTACAAGGCCAAGATGGCCAACCCGGATGATTACGTCGTACTGATTCCATCCGACGGCTCGGTCATCTCCGGCTACACCACCATCATCAACAAATACGCCAAGCACCCGAACGCCGCCAAACTGGCTCGCGAATACATCTTCAGCGACGCCGGTCAGATCAACCTGGCCAAGGGCAACGCCCGTCCGATCCGCGCCGAGCACCTGACCTTGCCTGAAGAGGTCAAGGCCAAGTTGCTGCCCAACGAACAGTACAAAGGCGTGACCCCGATCAAGGATGCGGATGCGTGGGAAAAGACCTCCAAGACACTGCCGCAGAAGTGGCAGGAAGAAGTGATCATCAATATGGAGTGAGGCAATAGCTCCCGCTGGAAATCCACTGGAGATCCAATTGTGGGAGCGAGCACTGTGGGAGCAAAGCTTGCTCGCGATGAACGATGACACGGTCTTGCAGCTGAACCGTGTCGCCTTCATCGCGAGCAAGCTCGGCTCCCACAGAAGCTGGCTTCCACATCAGGTCCCTGGTGAATCCGAGTTTCCTGGTATCTGTCCGGAGTCCCGCTACCCATGAAGCACAACGTCATCCTGGTGGTGCTCGACGGCCTCAACTACGAGGTCGCCCGGCATGCCATGGGGCATTTGCAGGCCTATGTCGGCGCAGGACGCGCGGCGCTCTACACACTGGAATGTGAACTGCCCGCCCTGTCCCGTCCGCTCTATGAATGCATTCTGACCGGCGTCGTGCCCCTCGACAGCGGGATCGTGCACAACAATGTCTCGCGCCTGTCGAACCAGCGCAGCATCTTCCACTACGCCACCGCAGGCGGCTTGAGTACGGCAGCCGCGGCCTATCACTGGGTCAGCGAGCTGTACAACGCTTCGCCGTTCGTGGCCGGTCGCGATCGTCATACCGACAACCCCGAGCTGCCGATTCAATACGGGCATTTCTACTGGAATGACCACTACCCCGACTCTCATCTGTTTGCCGACGCCGAACACCTGCGTCAGCGCTACCTGCCGAATTTTTTGCTGGTGCACCCCATGAACATCGACGATGCCGGCCACAAGCACGGCCTCGACACCCCGCAATACCGCAACAGCGCCCGCTCGGCCGACATCAACCTGGCGGTTTACCTGCAAGCCTGGCTCGACGCCGGATACCAGGTGCTGGTGACATCCGACCACGGCATGAACAACGACCGCTCCCACAACGGCCTGCTGGCTGAAGAACGGGAAGTGCCACTATTTGTGCTGGGCAACGGCTTCAGCCTCAACCCCAACGCCGCCCCCCGGCAGACTGAACTGTGCGGCACCATTTGCCAGTTGCTCGGCGTTGCCCACGACAAACCCTATTGCCAGGAGTTACTCAAGTGAATGCCATGACGCGCGGCAAATGGCTGGCAGCGTTGTGCCTGGTGCCCTTCGCGATTTTCTTCATCGTGTTCCAGATCGCGCCGCTGCTTTGGGTGCTGGTCAACAGCCTGGAATCGGAAGAGTTCGGCTGGGGCCTGGCCAATTTCAGCAAGATTTTCAGTTCGAAGTTCTACCGCCAGGCGATCCAGCACAGCCTGGAAATCAGTTTCTGGTCCAGCGTGTTCGGCATCATCATCGCCGTGCTCGGCAGCTATTCCCTGCGTCGGGTCGATTCGCGCCTGCGCAACTTCGTCAACGCCTTCGCCAACATGACCAGCAACTTCGCCGGCGTGCCCCTGGCCTTCGCCTTCATCATTTTGCTGGGGTTCAACGGCAGCATCACGATCATGCTCAAACAGGCGGGGATCATTGAAGATTTCAACCTGTACTCGAAAACCGGGCTGATCATCCTCTACACCTACTTCCAGATTCCCCTGGGCGTACTGCTGCTCTACCCGGCCTTCGACGCGCTGCGCGAGGACTGGCGCGAATCCGCTGCGCTGTTGGGCGCCAACGGCTGGCAATTCTGGCGGCACATCGGCTTGCCGGTGCTGACCCCGGCGCTGCTGGGCACGTTCGTGATCCTGCTGGCCAATGCGCTCGGTGCCTACGCCACGGTGTATGCGCTAACCACCGGTAACTTCAACGTCCTGCCGATTCGCATCGCCGCCATGGTCTCCGGGGACATCTCCCTTGACCCGAACATGGCCAGCGCCCTGGCCGTGGTGCTGGTGGCGCTGATGACCCTGGTGACCGTCGTCCATCAGTTGCTGCTCAAGAGGAGCTACCATGTCTCGCGCTGAATCGAGCTCTGCCGGGCTCTATCATCGGCTGGTGGTGTATTTGCTGTTCGCCATCCTGCTGTTGCCCCTGGCCGGCACGCTGATCTACTCCATCGCCAGCAGTTGGTCGGCCACCGTGCTGCCCAGCGGTTTCACCTTCAAGTGGTACGTGCAGCTGTGGAGCGATCCGCGTTTTCTCAACGCCTTCGGTCAATCGCTGATCGTCTGCGTCGGGGCGCTGGTGCTGTCCGTGGTGCTGATCCTGCCCCTGCTGTTTGTGGTGCATTACCACTTTCCAAAGCTCGACGCACTGATGAACATCCTCATCCTGCTGCCCTTCGCGGTGCCGCCGGTAGTGTCTTCAGTGGGGCTGTTGCAACTCTACGGTTCCGGGCCGCTGGCGATGGTGGGCACGCCGTGGATCCTGATCGGTTGCTACTTCACCGTTGCCCTGCCATTCATGTATCGGGCGATCACCAACAACCTGCAAGCCATCAACCTGCGCGACCTCATGGACGCCGCCCAACTGCTCGGCGCCAGCACGTTCCAGGCGGCTTTGCTGGTGGTACTGCCGAACTTGCGCAAGGGCTTGATGGTGGCGTTGCTGCTGTCTTTCTCGTTTCTGTTCGGTGAGTTCGTGTTTGCCAACATTCTCGTCGGCACTCGCTATGAAACCCTGCAGGTGTACCTGAACAACATGCGCAACAGCAGCGGTCACTTCACCAGTGCGCTGGTGATTTCCTACTTCTTCTTCGTACTGGTCCTGACCTGGGCGGCCAACATCTTGAACAAGGACAAAAGCCAATGAGCTACGTCAGCGTCCAACACCTGCAAAAAAGCTATGCCGGCACACCGGTGTTCAGCGACATAAATTGCGAAATCCACAAGGGCGAGTTCGTCACCCTCCTCGGCCCTTCCGGCTGCGGCAAGTCCACACTGCTGCGCTGCATTGCCGGCCTGACCGCGGTGGATGCCGGACAGATCCTTTTGGACGGACAGGACATCGTCCCGCTGAGCCCGCAGAAGCGCGGGATCGGCATGGTGTTCCAGAGCTACGCCTTGTTTCCCAACATGACCGTGGAACAGAACGTCGCCTTCGGCCTGCGCATGCAAAAGGTTGCGACCGAGGACAGCCGCCAACGGGTACTGGATATTTTGCGGCTGGTGGAGCTGCACGACTTCGCCGCTCGCTACCCCCATCAACTTTCCGGCGGCCAATGCCAGCGCGTGGCCCTGGCCCGCTCCCTGGTGACCCGCCCGCGCCTGTTGCTGCTGGACGAGCCGCTGTCGGCCCTGGATGCGCGGATTCGCAAACATTTGCGCGAGCAGATCCGACAGATACAACGCGAACTGGGCCTGACCACGATCTTCGTCACACACGATCAGGAAGAAGCGCTGACCATGTCCGACCGGATTTTCCTGATGAACCAGGGAAAGATCGTACAAAGCGGCGATGCCGAAACCCTTTACACTGCGCCGGTCGATGTCTTTGCCGCCGGCTTCATCGGCAACTACAACCTGCTGGACGCCGACAGCGCCAGCAAACTGCTGCAACGGCCAGTGATCGGTCGCATCGCCATTCGCCCGGAGGCCATTGAACTGAGCCGCAGCGGCGAGCCCGATGCCCTGATCCGCAGCCACAGCCTGCTGGGCAACGTGATCCGCTACCGGGTCGAGGCTCGCGGCGTAGAGCTGGTGGTCGACGTGCTCAATCGTTCCGCCGCCGATTTGCACCCCGATGGCACACGACTGTCACTTTCCATCGATTCGACGGCGCTGTGTGAGGTAGCCTGATGGCTTTATTGATTTTGAAGTTGATTTTGAAAAGGGAAATGCGCTGATGGCCCTGGCAATTTTTGATCTGGACGAAACCCTGATCCACGGCGATTGCGCCACCCTCTGGAGCGAGCAGATGGGGCGCCTGGGCTGGGTCGATCCAGAGTCGTTCATGCGTCGCAACAATGAGCTGATGGACGCCTACAGCCACGGCAAGCTGCGCATGGAAGAATACATGGACTTCAGCCTGGAACCGATGATCGGCCGCACCCCGGAAGAAATCGAACACCTGGTGACGCCGTGGGTGGAAGACTTCATCGAACCGATCATCTTCAGCGACGCCACCAAAACCATCGCCGAACACCGCAAGGCCGGTGACCGGATCCTGGTGATCTCCGCCTCCGGCACGCACCTGGTCAAGCCGATTGCCGAACGGCTGGGCATCGATGAGATCCTGGCGATTGAGCTTGAGGTGAGTCATGGGGTGTACAGCGGCAAGACCGTCGGCACCCTGACCTATCGCGAAGGCAAGATCGCACGGCTGCTGGACTGGCTGGATGCCGAGGAAGAAAACCTTGAGGGCGCAAGTTTCTATTCCGACTCGCGCAACGACCTGCCGCTGCTACAGCGGGTGGATTATCCCCATGTGGTGAACCCGGATGCGGTGTTGAAGGCCCATGCCGAATCGGCCGGGTGGCCGATTCATACCTGGAAATAAGCCCCTGTGGGAGCGAGCCTGCTCGCGATTGCGGTGTGTCAGTTAAATCAATGCCTGCTGATCCATCGCAATCGCGAGCAGGCTCGCTCCCACACAGGTTTAGCCTAGCCCAGCAGCAGCCACAGGCTCCAGCCGAGTAACAACACACCGCAGATACGACTGAGCCAGAGTCCCTGCCGCAGGTTCTTCTCCAGCAGGATGAAGGCACCGATCACTGCCACCCAGAGCAGGTTCATCACGCCGACCACGAATAGCAGGCCCATCAGGGCCCAGCAGCAGCCCAGGCAGTAAGCGCCATGGGCCAGCCCCATGCGCCAGCCGCCGAGCACGCCGGGGCGCCAGTAGCCGAGAAGAAAATGCAGCGGCCCGCGACAATGCTCAAGGCAGACCGCCTTGCTTGGCGACCACTGATAGATGCCTGCGACCAGCAATAAGCCGGCGCCCAGCGCGGTACTGCTGCTGCGCATCCCCGGACTGAGCAAGGCCAGCCGCTCGAGCGCCCACTGCAGCGCCGTGGCGCCCAGGGCGAAACCAACCCAGACCAGGCCATAGGCGCTGCAGAACAGCAGCAGGGCCAGGTGTCGCTGCGGTGCCGGCATGCGCTTGCGCAGCATCTGCTGGTAGATCAGCAGCATGGGCAAGGCGCTGGGTAACATCATGCCGATCATCATCACTGCCCACATGGCGAACATCAGCAGCGCATCGCCCAGGCTCCAGGGCATAAGCATACCGGCCATTGCCGCATCGGCCATGCCGCCCGGCGCACTCATGTCACGGGCCATCTGCAGCAGCACCAGCCAAGCCAAGGCGGTCAGCGCGAGCAGGCAGAGCAGGAACAACAACTGCTCGCCTGTCAGTCGCTTGCTCTGCGCCGCCGCCTGGGGTTCTGCCATCTTTACGGCTCTATGCCATGACCGGTGAAATGCACGTGGGCGAGGTGGCTATGGCTGTCCTGGGATTGAAGCTTGAGCGCTGAATGCGTCTGGTAGCTGCCGCTGGCCACTTCAGCCTCAAGGAACTCGAAGCCGTTGGGCAGGGACAGGCGGACTCGATGAGGTGAACCGTCGATCGGGCTGCGGATCGGCTCGCCGCTGGCCTGCAATACGCCGGGAATGTCCAGGTGCGCCAAACGCTGATCGACATCGATGGACAGGGTGATGGGCACGAACTGCGGTTCGAACATTTCACTCATGGTGCTGCTGAACACCTGAAACACGTTGGCCCCGGGGTCGCTCTCCAGACCAGAGAGGATGGTCAGCAGGGCTTGGCGTTGCGCCTCGTCGGCGCGTTCATCGATGAACACCTGACAACTGCCGTTACCCTCATGGATAGCGCCCGGCCAAGCGAAGGTGGCGGCCCAACACAAGCCTCCCAACGCCACTTGATTGAAATACCCGCGTTCCACTCGCATCGACGCCACCGCGTGGCAGTGGCCATGGGTCGGTGGCGCGTCGAATTGACAGGGACAGCCCCAATTGCAGTTGCAGGCAATGAATTCGACGCCCTGCATGCGCCATTCGGCGATGGTCATGATCAACCTCTTCACCTTGCGGGTGAAATGAAAGCTGCGGTTACCCCCATCCCTCCATTAGTTAACGCTAGCAGGGTGCGCGCATCGGCTATGGGCTGCCGACCAAAGGTCAGTTTGCCTGGGTGCGCCGGTCAGAGGTGGAAGCCTCCGGCGATAGGCATGAGGGTGCCATTCAAGCCTGCTGGGGCATGCGTTTTTTACTGAGCCAATATGTTCATGGATCATGCGGAGTCACTTTGCAGTCATCACAACATCTCTTCTGTCAGGACACTAATCAGAGAGACATCTATTACTCTCGAAACTTCTCTAAAGCGTTTTTTATGCGATGTCTACTGTCAGACTTTACAGGTCGCTCAGACTAACCGACAGATGGCGCGTGTTCTTCCTTTGACCTGTTATTTCTAACAGTAGACGCATGGCTGTATCCGCAGGTTAATAACTCCACGCCCTGTTTTTACTCGACAGTCGCCCCGCGACGGGAGCCCTCATGAACAAGTACCTTGAACAGTGGATTTTTACCCACACCAGCATAAAGGCACTTACGGCCCTCGCGCTCGCCGTATTATTTGGTTGCGCAACTCAACTGCCGTCGCCACCACCCGACATTCAGTCTTCCAGTAGTTATGAACGCTCCGGTGAGGAAACAGCCCGAAAGCTGACCACGGCGTATCACAATACCGCCGCCAACTGCGGCACGCCCACCACACCAGCCTTTCTCTGCTCAGGGGTAACGCTACGCATCACTAAAACCAGCAATAATTACGATCCATGGGATCATAGCGACTTCTCAAGAAAAACCGACGCAGTCTCATTTTCTTATTTGAGAGCCGATACAAAGTTTGTTCGCACCCCCTGGTATGGTGTCAATGGCTTGATTTTCTATCCTTATCTCAACGCCCCCGCCGGAAAAATAAAACCCGAAGTTATCTGTTACTTTCCACTCGACGGCGCTACGTTTTATCGCGATGCCGCGGGGCAGTATGGATGCAGAGACAGTATCGTGCCTCCGCGAGTATTTGCTGACAGCACGCCTTGTCGAGAACAAAACATTACCACCGCGGAACAATGGGTGGCCCATTATCGAAAGGTCTCTCAATATAGAACCGCGCACTCCTGCGCCTTTATGGTAACGAGCAGCCTGGATGCAGAAGCAGTCCAAGGCTTCAACCAGGCCATTCGGGTTCGTTCATTGATCCCCGATGAGGCTTTTGCCGATCACAACGAGCTGCGCATCAAAGCCTGGCCTGAAAATGAGCCCGGAGTATTGCCAATTCAGGCCTTCTTCTACATCGACACAGGGCTGGCGAATGCCCAAATCGACCAACAGAAATATTACGACCGCACCGGGGGCATGGTGGTCCCCATCATTCGTCTGACCATACCCGGCACCCCGTCTGCAGATGCCACGTTTGTCTATAACGCCGCGGACCAGGCTGTCCTTCCCATCACCCCGGGGAAACTCAAACCCAAGGTTCCCAAAGCCTATAACGCAGCGGGCGACCATCTGAAAATGAGTGATATCTACACCGACACGTATGTGGATGTTGAAGTACCTCACTACACCGGTATGCATGCTACCGATACCATCCGGGCGCGCTGGCAGGGTCGGGTCAACTACAACAGTCCAATTATCGAAGTGGGTGATCCCCCCGGGAAAAGACTGATCCCGATTCCTCGTCTGGAAGTCGTCGACAATATCGGTCGATCTGTCGTGGTCGGCTATTCCGTCAAGGAAAAAGGGATTGGCGAGACGATAGAGTCAGACAGGTTGACGCTGCATATCGACCCGCAAGCGGTGGATCCATTACCGGCACCGAGTTATTCCAACTTGAAGGTTAGCGTGAACTACGGCGGTGAGACAGGCTACACCGTCAGGGTTCGTTGGGCCGGTGTCACCACCCACGATACTGAAAACCAGGATGTGACGTCCGGCCAAGCCAACGTTTTTGACATTCCCAGTGCCTGGGTATCCGAAAACAGCGGAAAAACCGTCCTGATCAACTACTCGATTGTCCGTAAAAACAGCAACGAGCAACGGATGTTCTCTCAGGTCCTAAGGGTTAACCTCTAGGTCAACCCTTTAGCAGCACGTGGTTTTCCACATTCAGGCGGTACCGCAAAGCCTGGGTTCGACTCCCCGGAATCAGCCCAGGCTTTCATCGATCACCAACACCAACTTTCCTGACACCTTGTTGCTCGCCAGCTCGGCAAACGCCGCTTCGGCATCCTTGATCGCAAAGGTCCTGGCCAGTTGCGGGCTCAGGCGTTTGTCGGTGAACAGCGGCCACACCTGGTGCCCCAGCTCACTGATCAGGTCGGCCTTGAACTGATCGTCACGACTGCGCAAGGTCGAGCCGAGCAATTGGATACGCTTGCCCAGTACCTGCGCCAGATCGAGTTCGGTCGAGCGCCCGCCCATCAGGCCGATCAACACCCAACGGCCGTCAACTGACAAAAGTTTCACGTTCAATGCAGCGTAGTTCGCGCCCACCGGATCGAGGATCACATCGAAGGGGGCGAAGTCGTTCAGGCTCTCGAGGCCATCGGTGCGTATCACGCCGCCCTGGGCCCCCAGCGCCTCGCAATAACTCAGACGATCAGCCGAACCGACGCTGACCCAGCACGGGTTGCCAAAGGCCTTGCACAACTGGATCGCGGCCGAACCGACACCGCTGGCCCCGGCGTGCAGCAGCACTTTTTCCCCCGGCTTGAGTGCAGCCAGCTGAAACAGATTGAGCCACGCGGTGCTGTAAACCTCAGGCAGCGCGGCCGCCTCAGCCAGGGATAACCCTTCGGGCACCGGCAGGACATGCCGGCCATCGACCACCACCTCTTCTGCCATCCCGCCGCCGGCCAGCAGGGCGCAAACGCGATCGCCAATCTGCCACGAGGAGCCCGCTCCGACCTCGCTGATCACCCCGGAGCACTCCAGGCCCAGCACCTGACTGGCACCGGGCGGCGGCGGATAATGTCCGGCCTTTTGTAACAAATCGGCTCGATTCAGACCGGCGGCCGCCACACGGATGCGGACTTGCCCTACATCACACGTCGGACTTGGCTCATCTGCCCATACCACTTGGCCTTCAACGCCTTGCAATGCTTTCACGGTGCCTCCATAGTGAGTCTCGACTGGGCCCGCTGCTGTAACGCCGGGCTTTCTTGCATTATGCGCCCGGGCCACATGGAACCGGCGACTTCAAAGACGGCCTAATATGCGTTATCAATTGTCCCTGCGTCGAATCAGCATGAAGCACCTGTTCCCCAGCACCGCCCTCGCGCTTGTCATTGGCCTCGGTCTGTTGCCGCTGTCGAGCGATACGTTCGCAGCCAATAGCTGGGACAAGCTTCAGCCCGATCGCGACGAGGTGATTGCCAGCCTCAACGTCGTTGAATTGCTCAAGCGCCATCATTACAGCAAGCCGCCGCTCGATGACGCGCGCTCGGTCATCATCTACGACAGCTACCTGAAGCTGCTTGATCCCTCGCGCAGCTATTTCCTGGCCAGCGACATCGCTGAATTCGACAAGTGGAAAACCCAGTTCGACGATTTCCTCAAGAGCGGCGACCTGAACGCCGGGTTCATCATCTACAAGCGCTACCTGGATCGCGTGAAGGCGCGTCTGGATTACACCCTTGCCGAGTTGAACAAAGGCGTCGACAAGATCGACTTCAATACCAAGGAAACCTTGCAGGTGGATCGCAAGGACGCCGCCTGGCTCAGAAGCACCGCTGAACTTGACGACCTGTGGCGCAAACGCGTCAAGGACGAAGTGTTGCGCATGAAGATCGCCGGCAAGGACTCCAAGCAGATCCAGGAAACCCTGACCAAACGCTACAAGAACCAACTGGCCCGTCTGGACCAGACTCGCGCCGAAGATATCTTCCAGGCGTACATCAATACCTTCGCCATGTCCTACGACCCGCACACCAATTATCTGTCGCCCGATAATGCGGAAAACTTCGACATCAACATGAGCCTGTCCCTGGAAGGCATCGGCGCGGTGCTGCAGAGCGACAACGATCAAGTGAAGATCGTGCGCCTGGTGCCGGCAGGACCTGCCGACAAGACTAAACAGGTCGGCCCGGCGGACAAGATCATTGGTGTCGCCCAGGGCAACAAGGAAATGGTCGACGTGGTCGGCTGGCGCCTGGACGAAGTGGTCAAGCTGATCCGCGGCCCGAAAGGCTCGGTGGTGCGCCTGGAAGTCATCCCGGCCAGCAATGCGCCGAACGACCAGACCAGCAAAGTCGTGGCCATCACCCGTGAAGCGGTGAAGCTGGAAGAGCAGGCTGCAAAAAAATCTGTCCTCAAACTGAAACAGGACGGCAAGGACTACAAGCTCGGTGTGATCGAGATCCCGGCTTTCTATCTGGACTTCAAGGCCTTCCGCGCCGGTGATCCGAACTACAAGAGCACCACGCGCGATGTGAAGAAGCTACTGACCGAGTTGCAGAAGGAAAAAGTCGACGGTGTCGTCATCGACTTGCGCAACAACGGCGGCGGCTCCCTCCAGGAAGCTACGGAACTGACCAGCCTGTTCATCGACAAGGGCCCGACCGTGCTCGTGCGTAACGCCGATGGCCGCGTGGATGTGCTCGAGGATGAAAATCCGGGGGCGTTCTACAAAGGCCCGATGGCCTTGCTGGTCAACCGTCTGTCGGCATCGGCCTCGGAGATCTTCGCCGGCGCCATGCAGGACTATCACCGGGCACTGATCATCGGCGGCCAGACCTTCGGCAAAGGCACCGTGCAGACCATCCAGCCGCTCAACCATGGCGAACTGAAGCTGACCCTGGCCAAGTTCTACCGGGTTTCCGGCCAGAGCACCCAGCACCAGGGTGTACTGCCGGACATCGATTACCCGTCGATCATCGACACCAAGGAAATCGGTGAAAGCGCCCTGCCCGAGGCCATGCCGTGGGACACCATCCGGCCTGCGATCAAGCCGGCGGTGGATCCGTTCAAGCCATTCCTGGCGCAACTCAAGTCCGATCATGACGCTCGCACGTCCCAGGACGCGGAGTTTGTCTTCATCCGCGACAAGCTGGCTTTGGCGCAAAAGTTGATGCTGGAGAAAACCGTCACCCTCAACGAAGCCGAGCGTCGCGCACAGCATGCCGACATCGAAGCCAAGCAACTGACCATGGAAAACCTGCGGCGCAAGGCCAAGGGTGAAGAGCCGCTCAAGGAACTGAAGAAAGAGGATGAAGACCTGATCGCCGAGCCGGAAAAAACCAAACCGGAAGACGATGCCTACCTGAGCGAGACCGGTCGTATCCTCATCGATTACCTGAAACTCAACACGGCGATTGCCAAGCACTGACATGATGGCCATTTAATGCTGACGCTCCCCGGAGCGTCATCAAACTGACATCATTCTGTCGTGAAATACAGGACCGGGCGCCCCCTTGAACGGGTGGCGCCCAGTCCTTTTTTTATCGCCAGAGATTGCCATGACCACGACAGAACAGCTGAGTGCCTTGAGTTCGATCCTGGCTCAAAGCGGTTTACACAGCCTGTTCCAACCCATCATTTGCCTTTCCGAACGACGCATCGTCGGTTATGAAGCCCTGACCCGGGGCCCGTCCAACAGCCCGCTGCACTCGCCCATCGCCCTGCTTTCGGTGGCCCGCCAGGCCGGACGCCTCAGTGAGCTGGAACTGGCCTGCCGACGCAGCGCCTGCCAACGTTTCAATGAGCAGAAACTGCCGGGCAAGCTGTTCCTCAACGTCTCGCCCGAATCCCTGCTCGAAGCCGCCCACCAGACCGGACGCACCTTGCAACTGTTGCAAGATTTCGGCATCCCGCCCAGCCAGGTGGTGATCGAACTGACCGAACAAACACCGATCGACGACTTCCAACTCCTGCAAACCGCCCTGCATCATTATCGGGCCATGGGTTTCTCCATCGCTCTGGACGATCTGGGCGCCGGGTATTCGAGCCTGCGGCTGTGGTCCGAATTGCGCCCCGATTATGTGAAGATCGACCGGCACTTCATCGATGGTATTCACCAGGATGCCCTCAAGCGCGAATTTGTCGGCTCGATCCTGAAAATCGCCCGCGCTTCCCGCGCCCAGGTGATTGCCGAGGGAATCGAACTGCCGGAAGAACTGGCGGTATTGATAGAGATGGGCGTCGACCTGGTTCAGGGTTATCTGCTCGCTCGCCCACAGGAGCAGCCCTCCCGTGACGCCAGGGCGCTGATGCCCCGGCAGGACGCCGGCGCGGTGGCATTGACCGACGAAGTCAACGACCTCGGGGCGCTGCTCAACGAACAACCGGCGGTGGCCCACGATACGCCGACGGCCACCGTGCTTGAGGCGTTTCGGCGCCAGGCCAACCTCAACTCCCTGGCGGTACTGGACGATCAGGAACAACCCTGCGGCATCGTCCATCGTCACTCCCTTTCGGATGCCTTGCTCAAACCCTTCGCCACCGATCTGTTCGCCCGCAAACCCATCAGCCGCCTGATGAGCGATGACTTCCTGGCGGTGGAACTGAACCAGTCGCTGCAACAAGTCAGCCGCCTCATCACCAGCCGCGCCCGACAACGCATCGAAGAAGACTTCATCATCACCCTCAACGGCAGTTACCTGGGCCTGGGCCGGGTGATCGACGTGCTCAAGCTCATCACCGAACTGAAAATCCAACAGGCCCGCTACGCCAACCCGCTGACCCTGCTGCCGGGTAACGTGCCGATCCAACAATGCCTGACACGCCTGCTGCAACAACGACAGGAATCAGTGATCTGCTACGTAGACATCGACAGCTTCAAACCCTTCAACGACATCTACGGCTACGGTCGCGGCGACGAAGTCCTGCTGTGCCTGGCCCAATGCCTGAACGAACGCATCGATCCCAGCCGCGACTTCGTCGGTCACATCGGCGGCGACGACTTCCTGCTGGTCCTCGGTCCGGAAGACTGGCGCAAACGCCTGAATCAGCTACTGAGCGACTTCCAGACCCACTGCCGCCGCTTCTACCGCCCCGAGCATCTGGAAGCCGGCTGCTTCACCGCGCTGAATCGGCAGGGCGTTCGACAGGAATTTGCCTTGCTGTCGCTGTCGATTGGGGTGGTGCATTTGCGGGCTGAAGCCTGTGGGGAACTGGATGCCAGCCAGTTGGCGGAACTGGCTTCGCAGGCCAAGCATCATGCCAAGGAGATTTTGGGGGGGAGCGTGTACTTGGTTGATGGTTTGGCTGAGCGGGAGGATGTGGTGGGGTTGGGGTTGTCGGTGTGAGTGAGCCCCGCATTGGCCTGAACGCCTGGCGATAACCCCTGTGGCGAGGGAGCTTGCTCCCGCTGGGCTGCGCAGCAGCCCCCTTCTGCACACACCTCGGTGTGCCTGGTTGATCGAGTAGGCTGTTTTAGGGCCGCTTCGCAGCCCAGCGGGAGCAAGCTCCCCTCGCCACAAAAGCGGTTTGGTGGTGCAGTAAGTCCTTATCTGTCCGACTTTTGACTCTCAGTTTGATATCTAATCAAAGAAGTTAGCAAAACTCGCATAAATCGGCGCCGATCATTAACATCGTCATCAAAGTATGTATCCAAATTTAAGAAAACTCTATCAAAGCTATCACCGCTTTCTAGGAAATAGTTGAGAGTATTAATTAATAAAACTTGCTCCTTTGGACTGTGAAATAGAAATTCCGGACGAACCAACAAATCAAATAATTGACCTAGCTCTTCATCATCATTTACATTTTTCGAAGTTATTATTTCCTCACGCGCCACGTCATGAACATTTTCAATACTAAAAACAAATAGCAACCCCCAAACATCATGTAAATCATATATATTTTTCATGTGCCCGATCCTGTATAGGCTGTTTTAGGTAGGCCATTTCTATCAAGAATGACTATCGCTTTCGTTTGTTGGCCGTACTCTAAACCTTCTCGTTTATAACCTTCACCAATTACACGCCTCATCTCAATTGGCTTTTTAGACGCCACAATGCCTGCTCGCCTGAAAATCAATTGGGCTCGATGAATAGCATTTAATTGGTCGCGATGGCTCAAGAAACGAGTTGCAGCAGACGGAATCGCAGGCTGGCCTGCATTTCTTCCTCTTTCATAAACATCGACTTCCCCAGTGCCCGGGTTCCGGCCTGTCCTGACACGCTCCAACTGAGAATCCGCCGTAGTTTGAGCGCCATGCTTCTGTAAGAAATGCGCGCCCTCAATTGATCGCTCCATCTTATCCAAACGCCGATAGGCATTCGCCTCCGCCAACTCATCAATCCGCGCCCGCCGCTGCTCCGCCGTCATCGGCAGCGCCGGCTCACCCTCATCCACCCCAACCTTAGCCGCCGGATCCTGACTACCAACCGCCGACCGGCACCCACCCTTCCCCGGACAATCCACCAACCCCAACGGATCCACCCACCCCGTCGGGTTCAGGGTGTAGCGATACCCGTTGAGGCCACCCGCCAGTTTGCTCGGGTCAGGCGTCAGGTAGCGGCCGGTTTCCGGATTGTAGTAGCGGTGCCGGTTGTAGTGCAGGCCGCTTTCGGGGTCGAAGTATTGGCCCTGGAAACGCAACGGTTGTTCCAGCTGTTCGCCGCCGCCGTGGACCAGTTCGGTGGTTTTGCCGTAGCCGCTGTAGCGTGCCGACCAGACGATGGTGCCGCCGTAGTTGGTCAGCTCCTGGGGCGTGCCCAGGTGGTCGAGGTGGTAGTAGAACGGGCAGGCGTTCGGGCCTTTGCCGTCGAGCAGGGCCAGGGGGCGGAAGGTGCCCGGTTCGTAGACGTAGCTGCGGTGGTGGCGCGGGCTGCTTTCGGCGACGACCTGGTCGCCCTGCCAGAAAAATTCCGTGGTCAGGCCGTCCACGGTCTTGCTGATGCGTCGGCCGAAGGCGTCGTAGCGGTAGGACGTTTCGCGCCCGTGCGCCGTGGTGACGCCGATCAGTCGGTGTTGGCTGTCGTAGCGGTATTCGCTGACGAGGCACTGGGCCTTGCCGCGCCGTTCGCGGATCAGGTTGCCGAAGGCGTCGTAGTCGTAGTGGCGGTCGCCCTCCATCAG